>JBAVTK010000499.1:0-4998 GCA_049696095.1 Aliidongia sp. | reverse complement strand
GCGGCCAGCACATCGAATTGCCGTGCCATGCGCGCCTCGATCGCCGCATCCGAACAGCAGTCGCGACTCTCCGGCCGATCCGGGGTGGGATCGTTGGGGGCCGGGCTGGCCGGCTGGGGTATCGAGTCCAGATTATCCATGAACGAAACAAGAACATAAAACGTGATCCACGTCAAGCTTTTTCGATCGCCACCGCAAAATTCGGTGTGGCCATTGAGCCTGTGGGGACGAGGCCCATAGGCGCTACGTTAAGCTCCCTTATCGTCATGACCGGGCTTGTCCCGGTCACCCACGTCGGGCCATAGCACATTTTGCCTCAAGCAAAGGCGGCGGCGGTCCGACGTGGGTACCCGGCACAAGGCCGGGCATGACGGGTGGGAGGACGCGCTATCTTAGCGCCTATCGGAACAAGTCCGGCCATGACGATAAAAGAGCTTAACTCAGTGCCCATGGGACTTCTTCCGGCCATGACGCTCCGCCGCCGCGTTTGCCTTTATACCGTCGGCCTTCAGAACTCCTTGGTCAGGCCGACGAAGACGCTGCGCCGCGGCCCGAACTGGTTGGCGAATTCGCCGATCCCGGTCTGGCTGCGCAGCAGATAATTTTCGTCGAGCGCATTGGTCAAGTTGACGCTGACCGTCAGCGGGCCGCCCGCGATATCGAAGCGATGCGAGACGCCGAGATTCACCTGTACATAGGAGGGAACCGTTCCCTCATTGATGTTTTCGCCCACAGGCGTATCGCGAACCCCGGTGCCGGCGACGATGTCGGCACTATATCTGGTCCCGTCCAGCAGATACGAGACTCCGGCCGAGGCGGTCCCATGCTGGCTGTGGTCGGTGTTGATCAGATGACTGGCGGAAAAGGCGATGTCGGCCGGAAGAAAACTGAATTGTGCCGAATTGATCCCTTCGGCCTTTTGCTCGGCAATCGCCAGATTGCCGTAATAGGTGAAACCATCCTGCTGATAGGAGGTTGTCAGCTCGACGCCTCGATTGTAGCCGACATGGTAATTGAACGGCGTCAGAATCACCGGTGCGCCGAATTGACCCTCATCGAGCAGATTGCGCGAGTATTTGTAATAGATATCGAGGCCGACCTTGAAATTGGATGTGACGTCCTGGATGATTCCGGTATCGAGATATTGCGCGCGCTCGTTCTTGATCGGTGAATTCAGCGTCTCCAGCGCGGCACCGCTGGTATTGGCGAACAGATTCACATTCTTGGTCGAGACGAGTTCGAGCGGCGGCGGGGTGAAATAGCTGGCATAGCCGGCATGGACCACGGTCGATGGCGTGGCCTGCCAGACCGTATTGACACGCGGGCTGATCTGGTTGCCCTCGGTGAAGCCATTGATCACATCGAACCGGCCGCCATAATTGACCGTGACATCCGGCAAGACGCTCCATTCATCCTGGAGATAGGTGCTGTAGGTGTAGCCGGTCTTTTCCGAATCGGCGACGATGTTCGTGGTATTGGTTGCGAAGATCGGAGTGCCGGCGGCGTCGGTGCCGGTCTCTGCCAGCACGTTGGAATTGGTATCGGCCGTCACATGCTCGACGGTTACGAGCAAGCCCGCGCGCAGCGTATGATCGGCGCCGAGTTGGTAGCTGCCATCGGCCTGTAGACCGGAGGCAAAGCTGGTCCGGAACGCATCCTGGGCGATGCCGGTGAAGGCGAGGTCGCCTAGATCGTCTGGATGATAATGCAGCGAGCTGTATTTGGTGAAGGCGGTGACCTGAAAATTCAGATCATCGGCGGAATGCAGGAAGGAAATCGCCCCGACCTGGGCGGTTTCGATCTGATGCTCATGCAGATCGGCCGAGTTGATGTCCGCGATCGGCACGCCGTTGATGGCACTGATGCCGGCGACCGGAGCCTGGCCGGGATTGTTCGGGATCTGGAATTGGCTGCTGAAGTTGCTGAGGATCAGGCTGACCTTGTTCGACGGATCCAGGATCTTGTCGATATAGGCGAATTCATGGTTTTGCAGATTGTCGTCATGGATCTGGTTATAGGCCGGCGTCACGCCATCGACGCCATGATTGCTCTGCTGATAATCGCCCGTGACGAAATAGCTGTAGCTGCCGGCGGTACCGGCATAGGTGGCGCTCGGCTCGATCGTGCCGTAGCTGCCACCGTAAATCCCGATGGTGCCGCCATCCTGAAACTGGTCGGTCTTGCTGGTGATATCGATGATGCCGGAGGTGCGCAGGCCATATTGGGCCGGCAGTGCCCCGGTCACCAATTGTTCGGAGGCGACGAAACGCGGGCTGATGCTTTGGCCGAAGAAACTGACGCCATCGGGCAGCACGATACCGTCGATGCGGTATTGCACATTCAAATGCTCGTTGCGGACATGCAGCCCGCCATTGGCGAGACTGTCTTGATCGACGCCGGGCGCCTGGAGCGTGATCTGATCGATCGAGCTGTTTTCGCCGCCCGGCAGGGACTGAATCGACTCATTGGTAAATGTAAAGGTCGAAGCGCCGATACTCGGTGTTATGCTGGCGCGCGCCTGATTCAGGCGCTTGGCGATGACCGAAATCTCTTCGGTGGCCGATTCCGGTGCGGTGGCCGGCGCTTGGGCGACGGCTTCTTGCGCCCTGGCCGCCATCGGCAGCGCGGCATACAAAAGGACAAGTGACAGAGCCGTCTGGGCTCCGCCGGAGGGCAGAAAGGCAGGCTTGCGAGCCGCCGCAGAAATGCGACGCATGAAGAGACTCCGTCTGAAAATCGGCAAGTCACCGCGACCCGCGTGCTGGCGCGGGCCGGGCAGGAGGGACGTATCGATTTCAGACGAAGGGTGGCGCGCGCGACTGGAAGAGCCGGAAGGAAGTCGCATCCGGCAAGAGGTGGTCGCCGGCCGGGCGCGACGGGCCGATCGGATCGAACGGCACCGACAGCAGGAACGGGGGCGGGGGCACGGCGGTCGCGACGAGTTGCATCGCGGCACAGATCGCACATTGATCGCCATCCGCATCGGCGGGAGTACCGGTCGGAGCATGGCCAGCGCCGCTCTGTAACCACGACGCGCCGTGACCGGGCGCGATCGGGTGGCCGAGCGAGCCGAAAACGTCCTGGGGATGCATGTGTCCGGCCGAGATGGCGAGTTGCAGCAGCAAGGCAAAGGCCGCCAGTCGCGCCCCCCAGTCCCGCAGCCTTCGACTCCGCAACATCCCGAAACGCATGCCCTGAACCATCCCTCCAACCCGGTCGGCAGATGTTATATCGTAGCGTTTCGCCGCCCGCTATGCCCGATCGACACGCCCGCCGCCAGTTGGCGATGAAGTCCGGCGGGTCTACTCCGACGATAGAGCGATCCTGACCGATTCGGCGAGTTCGGCCGGTAGGTTTCCGTCGCCGATCATCGCCCCATCGATCGAAGCGACCATCCGCAGCCCAAGGCTGTTCGACAGAAACACCGCCCCCGCATTCAGCAAATCGGCCGGTCGCAGCGTGGCTTCGATCGCGCCGCAGCGCTCGATCAGCACGCCGCGCGCGATGCCGGGCAATGCCCCGTCTTCGATCGGCGGTGTCTTGAGCACGCCATCGGCCAGAATGAAGAGGTTGGCGACGCTCGCCTCGGCCACGTCGCCTCTGACTTTGAGCAGAATCGCGTCATCGGCGCCGCGTTCCAGCGCTTCTCGGCGCGCCAGAATATTGTCGAGACCGTTCAGCGTCTTCATCCGGGCGAGCGGCGAGGCCTGATTGCGGCGTGTCACCGTCGCGATGATGGCGCGGGCCGGCGGTGCTGCCGGCGCCAAAGGGCCCGCGGTGATCACCAGGGTCGGCGTCGCGACGGCTGGCGGCAACAGACCGCGCGGTGCCGGACCGCGCGACAGGGTGATCCGGATCGCGGCGGTCGGCAGATGCGCGGCCGCAACCACCGCTTCGAGCCCGGCCTCGATCGCCTGATCGTCCCAATCGAGCGGAATCGCCAGATATTCGGCGGCCCGCCGCAGCCGTGCCAGATGCCGGGCGAGGTGGCGCGCCCGGCCATCGGTATAGCAAATCGTCTCGAAGAGACCGTCGCCCAAGGTGAAGCCCCGGTCACTCGGGTCAAGTCGCGCGCTGTCGGCCGATACCAGCCGACCGTTCAGCCAATATTTCATTCCGACGGACAATCGATCGCGCGCAGCAACGGCCGGATCTTCACCATCATCTCCTCATATTCCGCCGCCGGATCCGACTCGAAGACAATGCCGCCGCCGGCCTGGGCGATGACCAGATCAGGGGTAATGGTCAGGGTGCGGATGATGATACTGCTATCCATGGCGCCGTCGAAGCCGAGCCAGACGATACTGCCGCAATAGGGACCGCGTCGTGCCACTTCGACCTCGTCGATCAGCGCCATGGCACGCCGCTTGGGGGCGCCGGTGATCGAGCCGCCGGGGAAGGTGGCGCGCAGCAGATCGATCAGGCTGGCGCCCGGCCGCAAGCTCGCCTCGACGACCGAGACCAGGTGATGCACCGCCGGGAAGGTTTCGACGGCTGAAAGCGAGGGTACGGCAACACTGCCGATCGTCGCGACCCGCCCAATATCGTTGCGCATCAGATCGGCAATCATCAGGTTTTCGGCGCGATCCTTGCCGCTCGCCGCGAGTTCGGCCGCAAGACGCGCATCTTCCTGGGGGTCGCGGCCGCGTGGCCGGGTACCCTTGATCGGCCTTGTCTCGATATGGCCAGATCTGTCGACGCTGAGGAATCGTTCAGGCGAGGCGCTGGCCACGGCCAGATCCGGGCCGCAGGCGAGATAGGCCGCGAATGGGGCAGGGCTCGACCGTCGCAGCGAACGGTAAAGATCGGCGGCACTGCCGGGTGGGCGGGGCATCAGGTGACGGGCGGTGAAATTGGCCTGATAAATCTCGCCAGCCCGAATATACTCCAGCAGCCGGGCGATCCGCGCCTGATAATCCAAAGGATCGATCTCCGCCGTCCAGCCAACCGGCGATGATGGCGTCGCCGTCGGCAAGGGTGCCGCCGAGGGCAGTCGGG
>JBAVTK010000498.1:0-5443 GCA_049696095.1 Aliidongia sp. | reverse complement strand
CGCGCGGGCATTGTGCTCGATCTCGTGCGCACCGAAGCGGCCGCCGTCCTCGGCCTCGCCGCAGCGGGCGCAATCGAACCGACCCGGCCCCTTCAGGAACTCGGCCTCGACTCCCTCATGGCCGTCGAGATCCGCAACCGCCTCGCCAGCGCCACCGGCCTGCGCCTGCCGGCAACAATTCTATTTGATCACCAAACCCCTGACGCGCTTGCGGTCGCTCTCTTGACTCGTTTCGAACCCGCAGTACCCGGTAGCTCTGCGGTAGTGCCGCTCTCTTCCGCCGAGGACAATGATGGTCATTTCATTCACCTTATTCGGCAAGCGTACGAGGCCGGCGCGTATGAAGAGAGCCAGAAACTCCTATCCGCCGCGACGCAATTGCGGATTACTTTGGAAGCATCGGCACGTTCAATGCGCGACGCCTGCGCAGAACCGTCCATTCGACTAAGCCGCGGCCCTGCGGCGGCAAAATTGATTTGCTTTCCACCCTTCTTTGTTCCTTCTGGTCCTGTCGTATATGCGCGCTTTGCCTCTCATCTCAAGAACCGGCGCGACCTCTGGGTCATCCCCCATCCCGGCTATCGCGACGGGCAGCTGCTCGCGGAAAACATTGATGAATTTATCTCTTCGCGGGCCCGGCTTGTCTTAGCCTGCGCGGGAACCGAGCCGTTTATATTATTGGGGCATTCCGCAGGCGGATGGGTTGCGCATATGGTGGCCGAGTATCTGGAACGAATCGACCGCGCACCTGCCGGTGTCGTGAGTTTGGATACTTTCGAGATGGGGCACCTTACTCCAGCTATGGCTCGTGTACTGAACTTGGTCGCGATGGACCAATCTTCCTTCCTTGGCGGAATTTCGGATGCGGCGTTGACGGCACAGTCATGGTATCATCAAATATTCCAAGCTCATTTGAGGGGCGAGTCCGGGCAATCCTGGAACGCGACTCAGCTATTTGCCCCAACCCTCCATATCCGGGCAATCGAACCGATGGCGGGACTGAAGGAGAATAACTGGCGTTCTACCTGGGATTTTTCAACCGAGGTGGCAGATGCCCCTGGGAATCACAACTCAATGGTGCATCAAGCGGAGACAGCCGCTGTCGTAGACCAGTGGATTGAGTCACTCGGCACATCCGATCGGACTAACCTCCAGGGTAGAGGTGCAACGACTTGACGCGAGCGGTGTGGAGTATGACGCGGTCGACGTCCAGCAATCCCTTCATCAGGTCGCCGACGACACAATAAGCGCTGTTCGTGGCCGGGCCGATGAA
Source organism: Aliidongia sp. (assembly GCA_049696095.1). Classification (GTDB taxonomy): domain Bacteria; phylum Pseudomonadota; class Alphaproteobacteria; order ATCC43930; family CGMCC-115725; genus JAXDMU01. The sequence goes on along the minus strand of JBAVTK010000498.1, from coordinate 4,170 downwards.
ATCGCAAGAACCAACTCGAAGCAGACGTGAAACGAAATCTCCAGACGCTTCGCGAGTGCCAGGGCCACGAGTCTAATGCCGGTATTGAACGAACCCGCTGACGCGGGATTTGGAGCGGGCTTGGCCTGATGAGGCTCCTGTCTGAGAGGATTGTGGTTGTCGACACCCAATCATCAGACAGGAGACCCTGTGATGGCTCAGATGACCCCGCTGCGTCGGCGGCTTCTCGACGACATGACGGTTCGCAATCTTTCGCCAGCGACCCAGCAATCTTACGTGTATGCGGTTGCGAAGTTCAGCCGTTTTTTCAAAGCGTCGCCGGACCTGCTCGGCGTTGAGGAGGTTCGGGCTTACCAGATTCATCTGGCGGGCTTGGGCATGTCGTGGTCGCACATCAACCAGGTATCGTGCGCGCTGCGTTTCTTTTTCGGCGTGACGCTTGGGCGCAAGGATGAGGCCGTCCGCATCGCCACGGCCAAGGAACCGAAGAAGCTGCCGATAGTGCTGAGCGCCGACGAGATCACGCGGTTCCTCCAGGCAGTGCCCTGGCCTGCGCAATCGGGTGGCTCTGACGGCGGCCTATAGCGCCGGTCTGCGCGTGTCCGAGGTGGTGGCACTCAAGGTCGGGAATATCGACAGCGCGCGGATGGTCATCCGGGCCGAGCAGGGCAAGGGCGGCAAAGACCGCTACGTCATGTTGTCGCCGCAGTTGCTGGCGATCCTGCGAACCGAGCAGCCCGTTCCCACACTGGACCCCGTTTACACAGAGTCCCGCCCAATGACAGGATTCTTTGCCGGATTAACCGCAGAGCAAAAGAGGGCAGTGCTGAATTATACAGGCCCTGAGAACCACGGCGATCCGACTTTTTCAAAGCGCCAATCCGCAAAGCTCGCCTAAACCGTTAGCCTTAATCCATTCACAGCGAAACCCCGACCGGCGGGGTTTTGCTATATGTACTTTAGGCCGCATGATCAAGTTACGGCCTCCCCGCTACGCCACCTTCCAAATCACCGTCCCGCCGCGCTGCCCCTTTGCGATCGTCCCCGGTTCCTGCGCCGAAAGGTGAGCCCGGATCTTCGACTTGATGGCGCCGCGTTTGGCTGGCATGGTGATATCGATGCCGTGAGCGGCTCCGAGTCGTTCGGCAATCTCACCGATCGATAGCGTCGCGCAGCACCGTGAGCAAGAGGCGCCCGAACTCGCCGTGTTTCAGCCCTGGCACCGTCCGGTTTCGCAGCTTCACGACCGGCCGGATGCGGGCAGGCACTTGCGAGGGATCGAAGATTCGGATCCTGGTATTGAGCGCCGCGACTTCGCCTCGCAAGCGCTCAATATCCTTCTGTGCCCGGATGATTTCGCCTGAGAGTTCGGCACGCTTCCGAGTTAGTGCTTCGACCGATCATGAAGATAGGTTGTGGTCTCGGGCGCTACATAATACCGGATCTACTTCAAAATTTGAGCGACGCCCCGAAACCGGCCTCCCAAGTATGGCTGATCGGCTCGAACGCGTCTGCGACGGTCTGGCCGCCGGCATTGATCGGCGCCAGATCGGAGACGCGTACCGACCAATAATGCAGGAACGGGCCGAAGGTCAGTTTGCCGTTGGTCGTCTGGACCTCGGTATCGAGTTTGACGCGGAAGCCCGAGCCGGAATTCAAATCATTGCTGAGATTATTGTCGATGCCGCCGAGGCCGGCGGTATAGGCGGTAACGTTGCCGTCGATCAGGAAATCATATTCGAAGGACGGCTTGAAAGTGACCGAGCCGGCCGGAAAGCTGAAGCCGATGCCGACCGGCCAATAGAGATATTGGGTCAGCCGGTTGATCGCGATGCTGCCATTGCTGGAAATAGCGCCGCCGGCATTGTCGTAGAGCACGCGATAGCCAAGACCAAGCGACGGCTGGAGAATGATGTCCGAACTCAATTCGATGTCACGCGTCGCGATCAACCGCAATTCGCTGGAATAATCCCAGATGTTGTTGATCGTCCCGGAAGCGCTTGAGGTGAAATCCGTGACGCCGGCACCGAATCGAAGATCCGCCGTCCAAAACGTGTCGAAATAATAGCCGGTATAGCTGCCGCCGACCGTGCCATAGGGGCCGCTCTGCCGGTCGAAACCGGGCTCGTCGAATTCGTAGTAATAGCCTTCGGCATTGATGGCAAAACCGGTCGCGGTCTGCGCCCTTGCGGCGGTGGAGACGGTCGCCGCCGCCGTACAAGCCAGCATCAGTACGATATTCTTATTCACTTGCGGCCCCTTGGAAATGACGGACATCGATTCCATAGCTGAGTTTCTTCCCGAAAAGCGCGGGAGGCGCAACTTGATTCAGCACGGAAAGCGATTTGGGTGAGAGCACAAGCAAAATGGCGTCAGCGCCGGCCAAGATAATCCTGGGCCAAAAGCTCGGCGATCTGCACGGCGTTAAGGGCCGCCCCTTTGCGCAGATTGTCGCTGACGACCCAAAGATTGAGCCCATGCGCCACGGTCCGGTCGGCACGCAGGCGGCTGACAAAGACCATGTCCTCGCCCGCGCATTCCTGCGGGGTGACGTAGCCGCCATCGACTCGGTGATCGACGACCGAGATTCCGGGCGCGGCCTTCAGCGCAGCCCGCGCCTGCTCGACCGAGATCGGCCGCTCGAATTCGACATTGATCGCCTCGGCATGGCCGATGAAGACCGGCACGCGCACGCAGGTCGCGGTCACCGCAATGTCCGGATCGAGGATCTTGCGGGTCTCGACCACCATCTTCCATTCTTCTTTGGTCGCGCCGTCTTCCATGAAGACGTCGATATGCGGGATGACGTTGAAGGCGATCCGCTTGGGAAATTGCTCGGGCTTGATGGCGTCGTTCACATAGATCGCGCGGGTCTGGTTGAACAACTCATCCATCGCCTCCTTGCCGGCGCCGGAGACGGATTGGTAGGTCGCGACCACGATGCGCTTGATCTTGGCCAGCCGATGCAGCGGGCCGAGCGCCGTCACCATCTGAATGGTCGAGCAATTCGGATTGGCGATGATGTGGCGTTTGGTATAACGCGCGATCGCCTCGGGATTGACCTCGGGCACGACCAAAGGGACGTCCGGGTCCATGCGGAACTGCGAGGTGTTGTCGATCACCACCGCGCCGGCCTTGGCAGCACGCGGCGCATGAACGGCCGAGACCTTGGCGCCGGGCGAGAACAGCGCTATGTCGATATCCTTGAAATCGAATGTATCAAGGTCGCGCACGCGCAGCGACTCGTCTTCGCCGAACGAAACCTCGCTGCCGATCGAACGCGACGAGGCTAATGCCACGACCTCATCGACCGGGAATTCGCGCTCGGCGAGGATTTGCAGGATTTCGCGCCCGACATTGCCGGTGGCGCCGACCACGGCGACCCGATAGCCCATGGTATGTCCTCGGTTTCATTCTGAAAAAGGGGCGGTATCATACCCTTGGTCGTGGCCCAATACCGCGGGGGGATTTGCATGGCTGCCCGGTCAACCGGCTAACCTCTCCAGTGCTGCGATCACCGCCTTGCCCATTTCCGCGGTCGAGACCGGCGCCACGCCATCGAGCGCGATGTCCGCCGTTCGCACCCCCTGCCCCAGCAGCATTTCGACCGCACGCTCGATCAGGGTCGCCTCATCGGCCAGATCGAAGGAATAGCGCAGCATCATGGCAAAGCTGAGGATGCCGGCCAGCGGATTGGCCACCCCCAGCCCGGCAATGTCGGGCGCGGAGCCATGGACCGGTTCATAGAGTGCTCGGCACCGGCCGCCAATCTCAATGCCGAGCGAGGCCGACGGCAGCATGCCGAGCGAACCGGTCAGCATCGCCGCGCAATCGCTCAGAATATCGCCGAACAGATTGTCGGTCAGAATCACGTCGAATTGCCGGGGAAAGCGCACGAGCTGCATCGCGCAATTATCGGCATACATATGGCTGAGCGTCACGTCGGCATAGTCGGTCTTATGCAGATCGCTCACCACCTCGCGCCACAGCATGCCCGATTCCATGACATTGGCTTTTTCGACCGAACAGACCCGGCCGCGCCGCTTGCGCGCCAGATCGAAACCGACGCGCGCGACCCGTTCGATCTCGGATGTCGTATAGCTTTGCGTGTTAAAGCCGCGCCGTTCGCCGTTCGGCAGGGTTTCGATGCCACGCGGTGTGCCGAAATAA
>JBAVTK010000497.1:0-29341 GCA_049696095.1 Aliidongia sp. | reverse complement strand
TGCCGGTGCCGTTGCGGGCGGTGCTGTGGGTGGCCTCACGTCACCCAACCAGGTCAATGCCGGCCCCGCGCCGTGCTATTGACCGGCGTCATGCCGTGAAATCGGTGCGTTCCGACCGCGGAACGCGCCGCGCCGACAGCGGGAGGTCTTTCCATGGGTAAATCCTTCGGATCCGCCTTGCTGGCGACCAGTCTTGCGCTTTGGGTGCCCATTGCCGGCGCACAAGTGCCCGGCACACCACCCGAACCGCCATCGGTCCACCAGCCTTCGGTCATCCCACCGTCGCGAGACGTGCCGGGCGACCCGGAAGCACCGATTTCGCTCAGCCGTCAGCTCGGCAATTCACATGGCGTCATCACGCCGCCGCCGAATGTCGATCCGACGATGGCCAAGCCCGCGCCCGATCTCGGGCCGCAGAGCATGCCGATCATTCCGCCGCCCGGCACAGCGGACAACCAGCCGGACGTCCAGCCGCGCTAGAGCCCGGTGCGTTCAGGTCGAAACGACCGAAAATCATCTTGATCTAGGGTTTGCGTCAGCTTAACGGGCAGACGCTTGCGCGTCGGATTGCGCCAGCGAAGCGCGCTGAATTGCGGCACCGCAGGCATCGGTCAGGGTATGCGCCGTATTGATGAGGGCCACGTGCGAAAAGGCCTGGGGAAAATTTCCCAATTGCCGCCGCGTGACCGGATCATATTCCTCGGCCATCAGCCCCAGATCGTTGGCGACGCCGAGCAGTCTTTCGAACAGCTTGCGCGCCTCGTCGATCCGGCCGCACAACGCATAGGCATCGCACAGCCAAAAGCTGCACGCGATGAAGGCACCCTCGTCGCCGGACAGGCCATCGACCTCTGTCTCCGTCGAATAGCGGCGTAGCAGGCCGTTGCGCATCAGCGTGCGCTCGATCGCGCTGATCGTGCCGCAGATGCGGGGGTCGTCGGGCGGCAGAAAGCCGACATGAACCAGAATCAGCAGGGCGGCATCAAGCGTCTTGCCGCCATAATATTGTACGAAACTGCCCAACGCGGCATCGAACCCTTTGGTGCAGACGTCGGTGTGGATGCGTGCGCGCAGCACACGCCACTCATCGACCGGCCCATCGAAACCGAACTCCTCCGCACTCCTGATCGCCCGGTCGAGTGCGACCCACGCCATGACCTTGGAATGGACGAAATGGCGCGGCTCGCCCCGAATTTCCCAAATGCCCTCGTCCGGCTGCTGCCAGACCCGTTCGAGAAACCTGAGCAGCACCTTCTGGAGCGGCCAGGTCTGCTCCGGCTCATCGATGCCGTGACGGCGGGCCGTATGGAACGTGTCGAACAACTCGCCGAATATGTCCAATTGCAGTTGCGCATAAGCTTGATTGCCGATGCGCACCGGCTTGCTGTCGCAGAAACCCGGCAGCCAGCCCAATTCATGTTCGGTCAAGCGCCGCGCACCCTTGATGCTGTACATGATCTGCAATTCCTCGGGCGAACCGGCCACGGCGCGCATCAACCAGGCCCGCCAAGCCGCCGCCTCGTCGCGATAGCCGGAATTGAGCAGCGCATAGAGCGTGACCGTCGAGTCGCGCAGCCAGCAATACCGGTAATCCCAGTTGCGCGGCCCGCCGATCTGTTCCGGCAGCGAGGTCGTGGCAGCGGCGACAAGGCCGCCGGTCGGACGATAGGTCAGCGTCTTCAGCGTGATCAGCGATCGTTCGACCAAGTCGCGCCACGGCCCGTCATACTCCGATCGGCCGATCCACTGGCGCCAGCGCGTCTCGGTCGCGTCCAGTAACGCAAACGGATCGCGCGGGTGCGGCGGATCGAGATGCGAGGGATACCACGTCAAGGTGAAGGCTTGCGTCTGCCCGGCCTCGACCCGAAACGTCGCGACGGTCGCGAAATCGCGGTTTTCCGTAGCGACGCCGGTGACGAGTTGCACGGCGTCGGGTCCGGCGATCGCCGTCAGCCCCTGCTCGGTTCGGCGCAGCCACGGCATGGATCGCCCGTAATCGAAGCGGAAGCGAAGTTCCATCGCCATCTCGATCGCGCCGGCATCACCCCGCACGATGCGGATGAGGTCGATCTGATTCTCGTTTTCCGGCACGGGCATGAAATCGATGATCGTGGCGGTTCCAGTCTCGGTCGCGAAGGTGGTTTCCAAAATCGCGGTGCCCGAACGATATCGGCGCGAGCGCCGGGCAGCCGGATCGGTCGCGGCCAGCCGCCAACTGCCGTTGGCATCGGTGCCCAGCAGGGCGGCGAACAGCGCCGGCGAATCGAACCGAGGCAGGCACAGCCACTCGATCGTGCCGTCAGCGCCAATCACCGCAGCACTGTGCGTATTGCCGATCACGGCCAGATCTTCAATCCGCCGATCCCGCGTCTCTGTCACAATGCCAACCTCAATTTGAAACCCACCGACGACACCCTGGGCACCAACCCACGGAGATCGCAGCGGGTTGCACGATTTTCGACGATCGGTTCGCCGAGACGCCGGCTGAGACCGGCCTCAGCGTGCGGCATGTGCCGGCAAGCTACCGGCGAAAAACAGAGCTTGGCCGATGATCGCTTTGAGCGCATCGATCCGGAATGGCTTGGTCACCAGGAAGGCCGGTTCGGGGCGTTCGCCGGTCAGAAGCTGTTCGGGATATGCGGTGATGAAGATCACGGGCACATCGACGGAACGCAATATTTCGTTCACTGCATTCAGCCCCGAGCTGCCGTCGGCCAATTGAATATCGGCCAGTACCAGTCCTGGCCGTTCGTTGCGGGCCAGTTCGATCGCCTCGGCATGGGTCGCGGCAATCCCGATGACGCGGTGCCCTTGACTCTCGACCAAAGTCTCCAGATCCATCGCAATGATCGGCTCGTCTTCGATGATCAGCACATCGGCGGCGATTTCGGACGCAAGATTTTCCCGCGCTGTCGCAATCAGATCCTCGGCCTGCCCAGGCGAGCATTCGAGGACCCGCGCCACCTGATCGGGCGTGAAGCCTTCGACCGCCGTCAGCAGAAACGCAATCCGGGAACGCGGTGCCAGATTCCGCAAAGTCGGCAGCGTTGCGGCCTCACTCCCCCGCACAGTACCGCTATTGGTCGGGACCATCGACCAGACGCGCAGCAGGAGATGATAGAGCGAGACCCGTAAATCGTCCGGATCGATCAATAAATCCGGTTCCTCAACAAGGGATTGGAGTGCGGCGACGGCATAGGCATCCCCGCTGGCCTGGGTACCGGCCAGGGCGCGTGCAAATCGGCGCAGAAAGGGCAGATGCGGCGCGAGTTTGACGGAGATCGACATGGAATCCTCGACGGAATTTTGCGAAACGCATGACAGCGGGTTAGGCAGACGATAAACTCCTCACTCGCCTTGAGGTTCCCTTCGGCGGTGTGCCGATGAAGTTGGGAACTATCCTCTTGAGCGACTGTTGTGCGGGAGAGGAGCCGCTGATCCTTGTCGCGCGCGCGATAGGACGTACTGGGACTGGATCGAGGGTGAAATGCCTGTGCTACAGGATTGGAGCTGGCAAATGCGAAAACGTGCATCGGCCGACCGGAGGGATGCGAAGGAAACGCGCCTTTCCCTAGTGGGCGGTTCGAACGCGCATGCGGACAAGCCGGTGCCGTTGGAAGTCGGAGTCCAGGCCCATATCGGCAATCTTTTGCGAGCAATGTATGATTCTGCCTTGAAGGAACCGATTCCGGAACGGTTTCTCGAACTATTGCGGCAAATGGACGCCAAATCCGAAGCGGATGCTGCTTCACCATTACTTCGCGAACAGCCATAGGGGCGGCCAATCTCGAATAATGGTCCCGTCGGACTATCGGGCGATAGCGTGAGCAATTTTCGGGGTCTTCACGTCCGTATTCTGTTGTTGCTGCTGGTTGCGGTTGTACCGATGTTCGGGCTGGTGATGTTGTGGTCGGCGCAAGGCGATCTAGCGTTGCGGCGGTTTCAGTTTCATGCGGCGGCGGCGGCGATCGACGGCGCGGCGGCGCAGCTTGATCGGTTTACCGATCGGGCAAAGGCACTCGCCGATCTCGTGGCGTCAGCCGATGATGGCTGTGCGATACTTATGCGGGATGCGGCCGAACCGTTCGGTTTCGAGGCCGGTCGCCTCATCGCCCGGAATGGCACGGGCTGTAGCACCGGTCGAAACCCGATGGCTGGCGCGATTGACGACATACGCTCAGCCCTGGCTGGGGGAGATGGGCCGGCCTATGGCAATGACGGCAGTCCCGAAGGCCGGCTCGCGATCGGCCTCCGTCTCGGCAATGATCCGGCTAACCTACTGATTTTGTATGGGTCACCGACCGAAACCGGCCTGATCCTCGACCCGCAGAAAACCCCGTTCATCACCGGCCTCGCCTTGTTTTCCGCCGGGCATCCCATCGCCGAACGGCATTCGGCCGAACTGCCATCGGTGTGGTGGCCCGATGGGCCGGCGATCGACACAGACGGTTCCCGGCGTGGTCTGGTCGCCTTGAATCGACAAGATGGCGGCACGGCCACTTATTTCGTAACCCCGATCGATCCGGCGGGCCGGTTCGTTCTGGTCGGGCAGCAGATGTCGCCGTTTCTGGGTGGCGAGCAATGGCGGCTTTGGACCTCTCTGGCGCAGCTTGCGGCAATTCTTGTCGCGACCATCGGCGGCGCGCTTTGGGCGATCGACCGATCGGTGCTCCGTTGGATCGACTATTTGCGGCGGATTACCGTCGCCCATAGTCGCGGCCACCATTCCGTGCGGGCCAAACGGCTCGCTTCGGCACCTCGGGAATTGGCCGATCTGGGCGAGTCGCTCAATCTGATGGCCAACGACGCCGGCCGGCGGGTCGCCCTGCTGCGCGAATCGGCAGCAGATAAGAGCGCCTTGCTGCTCGAGCTGCATCATCGCGTGAAAAACAATTTTCAGGTGATAACCAGCCTACTCAGCCTGTTGCGTCAGGATATGCCGCTCTCGCGCCGCGATGAAATCCGTTTTGTCGAGGATTTCGTGCGTGCCATGGCCGTGGTCTATCGCGTCGCCTATGATTCCGGCGACGTCACCGGGGTGGTTCTTCAGGATCTGCTGCGCAATGTCATCGAAGCGCTGCGCGATCTGGCCGGCGCCGCGCCGGATCAGATCGTGATCGAGACGATGGCCGAACCGCTCCGGATTGACCTCGACAAGGCGATTTCGCTCGGCCTCTATCTCGCGGTGACATTGCCGCCTTATCTTGATGCTGCTGCGAGCAATATGGCGATCCGAACGACGATCTCGGCGTCACGGGACCGCGAATTTCTGCGAATCGCGATTGCCGGAACCGAACCGTTTAGGCCCGGTCATCCGCCCTTGCGCCGCAGGCTTCGCTTCGCTTATCAGCGGCAATTGAAGGCCTCACCCGATCCGGGCGGGGGAGCGCATGAAACGGCCATCCGCATGCCATTGGGCGAGGATCGGCGAAAACATCCGCTTGCCGCGATGTCGACTGCGGCGCCACCGTCGCCGAGGGTCAGCGTTGAACCGCCGATCAGTCTACCGGATGCGGTCGGTATCGCCGCGGCGGGTGCCGGGATCATGCTGTCAGGCCAAGACACTGAACTGCGCTATCAATGGGTCTGCGGCGCGCAATTGTTCGATCGGCCAATCGATGCGATCCCAAGCGGTACCGACCGCGAGCTGCTGGCACCGGCTGCGGCCGACGCATTCATCCGGGCAAAGCGTCAGGTTCTGGCTGACGGCGTGCCATCCGGTCTCGTTCTCCATATCCCGGAACCGGCGCCTGAACGGTGGATTGCCGCACAGATCCAGCCGATCCAGGATGATGCGAGCCGCACCACCGGCATCGTCACCGCCTGCTCGGAAGTGACGGTCTTCAAGGCGACCGAGAAACGGATGACGTTGCTCATGCGGGAGATGGCACATCGATCGAAGAATATCCTCGCCGTGACCGAAGCGATCGCCCGACAAAGTATCGCACACGCGACGAGCCTCGACGATTTCGGCGACCGCTTTTCGGCCCGCCTGCACAGTCTGGCCGGTTCGCACGATCTTCTCACCCGCCGGGATTGGGAAGGTGCCCGGTTGCACGATCTGGTTCGCTCGCAACTCGGCCATTATCTCTTGAGCGAGCCGCCGCAGATCGCGATCGACGGGCCGGATGTCTTTCTCACCTCGACCGCGGTCCCTTATTTGGGCCTAGCATTGCACGAATTGTCGACCAACGCCGCCAAATACGGCGCGCTCTCCGTGGCCGCCGGGCAAGTTGCGATAAGCTGGGGCTTGGGCCATGATCCCGATGGGCAGGAGTTGCTTTGGCTGACCTGGATCGAGATTGGCGGGCCGGCTGTGGTTGCACCGACCCGACGCGGCTTTGGCACCGACGTCACCAAGCGGATCGTGTCGCGCGCGCTTCGGGGCGAGGTGACGCTGGATTTCGCGCCGGGCGGCCTGTCCTGGCGCCTCGACGTACCGACCGCGAGCTTGATGGGTCAAGCTTGACCCGCGATCACCGCGCGGCCATTTACTGAGTTTGCGATAGGGGGCGCTCGACCGGCCGATGCGGTTCGGTCTGGGGCGGCGGGTTCATCCAGTCTTCGACATTGCGCCAACCGAGCGCAAATCCGGCGGCCGCAACAGCCGCAAGCCCCCCGAGCATTGCGCGCAGCCAGCCGCTGAGTCCGCTTCGATCGCCGGGACCGTGATAACCGCGTCGTGCGTCCAGCGTCGAATTTGGCGGTTGCGGCATCTCCTGCTCCCGTCCCGGTTGCCAGTGTAGTGCAAACCGCTGATCGGCGAAGAGTTCCGCGCCATCCTCGACCGACGGCAAAGCGGCAGAGCTTCGCCGGCTTTCGATGGAACTCGCACTGGTTGGTTTCGTTTGGACAGGACGGGTGGTGATCCCCGCACCGCCTTTGTCTTTTCGCGGCCCGAAAGGTCGATATGAATCCGGCTCCGCGCATTCTTGTCGTTTCCCCGTCAGACTTGGTGCCGCTCTTCGCCGCCGAGGAACTGGCTGCATTGGGCTTCACGGCCTTTTTGCTGACCTCACCGGTCGATCCGGCGCAACTCGGCGCTCTGGCCGCCCGCGCTGAGGAGTCGGGATTGGCGCTGCTGGGCACGATACCGCCCGAAGAGGCCGGCGATCTGGGTCGGCTGACGCGCGATCTTGAGGCTGGGATGCGGGGGTTTCTCATCGCGGCAGCACACCGCCTGTCCCACGGACAATGGCAGGCGATGATCGAGGCCGGGCGCCGCAGTGACCCGGACTGTCTGTTCATCGCCGATCTGCTGGGCGCACCGGCGACGGAAGCGCTTGCCCTGCGCGGTACCGGCGTCGATTATGTGTTCGACAGCGTGCGATGGTGGGACGGGGCGGCGCCGTGGTTTCTCGACCAGCAGGCGATGACGCGCGCTTTCGTCGGCACGATCGGGTTTCCGGAATTGCCTGGGGCGGCGGCGACCGATGCCCCCGAAAACCCCTATCGGCGCCGGCTGCTGCTGGCGGCCGCCCTGTCGTCGGGACTCCTGATCAATGCCGCGACACTCGACCGGCCGGAATGGCGCGACTTGGCGGCGGCGGTCAATCGGCTGAAACGGACCATGCCGGCCCTGGCCGAGGAAGGCCGGCTGCTGCGCATGAGCGAGGCCGGTGCCGCGGTGACGGCGATCCTGCGCGAAAGCCTGGCCGGCGACGACGCAATCTTCGTGCTGATCAATACTGGACCAGCGCTTGAGACAGTCGATATCGATTATTGGCTGGGCTGCATGCCGGGCGAGGGACGCGACTTTCGCGAGATCACGCCGGGCAGCGCCGATGCGCTGCTGGTCCCGTCGCCCTTGACGCTTGTCGGCTGGGACGTGCGGATCTTCCGCGCCCGGCCGGCGGATCGGCGGATCGTGCCGGGCGAGGCGCTGCCGGCCTTGACCGGTGTCCCACGGATCGTGATCGAGCACGTCGCGCCCGAACTCGATGGTGGCCGCCATCCGGTCAAGCGCGTGGTCGGCGATCGCCTTGAAGTTGCCGCCGATATCTTCCGCGACGGCCATGACAAGATTTCAGCCGCTCTCTGGCTTCAGCAGTCGGGCACGGCTGAATGGCGGGTCACACCGATGCGGTACTGGGACAATGATCGCTGGATCGGTGCCGCGCGGCTCGACCATCTCGGCCAGGCCCGCTTTGCGATTGCCGGCTGGACCGACCATTTTGCCAGCTGGCGCAGCCAAACCGTCAAAAAGCGGGAAGTGGGTGCCGTGATCGATCTCGACTTGATCGAGGGCCGTCAGCAGGTCGCCGCCGCCGCCAAACGCGGCAGCGGCGAGGAAAGACAGCGGCTCAGCGCGATCTTGGCGCACATCGATTCGGCAACGGAGACCGAGGCCAAGGCGCGCTTCCTCTTGTCCCATCGCGTCGCCCATGCCATGGCCCGCGTGCCCGATCGGGACGATCTTGTCTTCCAAAACCCGCCCGGCACGGTCACGGTCGATCGCGCAGCGGCGCGTTTTTCCGCGTGGTACGGCATGTTCCCGCGCAGCCAAGGCACCGTGCCGAATCGGTCGGCGACCTTCGCCGATTGCATCAATCGCCTGCCTGAGATCAGCGCGCTGGGTTTCGACGTGGTCTATCTCGTGCCGATCCATCCGATCGGCACGATCAACCGCAAGGGCCGGAACAACCGGGTGACCGCCGAACCGGGCGATCCGGGCAGCCCCTATGCCATCGGCAACGCGCGGGGCGGTCATACCGCGATCGATCCGGAACTCGGCACGCTCGATGATTTTCGCGCCTTCGCTCGGGCTGTGCGCGCGCATGGCATGGAACTGGCGCTCGATTTCGCGATCCATTGCGCCCCGGACCATCCGTGGGTCGGCGAACATCCCGGCTGGTTCAAGCGCCGGCCGGACGGCTCGATCAAATTCGCCGAGAACCCGCCGAAGAAATACGAGGACATCGTCAATCTCGATTTCGATCAGCCCGACTGGCCGGCGCTGTGGCAGGCGCTCGCCGATGTCATCCGCTTCTGGGTCGCCGAAGGCGTGAAGATCTTCCGGGTCGATAATCCGCACACCAAACCGGTTGCCTTCTGGCAATGGCTGATTGCCGAAATCCAGCACGCAGACCCGGAAGTGCTGTTTCTCGCCGAAGCCTTTACCAAACCGAAAATGATGCGGCATCTGGCCAAAATCGGCTTCAGCCAATCCTACACATACTTCACTTGGCGCAACACCAAGCACGAACTAACTCAATATATGACAGAGTTGACCGAGGGCGAGCAGATCGAATATTTCCGGCCGATCTTTTTTCCCACGACACCTGACATCCTGCCCTGGTTCCTTCAGCAGAGCGGCCGCGCCGGCTTTCGCATCCGGCTGATCCTGGCGGCCACCCTGTCGCCGGCCTACGGGATCTATAATGGCTTTGAATTGTGCGAGGCCGAGGCGATCGAAGGCCGGGAGGAATATCTCAATTCCGAGAAATATCAGTACAAGGTTTGGGATTGGCAGCGAGCGGGCCATATCAAGGACGATATCGCCGCGATCAACCGCCTGCGCCGGGCCAGCCCCGCGCTCCATCGGCTCGATAATCTCCGCTTTCACGAAGCCGGCCATGGCGACGTGCTGTTCTACAGCAAGATCGTGCCCGACCGGTCCGATGCGGTGCTGGTCGCGGTCACGCTGGAGCCGCATCAGATCGTGCGGGTCGAGATCGTCTTTCCCCTGGCCGAACTGGGTCTGCCGCCCGATGCCGAGTTTACGACCATCGACGCCTTCACCGGCGAAGCCCGGCGCTGGAGTGGTGCCCGGCATTGGATCGTGCTGGACCCGGCAAGTGTGCCGGCTCTCGTTCTGCATTTTCGCCCGGAAGCGCTGCAATGAACGATGCCTCCAAGACATCATCGACCAAGGCGCGCGGACGGCGGGAGGCCCCGCAAATCTTAGTCGAGAAGGATTGGTACAAGGACGCGATCATCTACGAACTCCACGTCAAAGCATTCTTCGATGCCAATGACGACGGGATCGGTGATTTCGCCGGCCTGACTTGCAAGCTCGATTATTTGCAGGAATTGGGGGTCACGGCGCTCTGGCTGTTGCCATTCTATCCGTCACCGCTGCGGGACGATGGCTATGACATCGCCGAATACAAGGCGGTCAACCCATCCTACGGTACGCTCGCCGATTTCCGGCTGTTCGTGCGCGAGGCACATCGGCGCGGCATCCGGATCATCACCGAGTTGGTGATCAACCATACCTCCGACCATCATCCCTGGTTCCAGCGCGCGCGCCGCGCCAAGCCCGGCACCAGCCAGCGCAATTTCTATGTCTGGTCCGACACCGACCAGCGTTACGCCGGCACGCGGATCATCTTCTGCGATACGGAGATGTCCAATTGGGCCTGGGATCCGGTCGCCAAAGCCTATTATTGGCATCGATTTTACGGCCATCAGCCGGATTTGAATTTCGACAATCCGGCGGTGGTCCGGGCTTTGCTCAACGTCATGCGCTTCTGGCTCGATCTGGGCGTCGATGGGCTGCGGCTCGATGCGGTGCCCTATCTGTGCGAGCGCGACGGCACCAACAATGAGAATCTGCCGGAGACCCACACGATCCTGCGGATCTTTCGCCACGCGATCGAGACGGAATATCCAGACAAGATGCTGCTGGCCGAAGCCAATCAATGGCCGGAAGACGTGCTGCCCTATTTCGGCCAGGGCGATGAATGCCACATGGCGTTTCACTTCCCGCTGATGCCGCGTATCTATATGGCGGTGGCGCAGGAAGATCGCCATCCGATCACCGACATCATGCGCCAGACCCCGGATATTCCCGAGGGCTGCCAATGGGCGATTTTCCTGCGCAACCATGACGAGCTGACGCTGGAAATGGTGACGGATCGCGAGCGCGATTATCTTTGGGAATTCTATGCCAACGACCGGCGCATGCGGATCAATCTAGGCATCCGCCGCCGTCTGGCGACCCTGATGCAGAACGACCGGCGACGCATCGATCTGCTGAATTCGATCCTGCTCTCGATGCCGGGCACGCCGGTGCTGTATTACGGCGACGAAATCGGTATGGGCGATAATGTCTATCTGGGCGACCGCGACGGCGTGCGCACACCGATGCAATGGTCGCCCGACCGCAATGGCGGCTTTTCTCGCGCCGATCCGGCCCGCCTGTTCCTGCCGGCGATTCAGGATCCGGAATACGGCTTTGCCGCGGTCAATGTCGAGGCGCAAAGCCGGTCACCATCCTCGATGCTGAACGCCATGCGGCGCCTCATCGCGGTGCGGCGCGATCTGCGCTCGATGGGTCGCGGCCGACTCGATTTCCTCTATCCGCGCAACCGCAAAATTCTAGCCTATCTGCGGATTTTCGACGACGAAGCCGTCCTGTGCGTGGTCAATCTGTCGCGCGCGGCGCAATCGGTCGAACTCGATCTGTCGGCCTTCCGCGGCCGCTTCCCGGTCGAGGTACCCGGCCTGTCGATCTTCCCACAGATCGCCGACCGGCCCTACCATCTGACCATGGCCGCGCACAGCTTTTTCTGGCTGAAGCTGCTCGAACTCGGCCAGGTCGAAGGCGGGCTCGCCTCGGCCGAGACCGAGCGCGATACCATGCCCGAACTGGTCACGCTCGTCTTGCGCGATGGCTGGAACGATCTGCTGAAGGGCACGAATCTAGCCGAACTCAACCGCACCATCCTGCGCCGCTTCCTGCCAGCCCAGCGCTGGTTCGCCGGCAAGGATCAACCTCTTGAACGAGCGCAGATTCGTGAAGCCGCGCAACTGCCCTCGGCCGATGGCCAAGCTTGCTGTCTCGCCCTGGTCGAGGCCGTCTTTGCCGGCGGCCGCGCCGAACGCTATCTCCTGCCGCTCGATCTGGTTTGGGCCGCGCCCAATGACGACGCGCGCGGCGGCCTGCAATCGGTCACGCTCGCCAATACGCGGCGCTTTCGGGCCGAAGGCGGGCTGGTCGACGCGGCAATGCAGGAGCGGCTGACGCTCGCGCTGATCGCCGCGATAGGCGAAGCCCGCGATCTGCCCACGTCCGACGGCGCCGTGCTGCAATGCCGGCCGACGTCGCGTTTCGTCATGACCGAACTGCCCCGGCCACCCGTCATCCGCCGTCTGGGTGAGCAATCGAACAGTTCGGTCGCCATTCAGGATTATGGCGTGCTGAAGCTCTACCGGCGGCTGGAGGATGGGGTTCATCCCGAGATCGAGATGGGTCGCTTCCTGACTGAAACGGCCGGCTTCACCGGCACCCCGGCCTTGCTCGGCACGATCGAGCGGGTCGGCCCGGATGGCACGGTGACCGCGCTCGGTGTGCTCTCCGCCTATGTGCCCAATCAAGGTGATGGCTGGAACTTTGCCCAGGATCATCTGCGCCGAACCTTGCTGGAGGTGTCGTCCGGCGGGGCCGAACAAGACCATGATCAGCACGCTTACTTTTTGGAACTGATCGGCCGCCTCGGTCGCCAGACCGCGGAACTGCATCGCGCACTCTGTCCCGAGCGCGATGCCGATCCCGCCTTCGCGCCCGAACCGGTCACCGATGCGGATCTGGCCGAATGGTGCCGCGCCGCGACCAACCATGCTGAGCAAGTTTTCGATCGGCTGGAGAAATTTCAAGCGGCGAGCCCAGAGCCGCTGATCGCGCGGCTGCTTGCCTTGCGCCAGACCTTGCAAGCGCGGCTTGAGCGAGCCCGCGACCTACGCGTCCGCGCCGTCAAGATTCGCATTCACGGCGATCTTCATCTCGGCCAGGTGCTGGCCGCCCAAAACAATTTCGTCATCATCGATTTCGAGGGCGAGCCCCGGCGCAGCTTGAGCGGAAGACGGCACAAGCACACACCGCTGAAGGACGTTGCCGGCATGGTTCGCTCGCTCGATTACGCGGCGGCGGTAGCACTGCGCTCGGCGTCCGACTTGCCGCCGGCCGACCTTGCCGTGGCCGAACAACTGTGCGCCGATTGGCGCGACCGCTCGATCGCCGCTTTTTTGGGCGGGTATCGCGCTGCGCTGGAGGATGCCCCATTCTGGCCGGACGATCCGGCCGCGGGCGAAACGCTGTTCGATCTGCTGTTGCTCGACAAAGTGCTGTACGAGATCGGCTACGAACTGGCCAACCGTCCGGCTTGGCTGACCATCCCGGTCCGCGGCCTGATCGCGTTGCTGACGGAGCCCGAAGATGGCACGCGCTGACCGCCGCATCGACGAGGTGCAGGCGGCTCGGCTGTCTGACCCGTTCGGCTTTCTCGGCCTGCATCACGAGCGCGGCAAGCTGTTGTGCCGCGCCTTCGTGCCGTGGGCCGCGCGCCTAGCGGTGCTCGACGCTGCCGATAACACCCAGTTGGCGGTGCTGGCGAAAGCCACGCCGGCGGGACTATTTATCGGGCCGGTGCCACGCACCGATCGCTTCCCCTATCGATTGCGTGCCTGGACTGAGGATCGGATCGTCGATTTCGAAGACCCGTATCGCTTCGGTCCGGTGCTGGGCGAGATCGATCTGCATCTGCTGGGCGAAGGCCGGCATTTGCGCGCCTTCGAGCGGCTGGGTGCCCAGCTGATCCAGATCGAAGGGGTCGATGGGGTCGGCTTTGCGCTTTGGGCGCCCAATGCCATTTCGGTCAGTGTGGTCGGCACCTTCAACGATTGGGACGGGCGGCGCCATCCGATGCGGCTGCATCCGGGCGTCGGCGTGTGGGATCTGTTCCTGCCGCATGTACCGGTCGGAGCGACCTACAAATTTCACATCCGCGGTCCGGACGGCCAACTGCTGCCGCTCAAGGCCGATCCCGTCGCCCATCAGGCCGAGCATCCACCGGCCACCGCCTCGGTCGTAGCACAGAGAACCGATTATCCGTGGCGTGATCGGCAATGGCTGGAAACCCGTGCCGAGCGCAACGGACGCGAGGCGCCGATCTCGATCTACGAGGTGCATCTGGGTTCCTGGCGCCGGCATTCCGACGGCAGCGTCCTCAGCTATCGCGAATTGGCCGAGCGGCTGGTGCCCTATGTCGTGGATCTGGGTTTCACCCATATCGAGATGTTGCCGATCACGGAATATCCGTTCGACGGTTCCTGGGGCTATCAGCCGATCGGCCTGTTCGCACCGACCAGCCGGTTCGGCACACCGGATGATTTCCGCTATTTCGTCGATGCCTGCCACGCCGCGGGCCTTGCACTCTGGCTCGATTGGGTGCCTGGGCATTTTCCGACCGATCCACATGGCCTCGGCAGCTTCGACGGCACGCATCTCTACGAGCATGCCGATCCGCGCCAAGGCTTTCACCAGGATTGGAACACGCTGATCTTCAATTACGGCCGCCCGGAGGTGGTCAATTACCTGACGGCCAGCGCACTGTCCTGGCTGGAAAACTTTCACATCGACGGGCTGCGCGTCGATGCCGTGGCCTCAATGCTCTATCTCGATTACAGCCGCAAGCCCGGCGAATGGGTGCCCAATCGGTTCGGCGGGCGCGAGAATCTGGAAGCGGTCGAGTTTCTGCGTCGCTTCAATGAGTTGGTCTTCGAGCACGCGCCGGGTGCCACGACCGCGGCCGAGGAATCGACGGCATGGCCGATGGTTTCGGCCCCGACCTATCTGGGCGGACTCGGCTTCGGCTTCAAATGGAATATGGGGTGGATGCACGACACGCTACGCTACATGTCCTATGACCCGGTGCATCGCAAATACCATCATAGCGACCTGACCTTTGGCCTGCTTTATGGCTTCAGTGAAAATTTCATTTTACCGCTGAGTCATGACGAGGTGGTCCATGGCAAGCGCTCGTTGCTGAATAAAATGCCAGGCGATGTTTGGCAGCGTTTCGCCAATTTGCGCGCTTATCTTGCTTTCATGTGGACTCATCCCGGCAAGAAGCTGCTGTTCATGGGCGGTGAGTTCGGCCAGGAGCGCGAATGGAATCACGATACCGAACTGGATTGGCATCTGGCGGATGAGGCACCCCATGCCGGTCTGGTTCGGCTCGTCCAAGATCTGAACCGCCTCTATTGCGGCGAGACGGCGCTGCACCGGCTTGATGCCGTGCCCGAGGGCTTCGCCTGGGTCGATGCCACTGATAGCGAACAAAGCGTGCTGAGCTATCTGCGCTTCGATGCCGACCGACGCCGCGTTGCCCTCATCTTGTGCAACTTCACGCCGATTGCGCGCCACGGCTATCGGGTCGGTGTGCCGCGTGCTGGGCTGTGGCGGGAGCGGCTGAACACCGATGCCGCTTGCTATGGCGGCAGCGATCTCGGCAATGCCGGCGGTGCCGTCACCCAGCCGGTGGCACGGCACGGCCACCCGCAATCTTTGGCCTTGCTGTTGCCGCCGCTCGCCACGTTGGTCTTCACGGCTGACCTGCCATGAATCTCGATCATGCGCCGCCGCCGCACCCGGTGCTGCTGCCCGGCCGCTCCTATCCGCTGGGGGCGAATTGGGACGGGGTCGGAGTCAATTTCGCCCTGTTTTCCGCCCATGCCCAGGCGGTCGATCTCTGCCTGTTCGATCCGCTGGGCCAGCGCGAGATTCGGCGTATGCGGCTGCCCGAATACACCGATCAGGTCTGGCATGGCTATCTGCCGGATGCGCGGCCCGGCCTGCTCTACGGTTATCGCGTTCATGGCCCGTACGATCCGCGCAACGGCCATCGTTTCAATCCCAACAAGCTGCTGGTCGATCCCTACACCAGATCGATCCGCGGGCCGCTGCGCTGGAGCGACGCCCATTTCGGTTATCGCGCCGGCAGCAGCCGCGACGATCTCAGCTTCGATCGCCGCGACAATGCCCGTGGCGTCCCGAAATCGGAAGTCGTCGAAGGCGCCTTCACCTGGGGCGAGGATCGCCCGCCGCGCACGCCTTGGGAAGAAACCGTCATTCTGGAAACGCATGTCAAGGGCTTGACCCAACGACATCCCGAGGTCGACCCACGGCTTCGCGGCTCCTTTGCCGGGCTTGCCTCGGCCCCGGTGATTGATCATCTGGTCCGCCTCGGCGTCACGGCGGTCGAACTTCTGCCGATTCAATGGTTTCTCAACGATCGATCGCTGGTCCAGCGCGGCAAGGTCAATTACTGGGGCTATAACACGCTCGGCTTTTTCGCCCCCGACCCGCGCTTTCTGGCCGGCGGCGGGATCGAGCAGGTGAAGACCGCGATCCGGCGGCTGCATGAGGCGGGGATCGAGGTGATTCTCGATGTCGTTTATAATCATACCGCCGAAGGCAACCATCTGGGGCCAACGCTGTCATTCCGCGGCATCGACAATGCGAGCTATTACCGGTTGGCGACCGACCGACGATTCTATACCGATTACACCGGCACCGGAAACACGCTGAACCTCGCTCATCCGCGTGTGTTGCAATTGGTCATGGACAGTCTGCGCTACTGGGCGAGCGAGATGCGGGTCGATGGGTTCCGCTTCGATCTGGCGACGGCGCTGGCGCGCGAAGAGGAGGCGTTCGAGCCGGGCAGTGCCTTTCTCGATGTCATCCGCCAGGATCCCGTCTTCAACGCCGTCAAACTGATCGCCGAACCGTGGGATCTCGGCCCCGATGGCTATCGCGTCGGCGGCTTTCCGCCCGGCTGGGCCGAATGGAACGGGCCGTTCCGCGACACCGTCCGCCGGTTCTGGAAAGGTGACGAGGGCATGTTGCCCGAGATGGCGAGCCGACTCGCCGGATCGTCCGATCTGTTCGGCTATGGCGGGCGCCGGCCATGGTCCTCGATCAATTTCATCACCGCCCATGACGGTTTTACCCTCGAAGATCTCGTCTCCTATGACACCAAGCATAATAAGGCGAATGGCGAGGATAATCGCGACGGCCACGATGCCAATTTCTCATGGAATTGCGGCACCGAAGGACCGACCGATGACGTCGCGATTCAGGCGTTGCGGCGCCGGCAGAAACGCAATCTCATGGCGACGTTGCTGCTCTCGCTCGGCGTCCCGATGCTGCTGGCCGGCGATGAGCTGGGCCGCAGCCAGCAAGGCAACAATAACGCCTATTGCCAGGATAACGAGGTTTCATGGCCCGATTGGCATAATGTCGACGAAAGCCACGCGCATTTTCGGAGTTTTGTCGAATTCCTGATCCGGTTGCGGCGGGATCACCATGTTTTTTCCCGGCCGCATTTCTTCCGCGGCATCGAACAGGCCGGCGGCCTCAAGGATATAACCTGGGTGACGCCCGATGGCCGCGAGTACCAGGCTGAGGATTGGGACAAGCCCTATGCCAAATGCCTGGGCTATATGCTGAACGGTCAGGCCGGCGACTATTATCGCGGCCTGACCGGGCACCGCGACGTCGATATCAGTTTTCTGGTGCTGCTCAATGCGCATCATGAGGCCATTGTGTTTCAGGCGCCGCCGGTCCTGCAGCCGTTCCGCTGGCATGGGCTGATCGACACCGTTGCCGAAACCGGCCTCGCGGCACCGGGTACCGAAATCTCCGCCGATCGCCCCTTCACGCTGGCCGCCCGGTCGCTTGCGTTGTTCAGTGACCGCAGGGTGCCGTCGTGAGGCGGCGGCATGTCCTGCCCTTTGGCGCCGAGATCACGCCGCACGGTGTGCAGTTCCGGCTGTGGGCGCCCGACGCGGCCGCGGTGTCGCTCCAACTGGAACGGGGGCCGGAATTCGCGATGGCGGCGGAAGGCGAGGGCTGGTTCGCCCTGACCACGACCCAGGCCAGGGCCGGCTCGCGCTATCGCTATCGAATCGGCGAGGCGTGTTACCCCGATCCGGCGGCGCGCGGCCAGCCGGACGGGGTCTTCGGGCCGAGCGAGGTGGTCGATCCGCTCGCCTATGATTGGTCCGACGGCGATTGGCTCGGGATCTGCTGGGACCAGGCGATCATCTATGAGCTGCATGTCGGCGCTTTTTCCATGGCCGGCGATTTCATCGGCGTCATCCACCATCTCGACGATCTGATGGCGCTTGGCGTGACCTTGATCGAACTGATGCCGGTCGCCGAATGTCCCGGCCGGTGGAATTGGGGCTATGACGGGGTGCTGCCCTTCGCACCGGCCAGCCGCTATGGCGGTCCGGCCGGGCTGAAAGGCCTGGTCGATGCCTGTCATGCCCGCGGCATCGGCGTGATCCTTGATGTCGTCTATAATCATTTCGGCCCCGAGGGCAATTTTCTGCCGGCCTATGCCCGCGCGTTCTTCACGGAACGGCACCAGACCCCCTGGGGGGCCGCGCTCAATTTCGATGGCGAGAAGGCCGCGCCGGTCCGTCGGTTTTTCATCGAGAATGCGCTTTACTGGCTGGAGGAATATCACCTCGACGGTCTGCGCCTGGATGCGGTTCACGCCATCATCGATGACAGCCCTGTGCCGTTCCTGGTCGAACTCGGTCAGCGGGTCCGACGCGACCTGCCCGACCGCCCGATCCATTTGATCGTCGAGAATGATCGCAACGACCCGACCTTGCTGGGCCATGGCCAGGGCGGCCCCGGCCCTTATGACGCGCAATGGAACGACGATTTTCATCATGCCCTGCATGTCGTGCTGACCGGTGCTCGGGACGGGTATTACGCGGATTACCGGGACGACCCGGTTGGCTGTTTGGGGCGGGCCTTGGCCGAGGGATTTACCTATCAGGGCGAGCTTTCGCGCTTTCGCGGCGCCCGGCGCGGCGCATCCTCGGTCGCATTGCCCACCACCGCCTTTGTCGATTTCATTCAGAATCACGATCAGATTGGCAATCACGCTTATGGCTGGCGGTTGGCGAAATTCGCGACCGAGCCGGCGCTGCGCGCCGCGGCGGCAATCCTACTACTCTCGCCCGCCGTCCCGCTGCTGTTCATGGGTGAGGAATGGGCGAGCGACAGCCCTTTTCCGTTTTTCTGCGATTTCGCGGGCGATCTGGCCGAGGCGGTGCGCCGCGGCCGGCTCGTGGAATTCGCCGACTTTACGGAATTCCGCGATGGGCCGGCACAGGCGAAGATTCCCGACGCCTTGGCCGAGACGACCTTTCTCAGCGCAAAGCTCGACTGGTCGCAGGCCGGCGAAGCGGAGCATGCCGAGATGCTGGAACTCTATCGTTATCTGACCCTGCTGCGTCATCGCCATATCGATCCCCTGCTCGGTGCGGGCGGCGGCGCGGGCCGCTTCGAACGATTCGGTGCGCGCGGCCTTGCGGTCCAATGGCAATTCTCGAGTCGGAAATTGCGTCTCGTGACAAATCTGGACGACCGGCCGGCGGTCGGATCTCCCGCCGAAACCGGTCAGGCGATCTATCGCAGCCATTGGATCGGCGAGGCGGTACCGCCGTGGTTCGTCGCGGCCTATCTCGACCCGCCGCCCGGTTCATGACGGACTATCGCACGCTGCTGCACCGTTTGGCCCGCCAGACCGGCATCGCTTCACAATGGCGCGATGTCTGGGGCAAGCGGCATCAGGTTTCCGTCGATACGCTCGCCGCGTTGCTCGGAGCCATGGCCCTGCCGGCCGGTGACTTGGCCGAGGTGCGCGCGACCTGCCGCGCCTATCGGCGCACGCAGATCGGCCTGCCGAAGGCGATCGTGATCGATGCTGCGGCCACGAGCGTGTCGTTGCCGGCCGGTTTCGGTGCTCGTGACTGGAGCCTGGAGTTGGAAAGCGGCGAACGCCATCAGGGCCGGGTCGCGGCTGACGGCGATCGGCTCGTCCTGCGGGTGGCTCTGCCCGAAGGCTACCACCGCCTGTGCTTCGACGGTGCGCGTGCCGAGGAGATCCGCCTCATCGCCACACCCGAATGCTGCCATCTGCCGCCGATCCGCGACGAGCGGAATTGGGGGCTGACGATACAGCTCTATTCGCTGCGCTCCGAGCGGCAATGCGGGATCGGCGATTTTACCGACCTTGCGACACTCGCCGCGGGAGTCGCGGCGGCGGGCGGTGTTACGGTCGGCGTCAATCCGCTGCATGCGCTATTTCCGGCAATGCCGGATCGGATCAGCCCGTACTCGCCATCGAGCCGCCTGTTCCTCAACCCGCTTTATCTCGACATCGCCGCCTGCCCGGATTTTGTCGAGGCTTTGCAGGCGCCGGTCCTGACCGCAACACCGCTGATCGATTATTCGGCGGTCGCCGCTGTGAAAACCGCAGCGTTCGAGGCCCTGTGGCGCTCGTTTCAAACGCACCATCTTCATGGTGCGGAGACGGTGCGCGGCTGCGCGTTCCGGCAATTTCAGGCCGCGGGCGGCGAGCCGCTGACCCGGTTTGCGCAATTTCACGCGCTTCAGGCCTATCTTCTGGCCGCACATGGCCCGACCTGGCGCGATTGGCCCGTCGCGTTCCGCGATCCGGCGGGGCCGACGGTGATCCGATTCGCCGCCGAGCACTGCGACGAGATCGAGCGGCATCAATATCTGCAATGGGAAGCAGAGCGGCAATTGGCAGGCGCGGTGACCGCGCTGCCGATCGGGCTTTATCGCGATCTCGCGGTCGGCACCGATTCCGGCGGGGCGGATAATTGGGGCAATGCCGCGCATTACCTGACCGGGGTCTCGATCGGTGCGCCACCGGATCTGCTCAATCGCCAGGGGCAGAAATGGGGCTTGACCAGCTTCAGTCCGGCCTCGTTGCAGGCCGACGGCTATGCGTCCTTCATCGCGATTTTGCGGGCGAATATGCGCCATGCTGGCGGGTTGCGCATCGACCATGTCATGGGGCTGAAGCAGCTCTATATCGTCCCCGACGGAATGTCCGCCACCGCGGGCGCCTATCTTCGTTACCCGTTTCGCGATCTGGTTCGGATTTTGGCCTTGGAGAGCCGCCGCCATCGCTGCCTGGTGGTCGGCGAGGATTTGGGCACCGTACCCCATGGGTTTCGCCCGATCATGCGCCGCGCCGGCATTCTGTCCTGCCGGGTGCTGTTCTTCGAGCGGCGTCGGGATGGAAGCTTCCTGCGCCCGCCCGCTTATCCCACATTGGCCGCCGCCTCGGTCGGGACGCATGATCTGCCGCCTTTGAAGGCATGGTGGCTCGGCCGCGATATCGAACTGCGCGCGGCGGTCGGGCAGTATCCGTCCCCCGAGGCGCGCACCCATGACGAGGTGGCGCGCAAGGGCGAGCGGGTCAAGCTTCTGGCCGCCTTATGCCGCGAAAAGCTGTTGTCGCCGGCCGACGCGGCCGCATTGTTGCCGGCCCAAGGGCCGGCCGTATTCACCCCGATGCTGATGACTGCCGTCCATCGCTATCTCGCCGCCACACCGGCCCGGCTCGTTCTGTTTCAGGCCGAGGATCTGCTGGGCTGCGATGAGATGGTCAATCTGCCGGGGACCATCGACGAGCACCCCAATTGGCGCCGACGCCTCCCGGCCTCGATCGCGGAATTGCTGGCGCGCCATGGCTGAAACCGCGAATCTGCCGCCGCGCGCGACCTATCGGCTGCAACTAAACGCTAAATTCACCTTCGCCGATGCTGCGCGCGTGGCGCCCTATCTGGCGGGACTCGGGATCAGTCACGTCTATCTGTCGCCGATCCTGGCGGCGCATGCCGGCAGCCCGCATGGTTATGACGTGGTCGATCACGATCGCTTGGCACCCGATCTCGGGGCACTGGCCGATTTCCACAGCATGGTTACGAATTTCCGTCGGCACGCGTTGGGCATCATCGTCGATCTGGTGCCGAACCATATGGGAATCGGCGCGGACAATGGGCGCTGGATGGATGTGCTCCGGTGGGGACGGGCCGCGGCGGGCGCCGGTTTCTTTGACATTGATTGGGAGTCACCGCAACCTTATCTCCGCGGCAAAGTGATGTTGCCGGTGCTCGACCGGCCGCTCGATGAGATTCTGAAAGCGCGTGAAATCCGGATCGCGCATGGTGCCGACGGTTTCACGGCGCAATGGCGGGGACAGGCTTGGCCGCTGACCCCGCCCAGCCTGCCGCCGCGCGCCGAGGCGGATGCCGGGCGGGTCGTGCGTGCGCTGAACCGGGGGTCACCCACCCGCCTGCACCGGTTACTTGATAGGCAACACTGGTATCTGGCCGAATGGCGCCGGGCCGCCGCCGAGATCAATTACCGGCGCTTCTTTGCGATCAACGATTTGATCGCGATCCGTGTCGAGGATGCCGCGGTCTTTACCGAAAGCCATCGCCTGATTCTGCGCCTGGTCGAGGACGGTTCGATTGACGGGCTGCGCATCGACCATATCGACGGGTTGGCCGATCCCAAAGCCTATCTGGAACGGTTGGATCGGGCGATCCGCAGCTATGGCCGCGAACCCTATATCCTGGTCGAGAAGATCTTGGCCGAGGGCGAGACCTTGCCTCAATCCTGGCCGGTTGCGGGCAGTACCGGATATGACCGGCTGGGCGCGATCGATCGGTTGTTTTACGACGAGGCGGGGGCGGATTACTTGATCGGGCGCTATCGGCGCGCGACCGGCCGGACCGCGGCGCCCGGCGCGATGCTTCGGTCGGCCAAGCGGCGCTTTCTTGAAACGGAGTACCGATCCGAGATCGGCCGGCTGGCGCGCGGGGCGCATCGTCTGGCCGCGACCCGACCGGGACTGCGCGATCGACCGCTTGCGCTGTTCGAGCAGGCTTTCCGTGACATCATCGCGGTCCTGCCGGTCTATCGCTGCTATGTCGATCGAGACGGCGCCGATGCCACGGACCGTTGGCGGCTGAAGGCCGCTTTCGATGCCGCCAACCTTGCAGACCGCGAACTTGCGGTCTTTCTGCATGCGATCTTGAGCGGGGCGGACGACCGGCGATCGACCGACGACTGCCCGGCCGGGCTCGATCTGGCAACGCTGTTTCAGCAGATTTCCGGGCCGGCCATGGCCAAGGGTCTGGAAGACACCGTATTCTATCAATATGTTCCGTTTCTGGCGTTGAACGAGGTCGGCGGCACGCCCGATGCGCGGCCGCTCGGCATCGAAGCCTTCCACGCGATCAACCAGACTAAGCGGCGCACCCGGCCGGACGAACTCGTCGCCGGCTCGACCCATGACACCAAACGCGGCGAGGATGCGCGCGCTCGGCTGCTGTGCACCAGCTCGGCTGCCGAATTCTGGGATGCGGCACTGACGCGCTGGTGCCATTCGCGCGACATAGACGCGGCGATCGATGCCAATGAACGCTATTATCTATTTCAGACAATGCTCGGGGCATGGCCGCCGGGGCTCGCGCCCGAAGACACGGACGGGCTGGCTGCCTTTGCCGACCGGTTGCGGCCGGCCTTGGTCAAAGCCGCCCGCGAAGCCAAGGAACAAACCAATTGGGCCGATCCAGACCCGGCCTACGAGGCTGCACTGAATGACTTTATCGATAAATCCCTCGATCCGAGCCGATCGGGTCCGTTCCTGGCCGATTTTGCCGCAACGGCCGACCTGTTTGGGTTTTGGGGCGCGCTGACCTCGCTCTCAGCGACGTTGCTGCGTTTGACCGTACCGGGGGTTCCCGATTTTTTTCAGGGGTCGGAACGCTGGAATCTTGCCATGGTCGATCCCGACAATCGGCGGCCGGTCAATTTCACGGCAGCGGCGGCGCGGCAGACCCCGCCGCTGCCTTTGGCCGACCTCCGGGCCTCATGGCATGATGGGGCGGTGAAAACCGCGTTGATCGGCCGGGTGCTGGCGGCGCGTCGGCGCTGGCCGCTTCTGTTTGCGCGTGGCGATTATGTGCCGCTCCGCCCGCACGGAACGCACGCGGATTGCCTCATTGCCTTCGCCCGCACCGGGCAAGACGGCGGGATCGTCGTTCTGGCTCCCCGATTCTGGCCGCGGCTCTGGCCGCAGACGGCACGGCAGCCGCACTGGGGCGACACCGTGACCGTCGTGCCGGCCGGCCGCTACCGCAACATTCTGAGCGGCGCGGTATTTGACTTCGCGGCCGAGCGAGAGTGTCGTGTCGAAGATTTGCTGGGCAGCTTTCCCTGCGCCCTGCTTGTGCCGGATGAAGCGGACGCGCTGTCGCTACCGCCCGCCTGAGCCGGCGACCGCCATGACGCGCTCGGTCGCGCGGAGTGGTCGAGCAACTTTGCACGGCGCGTTGACCGCGTTCCATGGCCCGGCATTGACCGTGCCCTTCAGTTCCTCCTGAAGGTCGAGACGGGCCCGTGACACGCGGCTCTTCATGGTCCCGATCGGACAGCCGGCGATCTCTGCGGCTTCCTCATAGGAAAAGCCGCTGGCCCCGACCAGCGTCAGCGCTTCGCGTTGCGCCGCCGGCAGCCGGCGGAAGGCTCGATTGAAGTCGCGGATCTCGATGTTGATCTCCTGGCCGCCATTGATCTCGGCGATATCGCCGAGATGCTCGACGCTGATCTCGCATTTCCGGCTGCTGCGCCGCATTTCGTTGAAAAACCGGTTGCGTAATATGATAATTAGCCAACCTTTGAGATTGGTGCCGGGGTGGAATTGCGACCGTTTTGCCAAGGCCTGCATCACAGTGTCCTGCACCAGATCCTCGGCTAGGGCGTGATCGCGGGCAATCATGCGGGCAAAGGCGCGCAAATGAGGGAGGTTGGCCAACAGGCCGGTGACGAATTCATCAGTTTCAGGCATTGGTGTCCCCAGATCTCGTTCAAACTCACTTGGCCCAGAGGGCAGAAGCGGATTCCGGATGAGAAAGGATCGGCAAGCGGTCTGTGGACGCGACGACCGTGCAAAATGGTGAACGGTCATCATAACAAATTGTCCTCGAAATTTTGCATTGATCCTGGGTCTTCGACGGGGCGGAAAGTAACTGCGAAATGTCTACTTTCCGCCCCAATAATGTACCACGCCGAACATGATCACCCCTTCACGAGGTTTCGTCCCGGGACGGTCGGTCTCGGTGTGGCGCAAAGATCAATGGAGGGATGGATCGATGCCCGAGCCGAGTACGGCCAAACCATAGTGCCGCCGCAAATCGGTATCGAAGGCAACCGCACCCATGTCGGGCCAGTCATCGGAATCGAACCCCGGCGCCGCCTTCAAGATCGCTTTGTCGATATCGATGACGTAGGCATCGGCAGTCTCGTCATAATGCAGCAATTCCCATGGCAGGGCGAACAGCTTGCTGCCCATGCCCAGGAAACCGCCGAATTCCAGCACGGCATAGCGAACCGCACCGTCATATTTATCGAGCACGACGTCGCGGATGGCGCCTAAATTTTCCCGCGACGGATTGGTGACCGAAGTGCCCTGCACTCGGGCCGCAGAGATGACGCGGGTATGGCCGCTCCGCGTCGTGGTGTCACTCGTCGTCCGCATGGGAAGCTCCTGCAATAATGGGTTCGGGGTGGAGCAGCCGGCAAGTCCGGCCTGCTGCAGATACAACGCCGCCTCTCCTGGGGCGGTTGCACCTGGCGCAATTTGACCCAACGGGCCGCGCCATGCTCAATGACGGCGGGAGCTTTGTAGAAGATAGTAAGAGACGCCGGCCAAAAGGACACCTCCAACCATGAAGGCCGCCCAGGGGCGAGCGCCGGCTTCTTTCGCCGCCCGACGAGCAATCAGTTCGCCCCGACGGTAAGTCTGCCCACCCAGCTCGGCCGCCGCATGCTGAGTGCGGTCGATGGCAGTTGCTGCCTCGGCACAACCTTCCGCCATACGCTGTTGCACGCCTGCGGCCACGCGACGGGCACGGTTTCGAATCACCTTGGTGCCTTGGTCGATCGTGTCGATATCCATCATTCTGTCTCCCTACTCATTGAGGATCGCGAAACGATCCGACCGCGATCTGTGACATTTTGAACAATGCGCAAAGTTGGGGGGAGGTTCCGGAGCAATTGGAAACCGGGCATTAATCAGCCACGCGCAATGTGCTGTAGTCACAGACATGCCGGTTGACCTTGTATGGCTTATGAGACCTTTGCGCCGTGGTGGCGCGGCGCCGCAATCTATCAGATCTATCCGTTGAGTTTCGCGGACTCCAATGGCGATGGCTGGGGCGATTTGCGCGGCGTGCTTGAGCATCTCGATCACATCGCATCGCTTCATGTCGATGCGATTTGGCTTTCGCCGTTCTTTCGGTCTCCGATGTGCGATTTCGGCTATGATGTTTCCTGCCATACCGAGGTCGATCCGATCTTTGGCACGCTGGCCGATGCCGATGCGGTGATCGCCAAGGCGCACCATCTCGGTCTCAAAGTCATCCTCGACCAGGTCTGGAGCCACACCTCCGACCAGCATCCCTGGTTCCGGGCCAGCGCCACCGCGCGCCAAGGCGACAAAGCCGATTGGTACATCTGGGCCGATGCGCAGGCAGACGGTACCCCGCCGAACAACTGGCTTTCCGTGTTCGGCGGCAGCGCCTGGCAGTGGGAACCGCGCCGCCGCCAATATTATCTGCATCATTTCCTGTCGAGCCAGCCCAAGCTCAATCTGCGCAATCCGGCGGTGCTGGACGCGATTTTGGCGACCGGCCGTTTCTGGCTGGAGCGCGGCGTCGATGGGTTTCGGCTCGATGCCGTCGATTTTCTGGCGCATGATCCGGCGTTGCGCAGCAACCCGGCCTTGCCGCCACCCGGCGGCGTTACGCCCAGCAAACCATTCGGCCTGCAAAATCATATTCACGATATGCTGCATGCCGATACGACGCTGATTTTGCGTCGGATCCGCGAACTGACCGATCAGTTCCCCGGCGCGGTCACACTCGGCGAAATTTCGAGCCAACCCGGCGCTTTCGATCGG
Organism: Aliidongia sp.; assembly: GCA_049696095.1. Taxonomy (GTDB): domain Bacteria; phylum Pseudomonadota; class Alphaproteobacteria; order ATCC43930; family CGMCC-115725; genus JAXDMU01. Next base: position 2,750 of record JBAVTK010000497.1, on the reverse strand, counting down.
ATCGCCGCCTATCGCGAACTTGGCGGACTGCATCTGGGCTATACGCTGCGCCTGCCGCGCGGCGAATGTTCGGCCAGCCTGTTCGAAGCCGTTCTGCACGAAGCCGCGGCCGGCATCGCCGCCGGCAGCGTCTGCTGGGCCTTCGGTAATCACGACGTGGTACGGGTGGCCAGTCGGTGGGGCGGAGACCACCCGGCGGCCGGGCGAGCGTTGATGGCCCTGTTGGGCAGCTTGCCCGGCCCCTTCTGCCTCTATCAGGGCGATGAATTGGGCTTGCCCGAAGCGGATCTCGCGCATGACCAGTTGCGCGACCCGTTCGGCATCGCCTTTTGGCCGGAATTTCGCGGCCGCGACGGCAGCCGGACCCCGATGCCCTGGCTTTCGGTGTCGCGCGATGACACCGTGTCCTGGCTGCCGATTCCGGAAGCGCACCGTGTTTTGTCGGTCGAACGCCAGGAACATGATCCGCGCAGCGCGCTCAGCGGATGGCGGGCTTTTCTGAAATGGCGCCGGGCCATGCCGGTGCTGTTGCATGGCGGGATCGAGGCGATCGGCCGGATCGGCAATGTCTTGAGCTTCGAACGGGTGCTCGACGAAACGCGTCTGCTCTGCGTGTTCAACCTGGCGCCTGAGCCGGCGGTCTTTTGCCTGGACGGCGCGGAGATCGAACTCGAAGGCTGGGGCACGGCGTTCATCGCGTGCGATCGCGCCAACTCGATCGCCGCATAGCCTTTTGCTTTGTAACGTCCCCCTTGGATCGGTCTGCGATGGAACGCAGGCACCGTCGACGCTGTTGTCCCATGCGCTCTTTCACCGCGCCGATAGTCGATCGTCGAACCTGTCCAGAGAGTTTCTCATGCGACTCATCCTTTTGATCCTCATCATCATCCTTGTCGTCGGCGCGCTTCCGGCCTGGCCCTATAGCGTCGGGTGGGGTTATTACCCCAGCGGCGGCTTGGGCCTCGTTTTAGTTGTGCTCCTGGTCATGGCGCTGCTCGGCGTCGTCTGACCCGCCGGACGCCACCAGGCACGGCTGACGATCAGCCATGCTTGGTGGTGGAACCGGCCTCCGACAAATCGTCGCCGACCAGCAACCGGCGGGCGAGACGGATGCGACCGAGCATCGAGGGTTCACCGCCCGACAAGCCCTCCTCTTCGGCGACCGCAAGGCCGCGCGCGTCGCGCTCCCATTCCTCAAGCAGCTTGAGCTTCGTCTCGCGATCGAGGCCGGGCGCATCCACGACCTCGCGAGGCTCCGTGAAATACCGGCGCGGATCGCGCAAGGCGGTGGCGATATCGATCGTGTGAGCTGCGGTCATTCAATCCTCCGTCCGGAATGTGGTGTCGCAATTGGAAATAAGTACGGAGCGCGTGAGGGTCCAGCTTGGCAGGATCGCCGCATGATGGCGCTCGCCGTGATTTCTGCGATGACGAACTCGGGTCAGTGGAACATTCCAGCCTCCCTCTCGTTCGCACCAGGGATAGAGGGGGGCAGCAAATGGCCGATAGACCCAATCGCTTGCCCGAAATCATGGTGGTCGAGGACGAGCCCCTCATCGCCATGTATCTCGAAGATGCGCTGACGCGGTCCGGCTTCACGGTAACCGGACCATATGAAACAGTCGCGCACGGGTCGGATGCCGCGCGGCGGTTTAGCGGGGACGCCGCGTTGGTCGATCTCATGCTGCATGGCGACGAGGCGACGATCGTCATGGAAATCCTGGCGAGCCGGAATATCCCCTTTGTGGTCATGACCGGATGGGATCAAATCCCTAGCGGTGTCGCGGCCTACGCCTCGGTCTTGAAGAAGCCGTTTCTCATCGACGATCTGCTGGAAACGATCCGAGGCATCTGCATCGCCGGGCCGCGATAGCACCTCGCCTGAGATGGTCACACCGTGCTCTGGCCCACCAACCGGGGCAAGGCTGAGGGTCACCTCCGCCTTGCTGCCGATTGCACCCCGCCTTACGGCTGACGCGGCGGGGTCGCATGGCCGCCGTCTGGCGGAACCGCACCTTCGCCCGCACCGGTATCCTTATCCTCCAAATGGAATGGCGGCAGGGAGGCCAGTTGCTCCTTCGTCTGGTCGAGGGTTAGCCGGTTGTGATCGAATTTCAGATTAGCGAAACTGACGGCAACATATTTGCCGCCGATCCCGGCGGTCGTGCCATAGCTCAGCACAACGCTCTCGATCTTGCCGGTCTTGTCCAGGATCAGATCCTTGACGCTGGCAACATCCCGGTTTTCCCGATCATAGACCGAAGACCCGATGAGCTTGTTCGCGCGCATCTCGTCGGATTGAATCATTGTCTCGGCCGCAAAAGCGCTAGTGCCGAGCGATAGTGCCAAAGCAACCGCGAGCCCGGTTGCCGCGATGGATTTATTCACGACGCTCTCCTTTTCTGCGCGCCGCAAAAGGCGCGGACGGGACATAACCCACGATCTCGGTACCAGTTCCCCACATGACACTGCGATGATGTCGCGAAGAAGAAGGTACACGGGAGGTTAAGGAACCCGACGCATTGGCGAATTGCACCATGCCTGCGCCAAGGCGCCGCAGCTGGAGTCTGATTGGCGACAGTTCGGCAATTTACTGCACGTTGAGAGATACAGTAATGCGCCTTACTACTACCGATCAATGCCCGTATCGACTCTCTCACCCTGGCCACGGCACATTGTGTCACCGACCGATCTTTGCCCGACGGGCAGGCTGTCGCGTCTGCTGGTCGATCCAACGGATTTACCTTTAA
>JBAVTK010000496.1:0-6776 GCA_049696095.1 Aliidongia sp. | reverse complement strand
CCCTGCTCGGCACGCCGATCCGCCCCGCCGCACTCCGGCACCGCGCCGAAGCAGCCTTCCGCAATTGTGCGCGGCTGGCCGATGGTGCGGTCAGCCGAATCGCCTTCGTCGAACGCGCCAATGCCGTGCGTCCGCACACCCTCGTATGAAAGGGCACGAGATGACCAAATGCCCGAAATGCGGGGCCGGCTGTCGTGCCGGTGACGGTTTTTGTCAGGATTGCGGGGCGCTTTTGACCGCGCCATCGATCATTCTGTCGGAGGAATGCCGGTGCGGCTCGACCCGGTTCCGCGCCGACGGCATCTGTGCCCGGTGCGGCCGGGTGCGGCCGGCGCTGGCCGGCGAAGTCATGGTCGGCCCGGGTCTGGCGGCGGCGACCGACGCCGGAATCGTCCATCCGCATAATGACGATGCGTTCGCCATTGCCGGCGATCAGGCCGGCGGCACCGGATCGGTCATCGTCGTGTGCGACGGTGTCAGCAATTCCCAAACCCCCGATATCGCCGCACAGGTCGGCGTGCAGGCCGCGCGCGAGGCGGTGCTGAGCGGGCTTGCGGCCGATATGACGACCGAGGCGGCGGTGCGCCAGGGCATCATCCGAGCCCACGAGGCGGTCTGTGCGGTGCCGTATGATCAAAACCATCCGATCGATCCGCCGGCCGCCACGATCGCGATTGCCGTGGTCCGGGATGCGCCCGGCGGGCGTCGGCATGTCACGGCGGGATGGCTCGGCGACAGCCGGGTCTATTGGCTCCGCCGGTCCGGCGGGCTGCTGCTGACCCGCGATCATTCCTGGCGCAACATGGTGGTCGATCAGGGCGAGATGACCGATCAGGAGGCGCGCAAGAGCCGGATGGCCCATGCCATCGTGAAATGCCTGGGGCTAAGCGATCATCCGTCCGACCCGACCCTGTGTCCCGAGCCGTCGGTCGAGACCGTCGATTTGCCGGCCGAGGGCTGGATCATGGTCTGTACCGATGGTCTATGGAACTATGCCGAGGCGCCGATGGCGCTGGTGGAAGCGGCCGGGGATACGCTGCTTCAGGACGATGCGCTGGAGATCTGCCGCAAACTGTTGAATTTCGCCAAGAACAAAGGCGGGCACGACAATATCACGGTCGGCCTCGCCCGGCTTTAACAAGCCCCGCCGGACCGGCAATTCTTAGTAAGGCAGTTTCCCCTCTCCGCCCCAATGGGGCGGAGAGGCCGGGTGACGTGGGGAACGCTTTGATATCACAGGAGAAAACTCCTTCATATCGAGCATGGCGACGTCATCCCCCGCCTCACTCTCTCCACCCGCAGGGGAGGAGAGGAGAAGACAGCCGAATCGGCCATAATGAGAATTGGTGCTCGCCGGCCGGGCTTCACCGCGCCGGCGGGGTGGTTTCGAGATACATGCGCCGTTCGTCGAAGATCGTCACCGAATAATTCCGGACGGTCTTGGTAACCGGATCGCTTTGGATCGACACGCGCATGAAGGCATCGCAATTGCGCGCCTTGTCCGGCGGGGTATAGATCGGCAGGGCGCGCGACACATCGCTTTTCAGCGTGTTGGCGCGGCATTCCTTGGCCGTCGTGCCCTCGATCTGCCAGTCCTTGGCATAGTACCAGACAAACACGGTCACCGAATTGCCGACATTTTCCGCGGCGGAATAGCGGCCATATTTCGCCTGAAGATCACGCAGCAGATCATCGCCCGGCGGCCCGACATCCTTGCCATAGGCGACCGCGCGCGACAGAAAGGTCACGGTACCCGACATCGGCGTATCGGCCCGAAACGCCTCGGCCCGCCCGCCGCCCGGACCATCGGTGACGGCCTCGAACCCGGCCGGCCGGCCGTCGCTGAAGCGGAATTTGGTGAATTTCGTGGCATGAAGCTGCGCCAGCGCCAGATTGGACGCCTCGGCGATATTCATGCCGGGCGCGATGCCGAACAGATCCGGTGCGGCCGAGGCGAGAGCCGTGGCGGAGTGCAGCATGGCTGCGGTGGCGAGGGCGGCGGCGGTGAAAAGGTTCTTCATGGGCCAGTCCCTGAAAGGGGATTTTCCTAACGCGAAATCCATAGCCGGATGCGTGCTGTATTACTGCGTAATATGCACATACTGGCCGACGAAAGAATTAAATAACTGGATAAAACCGGTTGCAATTGTGGTGTCGTCAGAAGCTTGAAAATAAAAGTTGGGCGACGTCGCACAAGATTGCAATGCCTGCGAAAGGGCGCTCATCGGCGTTCCATTTGGGCCGGTCGGATAGCTGGTTGCATGGGTTACCGGATTCCCTTGTGGCCAAATAACAGGCTGAGCAGTACCCTCATACGGAAAGAATATAGGATCCTGGCCGGTCATTGGGACATAAGGTGTTTCAAGAACGGCGATCGTCACGCCGCTATTTTTCATCGTCGTGCAAAAACTGGTTTGTATGGGGCCTGCATACCAGACTCCATTGTTTCCAACCAGTTTAAAGCCATTGGGTGGCACACCGGGCGTGGATCCTCCCTTACCCACCACGGGGGGGATAGCGCCATTGAAAAAACCCGGAGCGTAGTTGCTGTTATTGCATTGGTTGACAGCGCCTGAACCACTCAATCCTTGCCAAGCTGGTGTGCCGCCAATGGTCTGAACCGTAGTTGGCGCGGCGTTCCACATAGTACAATAGGTCGTGGTGTCTATAGCCGGTGACTTTACGATTGATGAAGGTATTGGATCGGGGGGGAAAGAACCATTGAAGTTCCAGTTTCGATCCGAGTTCATCCCATCGGTCAGGATAATGACGAACTTAAGCGGATTTGCCGATGTTTGACCGGCCCCAGGCTGCGTCGTGCCGACAAGCGTGACGAGAGCCGGTAGGACCGCGGTATGTGGTGAATTTACCGGCGGATTGAGATGGGTATTTATGCCAATGGTTAAATCATTGACCTTGGTGGCCACGTTCGCGAGACTCGGTTCATTGGCGATAGATAATTGTGAATTATCTGGCACATCTTGCTGAAATACGGCGGAACTCGGTTCATCTCCGTTAATTCCATAATTGAATCCGTACATATTATAATTAAACGTACTAAGACTCGCACGAGTATTCGTTACCAAATATGTGTCTCGAATATATGCGAGCAACCCTTCAGTTTGACCCAGATCGCAGGCTACCTGGCCGGTCGCGCCGCAAAATTGGCCTGTCGGATCGTTCACCACCGCCTGCTTCATCACGTCAAACCGGGTGGTCGCGTTCACCGACGGCAAATGAGCGACGGTTTCGCCCTGCTGCATATCGCTCACCAGAAATGGCGACGTATCGTGACAGGCAAAGGCGCACGGCGTGATATCATGGTTAAGGTTATTCGAGGTGGTCAGTGGCACACCGACGCAACTGCCGAACACCGCGCAGGCGGCTGTCCCTGTGCCGCCCCCACCCGCTACGCCTGTATCGTTGGCCGCGACCCAGGCCGCGATCTTTCCCTGGTCGGTCGGTGTCGACCCGACCATCATGGATGCCGAGGTGTCCAAAATCAGATAGACTTGGGCAAATGGTGCTAAATTGACGGCCGATGTCGCGGTTTCCGACACAGTAAGGGAATTGAAACCGACAATTTGCATAAGAAAATTCGGATTTGCCGCTTGATATTTGACAGCGCAGACGACAGAAGCCCCCCCCGTCACAGTCGAGGCGCTATCTGTCGTACTGACCGTCGGAAACCCAGTCGAGAGAATTGGCCCCAATTGTCCCGCCTGGGCCAAAAATGTATTAACCCCTTGGGCTTGGGCCAGCGTGTTCGAAGTCGTTTCCAACTGCGCGAACAAGGTAGGAGTATTTGCCGCGGTCGAACCCTGCTCCATGCTGTTCTGCCACGCCTCCCCACAAGCGAGCGCCGCGGCGTCGGCCGCGAGGTCGAGTCTATATTTGACCTGAAGTGCGTTCGACAAATCCATGCCGGCGCCCAGGACGCCCAGCATGGTCAGCAGCAAAACCGCATAGACCACCGCCACCGCGCCGCGCCGATCACCGGCCAAGCGCCGCGTCCAAAACCGGATCGCCGACTGCATCTCGATGAGGAATAACGGGATCTTCACGCGGGTTCTCCCAATTTCAGGGCCGGGTCATGGGAAGGTGCAATGGGTGAGTGCCGGTGACGAGGCGGGGCCGGGGGCATAGGCCAGTTGGGTAAAGAAGCGCGGCGGGAGGTAGGCCGCCCGCTCGAAGGTCAACGGCCCGGCGATCCAGGCCGTGAAGGACGGGTTGAAGGCATAGATCAAATCGACGACGATGATCGTGCCCGGTGAGAAAAGCGTCGGCGGGATCGTCGTCAGGCTGGGATCGACGACATCGGACCCCCCCTTGCTGCTGGCCGAGCCGCCATAGGTCATGGTGTTCAGGCCGCATGTGCGGGTGTTGCTGAAACCCACGCTCCAATTGACCGTGACATTGCAGGTCGCGTTGCCGCTTCCCGCGGTCGGTGGGGCGCAGTTTTGTCCCGGCTTGGAGCTGAAGGTGACGCTGGAGACGATCGCCTGAATATCGGATTGCCAATTCACTTTCCGGATCGAGGCATCGCTCAGAATATCGGGCAATGTCGTGATGATCGAATTGAAGTCGGTCGTGACTTCGGCGTCGGTCATGGTGCCGGTGATCAGGCCGCCACTGGTCTGCTGAGACGCCAGTTCCGCAATCGTATCGGCGGCGTTGGTCAAGTGGCGCGCTACGATCAGCGCGTTAGTCGCGTCGGTCGCGGCAAGCAGCGTATAAATCACGACCGGTGCGATCAGGCCGAACTCCAGTGCCGCAATCGCATCGTCCCGACCGATCAAAGATCCGAGCAGCGAGCGCATCGTTCCGTGCCGCGGTGGCGTGGCCATTACGGTCATCTCTCAGCAATTCGTCGAGACGGAGGAGGTGGTCGGAAACTCCTCAATCTGCACAGTGGTGCCTGAATAGAGCGTGTTGCCGACCACGTCATAGACTGCCGGCATCGTGTATCGCGCTTGAATGTAAACCACATCCAATTGCTGCGGCGAACAGATCGCCGCGGGCACCGGCTTCAGCGTCGTCACCGTGAAATTAACCGGCGGTTTTACCGTGTTGTTGATCTGGGTCGTGGTTGTCGTCAGATTGTTGAAATCCTTGACAACGGTCAGAGCAATCACGGGATTCGTCGCCGAGCACGGTACGAAACTCGTCATATTGCTGCATAAAAGCGTACTGAAACTTGCCGCGGTAAGCTGGCTGCCCGATGATTGGACTTGCCCGGTCATGAGCTGACGCGCGGTCTTGTAAACCGCCAGATCGATGGTCGCGGAATAGAAATACCAGACCCCGATCGTGAAGGTTCCAAGGATCAAGGTAAAAAACGGCAACGCCACCAAGGCGAATTCGAGGGACGTGACCGCAGCCTTGTCGCGCCAAAGCCGGGCGAGACAACTCGTCAGCCGCCCACTTGCTCTCCCAAATCCAGTCCGCCCTGCGAACCGGACGGGGTTCCCGCCTCGTTTCATTGTCAAACCCTCACCCGACGGGCCGCGATTACTTTCGCCCGCCGCACAATCCGCCGTTGCGATTGCCCGTCGCCCCGCCGGTCCATTCCGTCGCGCGATAATGCCCGAGAATTGCCTCTTGCATTTGGACGCAGGGCCACGATCGCATCAACAACACAGCACGGAACGCGATGGCCGTCAAGGGTTTTAGTGCGCGGCGCGCTGGACGACAGACACTATTGCGTCGACTCAAGATTATCGATCGCGAGAAGCGCGAGCGCGCCCGCCGCAACTAAATCCTTACGCAGCCCGTGCGAGACAAATTCCCGATTGGTCCAAGGCCATAATTTGCCCACAGGCAGAATGCGCTCGGTATTTTCCTGGAAGGCGACATAGCTGGCGACGACGGCTGCTTCGAGCGCGAGGCTCGATGCGCTGTTCTGCTCGTGCCGCTCGACCTGGCCTTGGTGGCGGGTCAGGGCCTGAACATATTCGGTCGAAATCTCGGCGATGATTTTGGACAGGATCAGGCTGCGATTATGGTCGGCGAGAATTTCATCGCAGATTTCGTCGCTATAGATCAGCCGCAAGGCCCGCTCACCGGCGCCGTCATCGAATTCGGCCCGCGCGCGGGCGAGCATCGTCTGCCGTTCGGCTGCCGCGCGTCGCTGTTCGTGCTCGGCCTCCTCGGTCTTGACCCGATTCGCCTCGGAATCAGGATGGGTCGGTGCCGCTGGCGGCTTCAACCAGGCTTTGATGTCGTCGATCACCCTGCACCTTCCCTCGGCCGCGCGCGGCTATTCGATCGGTTGCTCTTTCCAGAATTCGGCGGCGGGGGCGCCGTCGAAATCGCTGACCTTGCACTCGGCACCCGCGGCCTTGAGCCGGCGGCAGACCGTCTCCGCGGCCGCAGCGCTGCCGAAGGGCCCGGCCTTCAGACGATAAAGCGGGCCGCGGCCATCGCCCAGATCGACGATTGCGACACGCGGCTCCAACTTGCCGATGATTTCGGCGAAGCCCGATTGGTATTTTCGCCAGCCGCCGGCAATGCCGGAGATTTTTTGATAGACCGCCAGTTGGACCGCGAACTGACCGGCACCTCCGGCGTGCGCCGGCTTTGGGTTGGCCGGCGGAGGCGGCACCAGTACCGCGCTCGGCGCGGGTGCTGGCGGCGGAATATTGACCGCCACCGCGATGGGCGGCACATCGGCCGGCGCAGAGGTTTCAACCGGCACGACAATTGCTGTCGCCGTTGCCGCTGGTCGCGGTGTGGGCGGCGGCAGCGGTGCGGGCGTCGGCGGTTCGGGTGCGGTT
>JBAVTK010000495.1:0-1583 GCA_049696095.1 Aliidongia sp. | reverse complement strand
GACGAGAACCGCACGATCACGCGCTACGGCGCGATGGATCGCTTGCTCAAAACCGGCCTCATCAACGAGCAGGGTGCAAACAACATCCTCAACATGATTTCGCCGATCAAGGCGGACTCGTCGATGGGCAACCTGTACCGCGTTACCGACATTCTCGCGAAACTTGCCGAATGCTCGGGCGTCTCGGATCGTGAAGCGGCCGAAAAGGCCCGCGCGGCCGAGTTGCTTCGCGACATCGCGAGCCGGTTCGAAGGCGGGCTCCCGTGAAACGCTGCCGCCGTTGCCGCGTGGAACTCACGCTTGAGAACACCTGCCCGACCCCTAAGGAACTTCGCGTCGGTATTCGGACCCGCGACCTCGTTGCGTGCGACCGTTGCCGGCCGACCGATGACGAGAGCTACGGCATCAACTGCTCGATCGCGGCGGCGCGGCGCTCCCAGGCGGTGGCGTAATGGGTGTCAACACCGGCCACGCCGGTCACAACATCCAGGCTGATCCGACCTTCGATCCTACCGGTGTTGCGATCACGATTAAAGGCCCCGTGCTGAACGAGACGTTTACGCATAGCTCCGGTGAATCGTGGCGCTGGTCGCAGCCCGCGATCGACGCAGCGTGCGAGCGCATCGACGCCGCGATCTTGGCGCACCCGCACGTATACGGTTCGATCCGCCTTCGCTGCGGAGTTTGCAAAGAAGGACACGCGACCGCCATCGCGATGGACGCCGACGACCTCAAAGCGCTGGCGTTGTTGAACGACGGCTTCGATCGCGGCCAACTCGTCTGCGATTCGTTCAAGGCCACTCAGTCGGAACAAGATGGCTTCGCACGAGCGATGATTCGTCTCGAACGAATCGTGCTGGCCGCACGCGGTGAGGCGAAGCGATGAGCCCGATCGAGATGATCCGCCGGTTCTACGAAGGCTGCTCGATCGAGGACATTTGCCGCGATGCGGGCTGGCCCGATAGCGACTCGTTCGAGATGCTGCTGCGCGGATATATTCTCGGGCTCAGCGAGCGCTGCGCGGTCGAGGATGACTCGTGACCCCGCGCCGCACGTGGCTCGTCGTCGCGATCGCGTTCGTCGCCGTCACGCTCTTGATCGTCGTCTTTCCGGACACGCGCCTGCCATGACGTGCGCCTGCGGCCGTGAGGCCGACTTCGATACCGCCGAGCACAGCAGCGAGGACGGCCCGCGCTTCACCACCATCGTGGTCGGGGGCGAGCTGTGCTTCGAGTGCCGCGCTTTCGTCTGCTACCACTGCATCGGGCTCGCGATGGCGGCGGACCCGCAATACGATCCTTCGCTTTGCAAACCATGCGATGCGCGCTACCCGCGCGACGTCGCCGTCTAGGAGATTTTTCAATGAGCGCCACGCTCGACGAGACCCAACAACAAGAGCAGACGTTCGTCGCTGCCGCAGCCGCAACGGCCGCGCAGACCGATGCCTCGCTTGCCGTTCCGCCCGATCCAGCACCCGAGACGAACGAGGAGAAGGCGAAGCGCATCGCCGCCGGCTACGGCCTCACCGAGACCGAGTACGCGGTACTGCTCAAGACGACGTGCAAGGACGCGCCGCGCGAGAT
>JBAVTK010000494.1:0-9625 GCA_049696095.1 Aliidongia sp. | reverse complement strand
TAAGCTCCCTTATCGTCATGCCCGGCCTTGTGCCGGGTACCCACGTCGGACCGCCGCCGCCTTTGCTTGAAGCAAAATGTGCTGTGGCCCGACGTGGGTGACCGGGACAAGCCCGGTCATGACGGGTGGGAGGACGCGCCCTAGCGCCTGTGGGGACGAGGCCGGGGTGACGATATCGGGAGCGCCGCGTTTTTCGGGTTTCAAACTGGACCCGGTGCGGCAGTAAATCGTTTCAGGCACAGTGCCGGCCCATTGGTCCAGGTCGGTCATTCATCCAGACCGGCAGCGCGCTCGCCGGGACGATAGGCACGCAGAAGATCGCGCAGGCCGAGCAGCAAATCCCGGCTGATGGCGGCCTTGGACAGCGCCATGACCAATTCGACGCGCAGCGTGGTTCGCTGGTCGCTCGCGCATCGATCGGGCGCCGACATGGCGGGTTCGAGACCCTCGAAGAAATACCCGACATCGACGTTCAGATATTCGGCCGCCCGCCACAATGTGCTCGGCGCGATCTTGGCGTAGCCTCTCTCATAATGCGCAACCTGCTGAAAGGTTTTCCCCAGGGCCGCGCCCAGATCGGTTTGCGTCTTGAACCGGATCCGGCGCAGCATCTTCAGCCGGCGCGCGACATGCTGGTTCACATCGCGGGCGGGCTCGACATTCTTGCGGCCGGGCCGGGCCGGCGGGGCAACGGGGCGCGGGCTGGTCGAATAGGCTCTCATGGCAGGATTCCTTGGGAGATAGGGCAGCTATTTGTCGGCGAGCGCATCGACCAGGCCGACCAGCGTTCGCAGTTTGCGCGGGGCGATGATGCGGGCGAGCGCCGCGGCGATCCGCAGCCGCGTGGTGGTGCTGTCATCCGGCACTGTGTGCTGGATCGGGAAGTGCCGATCCACCGCGGCCGGATCGAAACCCTCGAAGAAATAAGTCGTATCGATTCCAAAACAGGTCGCGATCAGCCACATTTTGTCGGCCGGCAAATGCGACAGGCCGCGTTCATATTTGCCGAATTGCTGAAAGCTGAGGCCGCATAATGCGGCCATGTCGATCTGGGTTTTGCCGTGACAGCGGCGCAGCAAAAGCAACCGGTGCGCGACATGCCGGTTTAGGGCTTGGGCGAAGGGTGCCCAGGCGTGCTTGGTCCGCGCCCGTTTGGCAAGCTCACGCGGCGCGGCGGCGCGCTGGGTCAGCCGATCGAGCACGGTATCGGTCAGCCGGTCGAGCATCGGCCGGGACAGCCGGGCCATCATCACAACACCTCGTCCGGCATCATGGCGTTCGGCATGCGCGCGATCAGCGGCGCCAAATAGAACAAATCCTCGAAACAATCGGCCACTTGGCGTAAGGACCAGGCGGCCATCGGTGCCCGCGTGCGCACCGTAGACACTACCGTGACGCGTGCGCCCTTGCGCTGCATCGTCTCGACCACTCGGCTGAAATCACCCAACCCGGAGAACAGCACGATATGGTCGAGATCGGGCGCCATCTCGATCATGTCATGCACCATGTCGATCTCAAGATGGTTCTTGACCCGGCGGATGCCTTTATCGTCGGTGAAAGGCTTGGCCTCTTTGATGAGAATCTCATAGCCATGGCAGCGGAGCCAGCAGAACAGCGCCTTGCCGCGCGCACCTTCCGGTCCCGGCAGCGAGGCATTATAGTAAAAAGCCCGCGCAACATGGCCCCGGGCTTGAAAATAGCGGAGCAATTTTCCGTAATCGATCTGTAACCTCAAGGCGCAGGCGGCTTCGAAAAGATGCCATCCGTCAATGAACAGGCCGATCCGTTCACGAGAACAGGAGTGGCTGGGATCATCCTCCATCATGCTTGAGCCTCGCCGCTTAAGTTCTATCAAACCGTCGTTTCATTCCCTATTTACCGTGTCAGGGAAATCGACGTTTCCTCCCGGCGGCGAAATTTTGTTCGTTTGGTGTGATTCGCTCGCCTGTGAAAAATCATGTAGCGCGAGAGGTCGGTGCAATCCTATATTGCGTCGTGGCAGCGCACACGCACCGGACCGGCGTGCATGTCGTGGCCATGCGGCACAAGGGATGGGCCATGCTTGATGCGAAGATCGTAATCGATAAGAAGATCGTAGGGTGGCGGTTCGGCTCGTTTCCGTTTGAACTCTATGCGCAACACCGCGCCCTGATGCACGGCGATGAGCGCATTCACTTGCCCGATGCCGAAATGAATATGGCGATCCTGCTGGCCAGCCGGGGCGGGCAGGATGTCCCCAAAGACGATATTTTCAGTTTCTGTTGGCCGAATCTGGTGGTAAGCGAAAGCACCTTGACCATGGCCTTGTACAGATTGCGGGACAAGCTCGGGGATGACATCATCGAGACGGTACCGCGCTATGGTCTGCGCTGGATGTGCCCGCTCGATCCCTTGGGCAGCACGCAGGAGGCTCAGGTCGCCCATCTGATTAAGCTTTTTACCGACGCCGAACTCGAACGCCAGACCATGCAAGATGTGGAATGGGATCGGAAATATACCCCGAGGCTCGACGATATCCGCGCTTCTTTCACCTGGACCTTGGCCGATCCGCTGCGACGGCACCTTGCCGTCGGCCTGTTCGGCGCGACGGCCCGCCCTTTTGAGAGGCTGTCACTGCTCACCGAGGCCCGCGGCTATGTCGATCGGATTTTGCCGCTGATCGACGATTACACGCCTGTCGAATCGGCCGCGCGGTTTTTTCTCTATGCCGGCCTCATGTGGCGCGAGGCCGATCGTCTCAAAGCACTGTCGTTCTTTCAGCAATCCACCGCATTTTATCGTAAAATCAACGATAATGACAATCTTGCGACGGTGCTCGGAATGATCGGCGGAACGCGCGTCTATCTCGGGCAGCATGATCAAGCCGAGAGTGATTTGAAGGAGGCGATCAAGCAGCTCTTGAAAACCGATCGAAAGAAAGATCTGGCGAATGCGTTCAATGACCTTGGAGCGCTATTTGTCATCAAAAACCATCCGAGTGCTGCAAAAGAATATTTCGATGATGCGATAGATATTGCCGATTCTTATAATGACACTCTCCGTAAATACCTTTTTATTACGAATCTCGGTGAAATGGAGTATAATGAAGGATCACCGGATCGCGCGCAACTTCGCTACAAGGAAGCGGATAGAGGGTTGGAATCCGCACCGAACGCCTATCGCCTCCGGCCCAAGGTCAATCTCGCAATGTGCTACGCGGTGCAAGGCAATTTCCGCGAAGCCCGCACCTGTGCGCTGGAAGCCTGGTCGCTCTGTACCGATGGCGATGGTCACTGGCGCAGGCTCATCGCGCTGGTCCTGGCGTTTCTGGCCGCATACCATGGCGAGCCGGCCTATGCCGCCCAAATGCTCGGCGCCATCAAGCAGCTTGTTGCCGATTCCGGCACCGTCTTGCAAAAGCTTTCGCGAGATCTTTGCGACCAGTTGATGAAGCTCTTACAGGAAAAACTCAGCGCCGAAAGCCTTGAGGTCTGGCTGATCGAAGGCGGCCGCTTCACCGAAGCCCGTGCCATGGCGTTCATCGTCAGCCATATCCTACCGGAAATTCCTGCTGAAACCGCCGACGATCAATCGAGATAATCTCGATTCGGCAGAACCAAGCTATATGAGGACGCACATTATGCCCGTGATCATGCCACCCGCCTTTGATGCCGTGCCGGCCATCATCCAGGTCGCCGCGCACAAGCCCGCGCCACAGGCGCCGACGCCGCATCCGATCAAGCCGGCGGACACCCCGCCGCAACCCGCTGACACCACCCAAGCTCCTACGGTAGGCAGCCCGGCGCCCGTCACGGTGCCGGCGCCCTCGCCGCCGGCCAAGTCGTCGTGAGCGATGCTCCCTCTTCACCGAAGCCGAGGCTATGGCCTTCATCGTCAGCCATATCCTGTCGGTAATTCCTGCTGAAACCGCCGACGATCAATCGACATAATCCCGATTCGGCAGAACCAAGCTAAGTGAGGACGCACATTATGCCCTTGATCATGCCGCCCGCCTTCGATGCCGTGCCGGCCATCATCCAGGTCGTCGCGCACAAGCCCGCGCCACAGGCGCCCGCACCGCGTCCAATCAAGCCGTCGGGCACCCCGCCGCAACCCGCTGACGGCAGTCAAGCTCCTACGGTAGTCGGCCCGGCGCCCGTCACCCTGCCGTCGCATCCGATCAAGCCGTCCGATACCCCGCCGCAACCCGCTAACGGCACCCAACTTCCTACTGTAGTCGGCCCGGCGCCCGTCGCGGTGCCGGCGCCCTCGCCGCCAACCACCACGTCAAGCGGACAGACCCGCTGATCCTTTCCATTCTTCTCCCTCTCTGCCCCATTGGGGCGGAGAGATAAGGGCCGGGGTCATAGACGCTAAGTTAACGCATACCCCTACCCGTCATGACCGGGCTTGTCCCGGTCACCCACGTCGGGCCACAGCACATTTTGCTTCAAGCAAAGGCGGCGGCGGTCCGACGTGGATACCCGGCACAAGGCCGGGCATGACGATAAAGGAGCTTATCTTAGCGCCTATGGGACTTGTCCCGGCCACCCACGTCGATCCGCTGCCGCGTTTGCCGGAAGCAAAATGGCTGAAACGGCTCGGCCCACCTAAATCCGCGCTGTTTGGGATTATCCCTGGCCGATGCGAATTGCCACGAAGTGTAGCTCGCCGCCGCGATCGACCAGCAGCAGAACCGATTTGCGGCCGGCTTTCTTCGCTTCCTCGACCCGCTTGACGAGATCGTCCGGGTGCTTGACCTCTTGCTCGGCCGCTTCGACGATGATGTCACCGGGCTTGATATCCCGGTCCCCGGCCGGCCCGCCCTTGGCCACGTCGGTCACAATCACCGCGGCCGACTCGTTCAGTTGAAATTTCTCGCGCAGTTCCGGCGTGGCTTCGGCGACCAGCAGTCCGAGCGTCTTGACCGACGCCGGCGGCGCGGCCTTCTGATCGGATTTGCCGATCGAGGCTGTCTGGATCTGATCTTTTTCGTCCAGTTCGCCGATCTTGGCGTCGATCACCCTTTCCTGGCGCTTGCGCCAGACTTTGATTTTGATGTGCTGATCGACTGGTTCGTCCGCGATCATGCGTTCGAAGCGGCGTGCATCGCTCACTTCTCGGCCATCGATGGCGAGCAGGACATCGCCCGGCTGAATCCCGGCCTGCTGCGCCGGCGCCTTGTCGATCAGGCCGGCGACCAGCACGCCCTTGGCTTTGTCGAGGCCGAGTCCCTGGGCGATATCGTCATCGACCGACTCAATGCGTGCGCCGAACCAGCCGCGCCGCGTGTGGCCATATTCCTTGAGCTGTCCGACAATGGTGCGGGCGAGCGTCGAGGGAATGGCAAAGCCGATCCCGATCGATCCACCCGAGGGCGAGAAGATCGCGGTGTTGATACCGATCACCTCGCCATCCAGATTGAACAGCGGGCCACCGGAATTGCCGCGATTGATCGGCGCATCGGTCTGCAGAAAATCGTCATAGATGCCGTCATTGTTGTTGATCTCGCGCGCACGCGCCGAAACGATGCCGGCCGTGACCGTGCCGCCGAGGCCGAACGGATTGCCGACCGCCAGCACCCAATCGCCGACCCGTTCCCGCTCGCTGTCGCCGAACGCCACCGTACTCAACTTGTGGTCAGTCTTGACGCGCAGCAGCGCCAGATCGGTCTTGACGTCGCGTCCGACCAGCTCGGCTTTGAGTTTGGTGTTGTCTTGCAGAATGACGGTAATCTCGTCGGCATCGGCAATGACGTGATTGTTGGTCACGACCAGACCGGCCGGATCGATGATGAAGCCTGAGCCGAGCGCCATGGCTTTGTGCGCGGGATGGCGTTCCGCCTGGCCATGGCCGTCGCGGAAATGCTTGAAGAATTCCTCGAAGGGCGACCCCGGTTCGGCATCGGGCACGTCGGAATTCGGCTTCTCGTCCGCCTTGATATTCTGCGTGGTCGAGACATTCACGACCGCGGGCAACAGCCGCGCAGCCAGATCGGCGAAATCGGCCGACGCGGCCGACGGTTCGGCCCAGGCCGGCAGGGTTGCGACCGACAACGCCGCCCCAATGCCGACATACCGCAGCCGCCGGCTGAACCCCCGCGTGCCTTTGCTGGTTTCGCTCACGGGTTCCCCCTCCTCGTATCGATCCGCTTTCAGAACCAGATGGTAAATCCGATCTGCGGTGCAGGCCAGCGCCGAAGCTGGCGGATCCCTTATTGACCCACCGGCTTCGTGCCCATCATGCCCTTGCGGCCGCTCATATAACGAAAGAATTCGCTGTCGGGTGACAACACCATCGTTGTCGGCTCATTGCCGCCGAACGCCTCGCCGTAAGCCTGGAGCGAGCGGTAGAAATTGAAGAATTCGGCATCCTGATTATAGGCATCGGCGAAGATCTTGGTGCTTTGCGCATCGCCTTCGCCGCGCAGGATCTGCGCCTGTTTGTTCGCCTCGGCCAGGATGACGGTGACCTCCTTGTCGGCGCGGGCCTGGATGCCGGCCGCCAGCTCGGCACCCTCGGCGCGGTATTCCTTGGCTTCGCGATTGCGTTCCGACTGCATGCGCTGATAGATCGCCTGGCTGTTTTCCGCCGGCAGATCGGCGCGGCGAATGCGCACATCAATGACTTCGAGGCCGAAGGATTTCGCTTCGACCGCGACATCGTCCCGGATCTTGCCCATGATCTGACCGCGTTCCGGCGAAAGCAGCCGGGCCAGCACGATATTGCCGATCACGCGCCGCAGCGCGCCATTGAGCACGACGCCGAGCCGCGGCTTCATCGCTTCCTCAGTGCCGACCGATTGATAGAATTTCAACGGATCGGCGATGCGATAGCGCACGAAACTATCGACCACCAGCCGCTTCTGGTCGGACGCGATGACCTCGGCCGGCGGCGGCTCGAAATCCAGCACCTGTCGGCTATATTCGACGACGTTCTGATAGAATGGCTTCTTGAAATGGAGGCCCGGCGCCGTGACGGTGCTGATATTCTCGCCGAATTGCTGCACCAGTGCCTGGCTTGACTGGCCGACGATGAAGACGGAATTGGCGATGACGAAGATCAGCAGCGCCAGACCCGCGGCGATGCCGGCTAACAGCGTGCGGCTCATCGGCCGGTTCTCCCCTGGCTGATCGAAGGTTGGGCGGGGGCGGGAGCGGGCGGCTCGGGCGCTTTGGGTTGGGCAAGGCCGGGCAGCGGCAGATAGGGCAGCACGCCGGCAGTCTTGTCGACCAGGACCTTGTTCACCTTTTTCAGCACCTGCTCCATGGTTTCGAGATAAAGCCGCTCCGCTGTCACATCTTTGGAGGCACGATAGGCGTTCAGGACCGAGACGAAGCGCTGGGCATCGCCCTCGGCGCCGGCCACGACCTGCTGCTGATAGGCGCCAGCCGCCTGGACGATCTTTTCCGCCTCGCCGCGGGCACGCGGCACGACGTCGTTGTGATAGGCCTCGGCTTCGTTCTTGGCCCGGTCGCGATCGGTCAGCGCGCGTTGCACATCGCGGAAGGAATCGATCACCTCGCGCGGCGGATCGGCCTTTTGCAGCTGGACCTGGGTGATCTGGACGCCGGCATCGTACGAATCGAGGATGGTTTGAAGCAGCGCCTGGGTATCGGTCTCGACCTTGCCGCGACCCTCGGCCAGCACGCTGGCGATCGGCGTCCGCCCGACGATCTCGCGGATCGCCGCCTCGCCGGCCGATTTCACCGCCTGTCCGGGATTGCGGATCTTGAACAAATAGTCCTGGGCGTTCTTGATGACCCACAACACCGTGACGTTGATATCGACGATGTTTTCGTCACCGGTCAGCATCAGCGCCTCTTCGGGCAATTCCTGGCGCGCGCTGCCGCGCAGGCTTTCTCCGGCGACACCGATTTCGGTGCGGTTGACCAAGGTCACCTTGGGCGTCTCGACACTCTCGATCGGGCTCGGCAGATGATAATGCAGCCCCGGAACGGTGGTTTCATGATAGGCGCCAAAGCGCATGACCACGCCCAACTCGTCCGGCCCGACGCGATAGATGCCGGTGGCCGACCACAAGACCAGTATGACGGCAAAGGCGATGAGCACGATCCCGCCGCCACCACCACCGCCGCCGCCGGGCACGATCCGCCGCATGCGATCCTGGACCCGGCGGATCAGCTCTTCGAGATTGGGTGGTTGCGGCCCGCGACCGCCGCCACCGGGGCCGCGGCCCCATGGACCCTGGCCGTTTCCGCCGCCCCAGGGGCCGCCACCGCCGCCCCCCTGTTCGTTCCAAGGCATGTCCTGTGCACCTTTGCGCGTCCGCGGCGCATCATTTGCGCCGGATTAGACGGTCCTTATATCAAAGCGTTGCGGCGGCGTATCCCCCAACCGCACGAAGGCGTATACGAATTTCACCGGCGATGGTTCTCGATTTTGCAAAGGCGGCAACATGGCGCAGCTTGGCCAGCACGATATTCTCGAAGCGTTGAAGGCGGTGAAAGACCCGGAGCGGGGCGGCGATATCGTCGCTTTGGGCATGATTTCCGGGTTGGTGATCCGCGACGGTCATGTCGGCTTCTCGATCGAGGTCGACGCCGCGCGTGGGCCGCATCTGGAACCGCTGCGCAAGGCGGCGGAGCGCGCGGTCCAGGCGCTCGACGGCGTTCTGTCGGTCAGTGCAGTGCTGACCGCGACCCGTGCTGCGCCCCCGGCGCATGCTGCTCGTCACGCTCCGGCGCCGAGAGAGCCGCTGATTACCGGGGTGCGGGCAATCGTCGCGGTCGCCTCGGGCAAGGGCGGCGTCGGCAAATCGACCACGGCAGCCAATCTCGCTTGTGCGCTCGCGACGTTCGGCCTCAAGGTCGGCTTGCTTGACGCCGATGTTTATGGCCCCTCGATGCCGCGCCTGCTCGGCATTTCCGGCAAGCCGCGCTCGGCCGACGGCAAGATCATGGAGCCGATGCGCCGCCATGGTCTCGCCTGCATGTCGATCGGCTTTCTTGTGCCGGAAGACACGCCGATGATCTGGCGCGGGCCGATGGTCATGGGCGCCTTGCAGCAGATGCTGCGCGATGTCGCCTGGGGGCCGCTCGACATCATGATCGTCGACATGCCGCCCGGCACCGGCGACGCACAGCTGACCATGGCGCAATCGGTGCCGCTGGCCGGTGCCGTCATCGTCTCGACCCCACAGGACATCGCGCTGCTGGATGCCCGCAAGGGTCTCAATATGTTCAAGAAGGTCGAGGTGCCGGTGCTCGGCATCATCGAGAATATGAGTTATTTCTGCTGCCCGAATTGCGGTCATCGCAGCGAGATCTTCAGCCATGGCGGCGCACGGCGCGAGGCCGATCGGCTGGGCACGGAATTTCTCGGCGAGGTACCGCTCGACATCGCGATCCGCGAGACCTCGGATGCCGGGACGCCGATCGTGGTGGCCGATCCGGCCTCGCCCCATGCGCTGGCCTATCGCGTGATCGCCCAGCGCATCTGGGACAAGGTGACCGGCAATCTCGCCGCGCCGGAGCGCCCGGCGCCCCGGATTTCGATCGACTGAGCACGTGGTCGTCACGCGCCAGCTGACGCGGCTGCGTCGCGCCCGATGGCGGGTCACGCCAGAGGTTTATCAAGCCTCTGGCAATTACGCGCTCAGTGACGCTTCCCGCCACCCCCGCGG
>JBAVTK010000493.1:0-25266 GCA_049696095.1 Aliidongia sp. | reverse complement strand
ATTCCGCTCGCGCTTCAGCGTCAAGATCGCATCGATGTCCGAGGCAAAAAACGGCCATTCGATCGCGGGAATGACGCGGCTGACTCTCTCGTAGATTGCCGCGGTGCGAGCAAGGACCGTGGAATCGGCGGCGGCTTGAGCAGGGTACATCAACGTCAACCTTTATGCTCATAATGAGCATTACCGGATGTCAAAAAAACCGGACTTTGCCGGCACACAGTTATGCTAAAACTGAGCATAAGGTGCCTGTCAAGAGAAAACCGATCCGGGGGTCCGCGGTTCGGAGCAACAGCCTCGTTGATCCAACGAGGCATTGCGTTGACGTGTTAGGGATTATTCGCTTGAATTGGCCCTCAGTGCCAGGGGGAACGACGAACAGCATTGCGAATTGCGCAACTGCAGGCCCAACCCGTGCAATCGGGGCTGCGGGATGGCGCCGAGTACCGCCAAATCCACCCGGTCGAGAGTGAGGCACCGAGCGCGATGACGGACGAGATCGATTTCAACAAGGAGCTGACCGTCGAATATGGCGTGGCGCAGACCGTGAGCCCGCTGATCCGCCGTGTCATTGCCGACAATCCGAGCCCATTCACCTTCAAGGGCACCGGTACTTATCTGGTCGGCCGGCACGATGTCGCGGTGATCGATCCAGGCCCAGCCGATCCGGCGCATTTGGCCGCCTTGCTGCGGGCGCTCGACGGCGCCACGGTCCGGTGCATCCTGGTGACGCACACCCATCTCGACCATTCACCGCTGGCAGGCGCGCTCAAGGCGGCGACCGGGGCGCCGGTCTTGGCCTTCGGCCCGCATCCGGCCCATGGCAGCGCCGGAGAGTTGGGCAGCGATACCGGCTTCGTCCCCGACACTCGGCTGGCGGATGGCACGGTGCTGACCGGCAAGGGCTGGACGCTCGAAGCTATTCACACGCCCGGCCACGCCTCGAACCATCTTTGCTTTGCCTTGCGGGAAGAAGGCGCGGTCTTCACCGGCGATCATGTCATGGGCTGGTCTACGAGCGTCGTCAGCCCGCCCGACGGTGACATGGCGCACTACATGGAATCGCTCGACCAACTGCGGCGGCGGACCGAGAAGCTCTACATCCCGTCACATGGTCCGGAAATCGCCGATGGCCCCGGCTTTACCCGTGCGTTGCTCGGTCATCGCCGCCAGCGCGAGGCCGCGATCCTGCGGCAATTGGCCGATCGACCGGTCACTGTCCCGGAACTGGTAACGCTGCTCTATCGCGGCCTCGACTCGCGCTTGATCGGGGCGGCCGCGCGATCCGTCCTGGCCCATCTGATCAAGCTCGAAGCCGAAGGCAAGGCGATCTGCATCGACGGCGCTTATCGGGCGGCCTGACCGGCCGCCCGGTCGATCTCGTTACGCCGGGATCAGTCGAATCTCGACGGCATTGAGGCCGCGATCGGACTGGATGATCCGGTACGAGACTCGCGCGCCATGCTCCAATTCGTCGATTGTGCAATCGATCAAAGAGGTTACATGAAAGAACAGATTATCCCCACCTTCCGATGGGCGGATAAAGCCGTAGCCGCGCTCCGAGATTATCGAAATAATCGTGCCGTTTTGTTCAGGTCCGCTGGCCGGCAGGATGACTTCCTTGGGCTTCACGAACAAAGTCCCGATCATCGGATCGTTTTTCCGACTCCGTGAATCGATTTCATCGGACATCATGATCGGATAGGTGACTTCATTGATCAGCGATTGCGATGCCCTGGTCGTGTAAACCTTGCCATCCCGCATGGAATCAAAATCCCAAGCCAGCAACATCACGCGAGTTCCCAAGGTATTGAGCTTGCGAACCAGTGGAACAAAATCACCGTCGCCTGTGATCAAGACACTCACATTAAACCGCTTGTAAATAGCCAGTTCAAACGCCTCAAGAGCAAACCAAACATCGATGCCTTTTTCTTTACTATCTTTCGTCACAGGCAAGAAATGCATAGTAACGCCTTCACGAATTAGAACATCATCCCATTGACGTTCCCGATACAATGAATCTTGCTCCTGAGATACCTTTGCGTTCAATCGGCCGCGAAAATAATGAGCGTCGACGATTTGACAGAAGCGGCGATCAACATTTTCCTGTCGAGCAATCTCATCGCGAATATAGGCGTACAAACCGGTTATCGATAAACGAGACCGCCGCTCATGCTCATACAGGTAATAATTAGAGACGTGAGAGAAGTAGGTTCCATCGATAAAAACGCCAATTCTGAGCAGTGCATTGTCATGTTGACTGGGCATTTAAGGTATCCATCAATCATATTGAGTGTAAAAAACCTTGTAATAGGTTCAATCATTCGGCCTGTCAAACTGTCGAGGAGAAATATCCATATACCCCAAAATTGCTGAACCATCCCGGTGACGAAGGTGCCGCCGTGGGACAGGATTTTGGACATAGGCAATCGCCCCACCCAACCGGCCGAACAGGAGCTGATTCGCCGTGGCGTCCAGCCCATTGTCAAGGTGAAAAAACATAAATCTCCGTGGTGGCAGCATCCGCCCCATCTGCTGGTCGTCCCAGGCCCGCTATGGTGCGGCTATCTCGGGTATCGGCTCAAGTTGTGAAAACAAATCACCACGGAACGGGATTGGTCCGACATGGGTCAGCTTGCTTTGAACGTCTACCCATATCTGACCGCCCAGATCCGTCCAGCGCCGACAGAAAGCGAAACATTCCGAAACATCACGCTGGCCCGCGGGCGCGTGGTGTCCCAACAACGCCGATCCTTCACCGCATGCGCCGGTACGGCCGCTAGCAGCGCCAAGGACGCGGCGACAGGGGCGATTAAGGCGCGACGGACCCTGAAGGTGCTGCTCATACGGTGCTCTCCCGCGGTTCGATACAAGGCCCAGAGAACGCCAAAAGGTGGCATCTGACGGCCTGTCAAGCACGCAAGGGCAGTCCCGAAATCCCCAACCGCATCCTCACACCCCCGCCTTCTGCGCCGCGATCCACGCCCGGACCCGTTGATCGAGAATCCCCAATGGCAGCGAACCGTCCTGCAATACCGCGCGGTGGAATTCTTTCAAATCGAAGCGCTGGCCCAGCGCCTGCTTGGCGGCCTCGCGCAGTTCGAGGATCTTCGCCATGCCGATCTTATAGGCGCAAGCTTGGCCGGGATTGACGATGTAGCGCTCGATCTCGGCCACCACATCGCCTTCTTCCCTGCCGGTCGTGTCGCGCATATAGGCGATCGCCTGTTCGCGCGACCAATGTTTGTAGTGGATGCCGGTATCGACCACCAGCCGGGTCGCGCGGAACAATTCGGCTTGGAGCCGGCCCAGATTGTCGAGCGGCTCCTGCTCGAAGCCTTCCTCCCAGGCCAGCCGCTCGGCATAGAGCGCCCAGCCCTCGGCATAGGCGTTGAAGCCCAGCACCTTGCGGAAGATCGGCACGTCGGTCATTTCGTTGGCCAGCGAGATTTGCAAATGATGGCCCGGCACGCCCTCGTGATAGGCCAGCGTCTTCATGCCCCAGCGCGGCAGGGCGGCGGTGTTGGACACATTGGCGAAGAAGGTGCCGGCGCGCGAGCCGTCGAGTGCGCCGCCCTGGTAATAGGCGCCGGGCGCGGTCGCGGCCTTGAAGGCGGGGATCGCCTCGACTTGGACCGTCTGTTTGGGCAGGACCGCGAAATAGTCCGGCAGCCGGGCGGTCATCTCGTCCAAGAGCGACCGGAACTGCGCCAGCATGGCGGCGCGGCCTTCGTCCGTGTTGGGATATTGATATTGCGGATCGGCCTGGAGTGCCGCGATGCGGGCACCGACCGGGCCGGGCGGGGCGCCGATGCCGTCGAGCAGTGTGGCCGCCTCGCCCTCGATCCGCGCCACCTCGGACAGACCAAAGGCATGAACCTCGGCCGGAGTCATGTCGCTGGTGGTCTGGCTGCGCAATTGCCAGGCGTAATAAGCATCGCCATCCGGCAGATCCCAGACGCCGTCAGTCGTGCGCGCGCGGCCTTCAAGGCCGGTCTCGTAAGCGATCAGCCGGCCATAGGCCGGCAGGACCTGCTTCTCGATCGCGTCGCGGGCGCTGTCGAGCAAAGCGGTCTTTTCGCCCGGCGCCAGCCCCGACAGCTTGTCGAGCTTTTCGTTGAAATTGACATAGAGCAGGTTTTCGCTCGGTTTCTTGTCGGCAAAGCCGTGCATCTGGGTCAGCACCTTCGTCACGACGAAGCGCGGCGGCAGCACGCCCTTTTGCTCGCGCAGCTTCAGGCTCTCGATCAATTGATCGAAAAACGGGCCGAAAGCGTTCAGGCGCTGAATATAGCGTTCGGCACTACGGTGATCGACAATCTGGTGGATATGCACCATGAAATCGGGCAATTCGCTCTGCACGCCGAACAGTTGGTTGACCGGATAATCATGATAACGGAATGCCGCGCCGCGCTGCTGGTCGTCGAGGTACCAGTCGAGCACCGCGCTCGACAATGCCTCCTGCGGCGATTGGCTGGCGCGGTCATATTGCCGCAATACCGCCAGATTTTGGGCGACTTCGGCCGTGTCGCGCTCGGTCGCGGCGGGTGAGACATCGTCCAGCTTGCCGCTGTGAAAATCGAGCCAGGTGTTGTCGATCAGCCCGACGTTCGACAGCATCAGTGGCCGTTCCAGCATCGCCTCGATGAAGACGCGCTGATAGAAATGCTCGATCTGCATCGGCCGGCCCCAGATCAGCCGATAGCCCCAATAGCCGCCGCCGATCAAGACAACGAGCAGGATCGACAGGATGAGGCGGCGGATCGGCCGGCGGCGTTTGGTCGGGGGCATGCGTCGGCTCCTGAAAAGGCAAGACGGCGGTATCGCTTTGCGGTTTACCGTCTCGATCCGCCGCCAACAAGCGCCGAAACACGACCTTTCAGCGAATTAATCCACCTCACATATTGGGATAATTCGGCCCGCCGCCGCCCTCGGGCGTGGTCCAGGTGATGTTCTGCGACGGATCCTTGATGTCGCAGGTCTTGCAATGGACGCAATTCTGGAAGTTGATCTGGAATTTCGGGTCTTCGTTGCGCTCGTTATAGATGACTTCATAGACTCCGGCCGGGCAATAAAGCCGCGCTGGCTCGCCATAGAGCGGCAGATTGACCGCGATCGGGATTGATGGATCCTTGAGCTTCAGATGAGCCGGCTGATTTTCCTCGTGATTGGTGTTCGAGATATAGACCGAGGATAATTTGTCGAAGCTGACCACGCCATCGGGTTTGGGATAGGCGATCGGCTGGTAATCGGCCGCCTTGCCGGTCGCCGCGGCATCGGTGCCGCCATGGCCAAGCGTGCCGAAGGGCGACCAGCCGCCGGTCAGGTTAGTGATCGTCATATCGAGCCCGCCGGCGACGAGGCCGCCCCAAATCGTGCCGAATTTCGACAAAAGCGGCTTGGCGTTGCGCACCAGCCGAAGCTCCTTGTGCAGCCAGCTTGTGTCGAACCGATCTTGATATCCGGCCGCATCATCGCGCTCGCGGCCGGCCTGGAGTGCTGCCATCGCCGCTTCGGCACCCAGCATGCCGCTCTTGAGCGCGCCATGGCTGCCCTTGATGCGCGGCACATTGAGAAAGCCGGCACTGTCGCCGAGCAGGGCGCCGCCGGGAAAGCCGAGGCGCGGCAAGGATTGGATACCGCCCTCGACCACGGCGCGCGCGCCATAGGCGACGCGCTTGCCGCCTTCGAGGAATGGGCGGATCAGTTTGTGGGTCTTGAAACGCTGGAACTCGTCGAACGGCGACAGGAACGGGTTCTTGTAGTTCAGATGCACGACGAAGCCGATCGAGATGTAATTCTCGCCGAAATGATACATCCACGAGCCGCCGCCGGTCTTGCTGTCCAGCGGCCAGCCGAGCGTGTGCTGCACCAGCCCCTTGGAGAATTGCGCGTCCGGCACCTGCCAGATTTCCTTGAGGCCGATGCCGTATTTCTGCGGCTCGCGCCCGTCGGCCAGGCTGAATTTGGCGATGACCTGCTTCGACAGCGAACCGCGCGCCCCCTCGGCCAACAGCGTGTATTTGCCATGCAGTTCGAGGCCCGGCTGATAGTCGGGCTTGCGCTCGCCATTGCGGTCGAGGCCGAACACACCGGCGACCACGCCGCGCACAGCGCCGCTCTCGTCGAACACCAGCTCGGACGCCGCCATGCCGGGATAGATCTCGACGCCCAGTTCCTCGGCCTGGATAGCAAGCCAGCGGCATACCGAGGCGAGCGAGCCGATGTAATTGCCGTGATTGCTCATCCAGGACGGCATGAAGGGTGTAAGGAACCCCAGATCGAATGCGCGCTCCGCCCCCAAATAATAGAGCTTGTCCTGTGCGACCGGCGTATCGAGCGGGCAGCCACGCGCCTGCCAATCCGGGAAAAGTTCGCTCAAGCCCTTGGGATCGATCACCGCACCCGACAGGATATGGGCGCCGACCTCGGAACCCTTTTCCAGCACCGCGACCGAAATCTCGGTTCCCGCCGCCGCCGCAAGCTGCTTCAGATGGATCGCCGCCGCCAGACCCGACGGGCCGGCGCCGACGATGACGACATCATACTCCATTGACTCGCGTTCGATATTTTCGGTCACGGCGCGCTTTCCTTGCGTGGCTGTTCTCTATCCGCCCGGCTGATTTTCTCGCGCGCGGGCCGCATTGTGTCAAGAAAGCCGTGGCCGGGCGCGGCAATCCTGGAAACGGATGCGACTTGGTAGTAAGATTTGCTCCGATATTATGGGAGACACATCATGCCGGATATCCAGAAAGTCAGCGTCGCGCTGACCGGCGAACAGCTTACCGCACTCCGCGCGGCGGTCGAGAGCGGCGAATACGCCACGACCAGCGAGATCGTGCGCGAGGCGGTACGCGATTGGCAGCTCAAGCACGCCTTGCGGCAGGAAGATATTCGTCGCCTCCAGCAGCTTTGGGACGAAGGCAAGGCGAGCGGGCCGGGCGTACCGCTCGATTTCGCCAAATTGCGCCTGGAAGCCCGGTTACGGCTCCATGAAGCCAAGATGAAGGCAGGTAATGGCGACTAAGCGGGTTCAATCCGCCGAATTAATTTGGCGCCCAGAGGCACGACAAGATTTACTCGATATCTATATGCTCGTCGGGCTCGATAATCCGCAGGCGGCTGAGCGACTATATGATCTGATCGAAGCCAGAGCATCGCAACTGTCCGATCACCCTCGGCTCGGCCCGCGCCGCCCCGACATTCGCCCGGCAGCTCGCATGCTGGTCGTGGACTCCTACCTCATCCTTTTCGAAACGGTCCCCGACACGGATGACGGGCCGGTCGATCACGTCGAAATCATTCGTGTCCTGGACGGAAGGCGGAATCTGGCGCGATTGCTTTGAGGAGCCGCACAACGCGTCGCCAGAGGCTATTTCGCCGTGTGCCGCCCCTTGACATCGGCAATGTCGGCCAGCATGCGCTTGAGCGCGGCGATGCTGTCATGCTCGGCTTTCGTCAATTCCCGCGCCGGCCGGAAATGTTCGAGCAGGATCAGCAGCACATCTTCGATGCGGCCCAATTGTTTGCCGTAGCTCGCGACATCGGTGAGGATCTGCTCCTCGGCGGCCGGATTCGATGAATTTCCCAGATTGATATTGACCTCGCCGACCTGCTGGGTCGTCGGGCTGAAAATCATGGTCCAGGGATTGATCGTCTGATTTACGTTCCCCGACAGCGGCAGCTTGAAGGCAGGCATGGGACACCCGGTCAAAATGATCGCCAAACGACCTTATAGCACGTCTTGATTGAATCCACGGGCCGCTTTTTTTTCAGGGCGCCGCCGCACCCTGCCCGGTGCGGCGGATTCGGTTCAACGGATGCCTCAGCTCGCGGCCTGCGTCCGGCCGGCGCGCTTGCGCTCGTTCGGGTCGAGCAAGCGCTTGCGCAGGCGGATGCTTTTCGGCGTTATCTCGACCAACTCCTCGTCCTGGATATAGCTGATCGCCTGTTCCAGCGACATGACGCGCGGCGTGGTCAGGCGTACCGCCTCGTCCTTTGACGTGGTGCGGATGTTGGTCAGTTGCTTGCCCTTGAGCGGATTGACCTCAAGGTCGTTCTCGCGGGTATGCTCGCCGATGATCATGCCCTGATAGACCGGCGTGCCGGGCGTGATGAACATCGGCCCGCGATCTTCCAGGTTCCACAGCGCATAGGCCACGGCCACGCCGTCGCCGGTCGAGATCAGCACGCCGTTGCGCCTTCCTTCGAGTGTGCCTTTGAACGGGGCATAGCCGTGGAACAGCCGGCTCATCAGCCCGGTGCCGCGGGTGTCGGTCATGAACTCGCCCTGATAGCCGATCAACCCGCGTGAGGGCGCCAGGAAGGTCAGGCGCAGCTTGCCGCCGCCCGACGGCCGCATGTCGGTCATGTCGGCCTTGCGCAGGCTCATCTTCTCGACCACGACGCCGGAATGCTCCTCATCGACGTCGATCTGGACTTCTTCGATCGGCTCCAGCCGCTGGCCGTTCTCCGTCTTGTAAAGCACGCGCGGGCGCGAGATCGACATCTCATAGCCTTCGCGGCGCATGGTCTCGATCAGCACGCCCAATTGCAATTCGCCGCGGCCGGCCACTTCCAGCGCGTCCTTGTCGGCCGTCTGGCTGACCTTGATCGCGATATTGCCTTCGGCTTCGCGCATCAGCCGCTCGGCGATCATGCGCGACGTCACCTTGGTGCCTTCGCGCCCGGCCAGCGGGCTGTCATTGACCGAAAAGGTCATGGCGAGCGTCGGCGGATCGATCGGCGTCGCGTGGATCGCCTCGGTCACTTCCGGGGTGCAGATCGTGTCGGCGACCGTCGTCTCGGTCAGGCCGGCAATGGCGATAATGTCGCCCGCGACGGCGCTCTCGATGCCGACTCGCTCCAACCCGCGGAACGACAGCAGCTTGGTGAGGCGGCCCTGCTCGATCAGCTTGCCGTCGCGGGTCAGCGATTTCAGCGGCATATTGACCTTGGCGGTGCCGCTCATGATCCGGCCGGTCAAGACGCGGCCGAGATAGGGATCGGCCTCAAGCGTGGTCGCCAGCATGGCGAAGGGTGCCTCGGCATCGCCGATCGGCGCCTTGACATGGCGCACGATCAGTTCGAACAGCGGCGCCAGATCCTCGCGCGGCCCGTCGAGCGTCTCGCTCGCCCAGCCATTGCGCCCGGAGGCGAAGAGCGTCGGAAAATCGAGCTGATCGTCGGTCGCATCCAGCACGGCGAACAGATCAAACACCTCGTTATGGACTTCCTGGACGCGCGCATCCGGCCGATCGACCTTGTTGACCACGACGATCGGCTTGAGGCCTTGGCGCAGCGCCTTGCCGACGACGAATTTGGTCTGGGGCATCGGGCCTTCGGCCGCATCGACCAAGACGACGACGCCATCAACCATGCTCAAGATGCGCTCGACCTCGCCGCCGAAATCGGCATGGCCGGGGGTATCGACGATGTTGAGGCGGGTATTCTTCCAGACGACCGAGGTGCATTTGGCCAGAATCGTGATGCCGCGCTCGCGTTCAAGGTCGTTCGAATCCATCGCACGTTCCGCCACCTGTTGATTGAGGCGAAAGGTGCCGCTCTGCCGCAGCAGCGCATCGACCAGCGTAGTCTTGCCGTGGTCGACGTGGGCGATGATGGCGATATTCCGGATTTCCATGGTGTTCTCGAATGGTTAGGCGGCGCGGACATAGTCCGACAGCGGCGTTTCCGGCCGCGCGCCGTAATGGCTGATAATTTCGGCGGCGGCGAGGCTGGCGAGCCGACCGCATTCGGCGAGCGATTTTCCCTGCGTCAGGCCATAGAGGAAGCCGGCCGCATAGAGGTCGCCCGCCCCTGTGGTATCGACGATTCGTGACACTGGTGCGGCGGGCACCGCGATAATCTCGCTGCCAGCGACGATGACCGAGCCGGCGGCGCCACGCGTCACGGCCGCCAGATTACACAGGCCGCCCAGTCGCCGAATCGCTTTGTCGAAATCCGTCGTCTCGAACAGGGCGGTGATTTCCGCCTCATTGGCGAACACAATATCGACATGGTGATCGACCAATTCGAGGAACGCCGTGCGATGCCGCTGGACGCAGAACGAGTCGGACAGTGAGAGGCTGACCTTCCGCCCGGCGGCATGCGCGATGCCCGCGGCTTTGCGGAAGGCTTCCTGGGCCAAGGGCGGATCGTAGAGATAACCTTCCAGATATGTCACCTGCGCGCGCGCGATCAGCGCTGCATCGATATCGTCCGGCCCAAGATTCACACAGGCGCCAAGGAAGGTATTCATGGTCCTTTGCGCGTCGGGCGTGACCAGGATCATGCAGCGGGCGGTCGCAGGGCCGTCGGTCGCGGCCGGAGTAGGGAATTCGACGCCTGCGGAGGTAATGTCATGCTGGAACACTTTGCCCAGAACATCGTCGCGTACCTTGCCGATAAAAGCGGCACGGCCGCCGAGCGACGCGATTCCCGCAATGGTGTTGCCGGCCGAGCCACCGGACATCTCGATTCCCGGCCCCATGGCGGCATAGATCGCCTCGGCCCGCGCCTCGTCGATCAGCGCCATGCCGCCCTTGATCATCGAGGACGCCGCCAAAAAGCCGTCATCGGCATGCGCAATGACGTCGACGATGGCATTGCCGATGCCGACCACGTCCAGCGGAGCTGTCGCCATGGATTATTTCCGATCGAATTGTTGAAGCGCGCGATTTTGCGGCGCAGTATAAGCGCTTCGAGCCCGCTGGCAACCTTGGCCGGCGCAGGGGTCCTATCCCGTGCCGAAGGCCCAAAGGACCGGTCACACCCGCATCATGTTCAACGCTCTTCTGCTCGCCTTCCGCCAGCTTCCCGAACCGGGAATGCGGCGTCCGCTCTTTCTGTCGATTCTCTGGTCGCTCACCGCCCTCGCGATTCTGTGGGTCGCGGTCGGCTGGTGTATCGCCCATGGGTTGGCCGGAATCGTCTGGCTGCAATGGGCGACCGGCGTGCTTGGCGTCATCGCAGCACCGGTGCTCAGCTATATTCTATTTCCCAGCGTCGTGTTTCTGATCCTCGGCTTTTTCTCCGAGTCGATCATCCGCGCGGTCGAACGGCGGCATTACCCATGGCTGCCACCGGCACCCGGCACACCGATTCTGACCGCGCTCATCAGCAGCCTGCGTCTGGCATTGCTCGGCCTCGTCGTCAATCTCGTGGCGCTGATCGTGGTTTATTGGTGGGCGGTCTGGATTCCCGGCGTCAACGCCGTCGTGTTCGCGCTGGTCAATGGTTATCTGGTCGGGCGCGAATATTTCGAGACGGTGGCGCTGCGACGGCTAGGCATGGCCGACGCCAACGCACTGTGGCGCGGCTACCGGTTGGAATTCATGCTGGCCGGCGCGGTCGTGGCCGCATTGTTTCTGGTGCCGGTGCTCGGTCTCGTGGCGCCGATGATCGGCCTCGCCGCGACCGTCCACCTGATTGAATGCCGCCGGCAAGGCTTCGCCCTTCCCGTGCGGGCCTGAGCCATACGTGGAGCGCAGCATCTTCCCATCCGATCGATATGCAGGGGATCAAAAATGTTTCGGCGTAAGAAGCCCGAGGGTGATGACACGATGACCGAGAACGAACTGACGCCGGAGACGCTTCTGGCCCCTTTAACCAAGCCCGTGCCGCGACCGGCTGCGACCGGATCGACACCGCCGCCAAATCCAAACCGGATTCCCAACATGCCGCCCCGCCCCTCGGCCACCGAGATGGCCCGGCCAATCGAGCCGGCGCGCGTCGCGGTGCCGACCGTTCGTCCGACCGAACCTACCGGCAGTGCCGAATCGGCACGCTCAGGCGAGTTCGGCCGCGGGGCTGAGTTTTCGCGGCCGGGCGAGGCCGGACGCGTCCCCGATCTGCCGCGCCGACCAAGTGAAACCGCTCGCGCCGAACCGCCCTCGACGCCGGCGCCGCGCGAGCCGGAGATCCGTCAACTCATGGTCGGCAAGGAAATTTCGCTCCAGGGCGAGATCACCCATTGCGATCGGCTGCTGATCGAAGGCAGCGTCGAGGCCAGCCTGTCCGATTGCCGCGATGTCGATATCGCCGAATCGGGTCTGTTCAAGGGTTCGGCCGCGATCGAGACCGCAGAAATCCGCGGCCGCTTCGAAGGCACGCTGACCGTGCGTAAGCGTCTGTTCATCCGCGCCACCGGCCAGGTCAACGGCACGATCCGCTATGGCCAGATCGAGGTCGAGCGCGGCGGACGAATCGCCGGCGATATCGAGGCCATGGCCGAGCCGGAAAAACCGGACTGAACACCCGTCGGTTCGGCCAACCGCATTCCGAGATTTTCGCAGCGAAATTACCGTTTGCGTCAATTGCTCTTGCATCCGAGCGCGAAACCCGTGCAAAACCGTCGCGCGTTCAACGGGGGACAGCGCATTATGTCGGATATCGCCTCGGGCCATACCGATCGGCTTGGCGATGCGGTTGGTGGCTTTCATCATAGTCGGCCGCTCGGCCGGGCCGCTTTCGCCCTCGGTGTGGCGTTCATGCTAGCGGCTTGTTCCGGGCCCGGCACAGTGCCGCCGGGCGCCCCGACGGTGCCGCCCACCGCGGACTCGGCGGCATCGCCGAGACGCCCGCTGCTCGAAGTGACCCAGCTTGCCGCCCTGGAAACCCTGTCGCCGCCCGCCCTGATCGCGCGGCTGGGTGAACCAGACTTCACCCGACGCGATCCGCCGGCCGAGATCTGGCAGTATCGCGGCACCAACTGCGTGCTCGACCTCTTTCTCTATCCTGAGGATGGTGAGCTGCATGTGCTGCACGCCGTAACCCGCGCACGCGATCGGGTACGGGCGCCGGAGAATAGCTGCACGCCGTTCGGCCCAACCCGCTCGGCCGCTGCCGATTCGTAAGGTTTCGGCGAACCCAATATTCCGGTTGGCGATCCCTGGCTAACTGCCCCGATGCATTACAGCGAATTCATCGGCGGACGGGGCCGCACGGCGTGCCGCCGGATTGTCATCGGCACGGGCTGGTTATATACACGACGGCACTTCATGCCGTGCCGTACCAAGGTGCCGCGGCATTCCCGCCCGATCCGCCGCTGTTGCGGCCTCCCCGACCCGGTTCAGCATATGAGCGAATACGACAAAATCCGCACCAACATGGTCGATTGCCAGCTTCGCACCAACAAGATCACCGACCCCGCCCTGCTCGATGCGTTTCTTCAGGTCTCGCGCGAATCCTTCGTGCCGCCGTCCCTGAAGGGCGCCGCCTATGTCGATGAGGATCTGCCGCTGGGCGGCGGGCGCTATCTGCTCGAACCGATGGTGCTCGGCCGGCTGCTGCAAATCGCCGCGATTCGCCCGAACGAGGTCGTGCTCGAAATCGGCTGCGCCACCGGCTATGCCACGGCGCTGCTCGGCCGTCTGGCCCGCAGCGTCGTTGCACTCGAATCGGATGCGGCGCTGGCCAAGCAGGCCAAGGCCAATCTGGCCGGCCTGCGCAATGTCACGATCCTCGAACAACGCCTCGATCGCGGCTATGCCGAGCGGGCCCCCTATGACGTGATCCTGATCGGTGGTGCCGTGGCCGATGTGCCGCCCACCTTGCTCGATCAATTGGCCGAGGGCGGCCGGCTCGTGACCGTGATCGAAACCCGCGCCGGACAATTGGGCGAGGCGGTGCTGCTGGAGCGCGGCCCGAACGGGATCGCCCAGCGCCGCCTGTTCGAGGCCGGCATCCAAACGCTGCTCGGCTTTCAGGCCGAACCCAGCTTCGTTTTCTGAGCGAGCCCCCATCATGACCGAAAGCCCGCCCGAGATCGCGGTCGAGGAACTTGATGCCTGGCGTCGCGCCGGGCGCGATGTCGCCGTGCTCGATGTGCGCGAACCGTGGGAAATCGAGATTTGCCGCCTCGATGGGGCGGTCTCGATTCCGCTCGCCACCCTGCCCGGCCGGCTCGGCGAGATCCCGGCCGATCGGATGCTGGTCGTGGTGTGCCATCACGGCATGCGCAGCCGGCAAGCCGCCGCCTGGCTGCATCAGGCCGGCCGCACCAATGCCGTCAATCTGGCCGGCGGCATCGACGCGTGGGCTCGGCGGATCGACCCTTCCATGGAGACTTACTGATGCCGAAGCGGTTGATCCTCTTTGTCCGCTCTTTGTTCGCGGCGGTCGCTGTCATCGGCGCGCTGTTCGCG
Organism: Aliidongia sp.; assembly: GCA_049696095.1. GTDB lineage: Bacteria > Pseudomonadota > Alphaproteobacteria > ATCC43930 > CGMCC-115725 > JAXDMU01. Next base: position 11,122 of record JBAVTK010000493.1, on the reverse strand, counting down.
GCACACCCGGCCAAGGCGCAGACGCTCCAGGACGCGCTCACCAACGCGTATAATACCAACCCACAACTTCTGGCCGAACGCGCGAATCTCCGCGCGACCGACGAAAATGTGCCCCAGGCACTCGCTAACTGGCGGCCGACCGTGCAGGTCACGGGCAGCGAGGGTATCCAGCACAATGCGAGCAAGCAAGATTGCGGTAAGATATTTGAAGGTTTCAATTCCTGCGCTAACTTCTCCACCCCCCAGACACAGTCGCTAACTACTACGGGATCGGGCTCTCCGCCTATCCTTTTGACCAACAATGTCTTTTCCCAGAATCTATCGCCGCAAACCTATGGCGTAACCATCGTGCAACCCTTGTACCGCGGCGGCCGAACCGAGGCGCAGACCGAGCAGGCGCTCAATCTGGTGCGCTCGGAACGCGCGCATCTTCTGTCGATCGAGCAAGGCGTGCTGCTCAATGCCGTGACCGACTACATGAATGTCGTGCGCGATCAGGCGACGCTTGATCTCAACGTCAATAATGAACAGGTGCTGCGTCGTCAGCTCGAAGCGACCCAGGACCGGTTTCGGGTTGGCGAGGTGACGCGCACCGATGTGGCGCAGGCCGAGGCGGCCTATGCAGCCGCGATCGCCGCGCGCCAGGCGGCCGAAGGCACGCTTCAGATTTCCCGCTCGACTTACGAGCGCGATGTCGGCCAGCCACCGGGCAAGCTCGCCCCGCCGAACGGCGTGCCGGAACTGCCGACCAGCCGTGACGAAGCGACCGGCCTCGCGCTCAACGCCAATCCCGATGTGGTCTCGGCCCAATTTGCCCAGCAGGCGGCCGAGGACAATGTCCGGCTGGTGCGCGGCCAGTTGCTGCCGACCTGGACGGTCAATGCCGGGATTCAGCGCTTGAAAGAAACCGGCGGCGCCGGCCAGACCTTGGACGAGATGTCGCTGACGACGCAATTGACCGTGCCGCTCTATGATGGCGGGGCGTTCTTTTCGCAATCGCGCCAGGCTCAGCAGACCGTCGATCAGCGGCGCAGCCAGGTCGATACGGCCCGGCTCACCGCCTCGCAACTGGCGGCGCAGGCCTGGGAACAGTTGGTGTCCGACCGGGGCCAGATCGTCTCGCAGCGCGCCCAGATCAAGGCCAATGAAATCGCGCTCGACGGCGTTCAGCAGGAAGCCTCGGTCGGCTCGCGCACCGTGCTCGATATTCTGAATGCCGAGCAGACCTTGTTCCAATCGCGCGTCAATCTCGTGGCCTCGCAGCATGACGAAGTTGTCGCCGAATTCTCACTGGCCGACGCGCTCGGGCGGCTGACCGCTCGGCAGCTGAACCTACCGGTGGCGTACTATGACCCGGAAGAGCATTTTGATGCCGTGCGCGACAAATGGGTCGGATTTGGCGACAAGTAAGTCGGACAAGGCATTGATTCGACACGACGCAACGGAACCCTTGGCATTTCGGCAGCCGCCCGGCTACAGTCCGCTGGGATTGTGGAAGCGAGTGCAAGGCTAATGTCCGAGGCAAAGGGCCAACAAGAACCGTCGATGGAGGAGATCCTCGCATCGATCCGCCGGATCATCGCCGAGGATGACCCCGCAAAGCCGCCAATCGACGTCGAGATGGATACGCTGCCTCCACCCGAGGAAGATATCCTGGAATTGACCGAGATCGCGGCCGATGAGCCGGCGGAAATCGAGCCGGAACCGGAACCCGAACCCTATCGGCCACCGCCGCGGCCCCGCCTGCCCGATCCGCCGACCGAGGGTGACCGGGATCATCTCGTGTCGGCCCGCCCGGCCGCGGCCTCGTCGGCGGCCTTTGCCGAAATGACCAATAGCCTGCGCGACCGGCGCAATAGCGAGGTATTCCTGGGCAATGGCGCGATCACGCTGGAAGAGATCGTCCGGGAATTGCTGAAGCCGATGCTGCGCGAGTGGCTTGATGACAATTTGCCGCCGCTGGTCGAAAGGCTGGTGCAGGAAGAAATCAAGCGGCTCGCCCGCGAAGCGCTCTGATGCCACATAAGACCGGCCGGTCATGAGCGCGGTCGCACCCGATATCCGCCGGCCGGCCGATCTGATCGACTCCAGGCTGGTGCCGGTCGACCGGTTGGCCGAGTTGGAGCAGGTGGCCGAGCGTTATGCGCTCGCGATCACGCCCGCCATGGCCGAACTGATCGATCCGGCTGATCCGGCCGATCCGATCGCCCGGCAATTCGTCCCAAGCGCGGCCGAACTGCATCATCTTCCCGAGGAATCGGGCGATCCGATCGGCGATCATGTCCATATGCCGGTCAAGGGCATCGTCCATCGTTATCCCGACCGGGTGCTGCTGAAGCCATCGCATGTCTGCCCGGTCTATTGCCGCTTCTGCTTTCGGCGCGAGATGGTCGGGCCGGGCGGTGCTGCGCTGAGCCCGGCGGAACTCGACACGGCCTATGAGTATATCCGGACCCATCCGGCGATTTTCGAGGTGGTGGTGACGGGCGGCGACCCGCTGATGCTGTCGCCGCGCCGGCTTACCGAGATGGTCGCAGCGCTGTCGGCGATCCCGCATCTGGGCGTCATCCGCTTTCATACCCGTGTGCCGATCGTGGCGCCGGAGCGGATCGACGAAGCGTTCCTCGCGGCGCTGGAGAGCGACAAAGGTGTCTTCATTGTACTCCACACCAACCATCCACGCGAACTGACCGACGCGGCGGCAGCAGCGATCCGGCGGCTGAACCGGGCCGGCATCGCGCTCCTGAGCCAAAGCGTGCTGCTCAAGGGCATCAACGACGATTCGGCGACGCTGGAGGCCTTGCTGCGCCGGCTGGTGTCGTTGCGCGTCAAGCCCTATCACCTCAATCAGGGCGATCTGGCGCCGGGCACCGCGCATTTCCGCACGACGATCGAGGCCGGCCAGGCACTGGTCGCGGCGCTGCGCGGACGAGTCTCCGGCCTGTGCCAACCGAGCTATGTGCTCGATCTGCCGGGTGGCTATGGCAAGGTGCCGATCGGCCCGAATTATCTGCGCCGCACCGACGATGGCAGCGGCTGGCTGGTGACGGATTATCAGGGCGTTACCCATCCTTACCCAACCTTAAGGGATTGATAAAAGCACAGCCGCTAAGCTATCGAGCTGGTTCGATGGCAATCCCGCGGCGAACTCAACCGTTCGGGTCTTCGATGGGTAGGCAATCCTTGTTGCAGGCGTGGCTCAGATGAGCGGTCGATCGGGCGGCGTGCTGTTGCCGGCGACCTTCGAGGAGCGCGGCGCGATCGTGGCATTCACCACACCGACGCTGTCCTTGGCGCGGGTGCGGCGGGATGCCCGCCAGCGGCTGATTCTGCTGATGCCGAATTTCGGCGGCACCGAGGGTGCCTTCATCGTGCCGTGGAACGCGGTTGGTGAAGTCACCGCCATGTCGTTGCATGATCGGGCGCTGCATGAAGAGATCGAATCGACCGACTCAGCAGCGCCCGACAAGTTGCGCACCTGCGTCTTGCGGGTCGGGCAGAGCGGGCTGGCCGGACCGCTCGTCGCCGAGGCGTCGCGACTCGCACTGGATGGCGACCGGCGCAAACAGATCGAACTGCATTTCCTGCTGATCGTCGCGCTGCTGAATTCGCTCGGCCTTGAGACGGACGAATTGCTGACGCTCAAATCCAGTCAGGAGGCATGGCGGCTCAAGGTCAAGGCCTTGCTGACCCAGGCGGGCCGGCGCATCGGGATCGAAGTCAACGATATCCAGACCCGGATCGGCGCTCTCGCCCGCGTGCTGCTGCCACTGGGCCTGTCGTCCGGGCGCCAGGACGGCCGGCTGAGAAGCCTGCTGCACGGCTTCGCCGATTTTCGCGACACGATCACCGAGTGGAGCGAATCGGAGAAATCCGACCTGGCGCCGTTCGCCCGGTTCGCCGGGTTGGTGGCCGATGACACGCTGAACTCGGCCGATGAACTGTTCGGTCAGTTGGACACCGCGCTGCGCGATATGGTGTCGGTGGTGCGCGACTGGAATGTCCAGGCCAAAATCGTGGTCGGTCTGGCCGGGAAACTCTGTTGGCTGCTCGATGGCTGGGATCTTATTTTCGTGTTCTGGGATCAGGTCCAGAGCGACCCGATCGAGATCCAGCGGGAAACCGTCGGACGGATCATCCGTGTGCTGCCGCTGATTCCACGCAACGAGGTGATTCAATCGTCCGATGCACTGGAACAGCAGCAATTGCTGATCCAGGGCCGACAGATCCAGTCGAACCAGGATTGGCGCCGCGCACGGTCGGATTTCGATCTCGTGACGCGCATCGAAGCGGCCAAGGCCAGGGTGTTGGGTTCATGAACACGCCCTCGCCGCTCGACCTGTTCGATCTTGAACACCCGCTCGACCAGATTTCCGAGGTCAAGTTCCGCGAGATAGCACTGCTGCTCGAAGAAGCGCGCGATCAACCCGAAGTCCAGACCATTATGGAGCGGATCAGGCCGCGCTTGAAGCGCGTCAGGCCGATGCGCAAGCCCAATCTCCAGCGGCTCTTCTATCAGCCGTTCGAGGATCTGCTGCGTTCCGAGCCCGACGGGAGGGATGATGGCGGTATCCCGCGCCGCGCTGCGCAGCTTGCGTGGGAATTCGTCCTGGCCAAGAACGATGCGGCCGAAAGGCGCATCTACAAGGTTATGGAGACAAGGCTGCGCGCGCTCGAAGCCGGCGATCTGGGCGGTCAAAGCGTGCTGGCCCGCCGGATGTGGCCTTCGGCGGCAATCCTGCTCGACGAGGCAGCGAGCAACGCCGCGACCAACAAAACCGTCCGCCAGGAGTTGGTCGGCGACCAGATCGACCTAATCGAAGGTGTCCGCCAGATCGTCCGACTACTGGGTGTCGGCGAGGAAATCCAGTTGCTGAAGCAAGCCTTGCCACCAAAACCGATTCGCGGCCTCGATATTTCCCAGATGGCACTGATTCGTCAGACCGTGGCGAACGGCCATGACGGCAAACCCGACCGAGCCTATGCGATGCTGCTCGCGATCATGGTGCGGATGTCGGCTCCGGCCGAATTCCTGCGCCGCATCTTGCATCTCAATCTCGATCTGCCGACGCCAATCAAAGTCACGGTGTTTTCCCGGCTGGGACGAACCGTGCTGGCCGCGATGGACGGGCAGGCACGCGCCTTATCGGCGCAGGTCGATCAGGCGTTCCCGGAGCGAACCGATCAGGCGCAACGGCTGGTGGCGGAGCTGACGGCAGCCGATCAGGTGCTGCGTGACAGCGACCCGACAACGCGGCAGCAACTGTCCGATTTGCACGGCACCGCCGAGCAAGCCTGTGCCGCCTTGGTCGAGGAAGCATCCCAGGATGTACGCGCCGGCCTCACCCTTGGTGCGGCTGCCCCGGTGGCGGATCTGATCGCGAGCGAAACCGCGGTGAACGCGCTCCGCAAATGCCAAACCTTTGCGCGTCAAGTCGAGCTTGAGCGGGCGGTCAACCAGACCCTGTCAGCGCTCGTTCGAGAATTGAAGATCAAGACGATCCGTCTGTTCGAGGCATTCCCCGATGCCAAGCCGGCCGAGCGGCCGGGCGTGGAACGCGATCTCTATTGGTGCATCCGGATGCTCGAACTGTCCGGTGACCCCGATGAGGCCGATCGCATCCGGCTTGAGGTGGCGAAGGCCGCACGCTGAGAACTCAGGCGATGTCGCACCAGACCGGCGTGTGATCGGACGCCTTTTCCCGCCCGCGCGGCTCGCGGTCGATGTCGCAGGCGACCAGCCGGTCGGTTGCTTGCGGCGACAAGAGGAAATGGTCGATGCGCAAACCCTCGTCGCGCGGCCAGCGGCCCGCCTGATAATCCCAGAAACTATAGCGATGCGGCTCCAGATGCCCGATCCGGAAGGCGTCGGTCAGGCCGAGATGGATCAAGCTGCGGAACGCCGCGCGGCTTTCCGGTCGGCACAGCGCATCCTCACTCCAGCCGACCGGGTCGTAGACATCGTCGTCGGCCGGGCAAATATTGTAATCGCCGGCCAAGACCACGGTGCCCTCGGTCGCCAGCAGATCGATCGCCCGCTGCCGCAGCCGCGCCATCCAGCCGAGTTTATAGGGGTATTTCTCGGTGCCGACCGGATTGCCGTTGGGCAGATAGATCGAGGCGACCCGGATATCACCGAAGCTCGCCTCGACATAGCGCGCCTGGGCATCCTCGGGATCGCCGGGCAGGCCGATCAGCGCATCGCGCGCCGGCTCGCGCGACAGGATCGCCACGCCATTGTAGCTTTTCTGGCCTTGGACGACAGCGTGATAGCCCGCCGCGCGGAATTCCAATTCGGGAAAATCGGCGGTTTGGCATTTGATTTCCTGAAGGCAGACGACATCCGGCTTGGCGCTGTCTAGCCAGGCCAGGACGTTCGGCAGCCGCGCCTTCACCGAGTTGACGTTCCAGGTGGCGATCTTCATAGGCTTGATTTCCGGAGATGTTTCGGCGCTCGTTCAAACCGAGAACGAATTCCCGCAGCCACACGATGAGGCGGCATTGGGGTTGCGCATCTGGAAGAACGCGCCGGCCAGATCCTCGACGAAATCCAGTTCGGCCCCGCCGACCAGATCGAGCGAGGTCTCATCGACCACGATTTCGGCGCCATCGCGCCGGAAGCTGTGATCGTCGTCGTTGCGCGCCTGTTCCAGCGCGAAATTATATTGGAAACCCGAACAGCCGCCGCCCGAGACCGAAATCCGGAGGAACGTGCCGGCCGGTTCGGCCGCCGCGATCGTGGCGATCCGCCGCGCCGCGCTCGCGCTGATCAGAAGTTGCCGTACGCCTTCGACGCTGCCGCCATCCGCCATGTCTCGCCTCCGCACGGGGTTTCGCTCAATCTGCCCGTCGCTTATATGTAAGGCGCTTGGCCGCGTGGGCCAAGTGCAAAGCGTTGCACGACAGGAAGACGACGAATGACGATGCGCTGGCCGGAACTGCTATCGACCAAGCGTCTCGGCCGCAGCGAGCCTCGGCGGACCGACGATCACCGTTCACCCTATGAAATCGATGTCGATCGCTTCGTATTTTGCAGTGCCTTCCGCCGGCTGCAATCCAAGATGCAGGTCCACGGGCCGTCGCTTGGCTCCGATCAGCCGGGCGATTTCGTGCGCAATCGGCTGACCCATTCGCTGGAGGCCTCACGCGTCGGCCGCAGCCTCGGGCAACTCGCCGGCCGCTTTCTGATCGAGCGCGGCTTGGCCGAGGGCGTCGCCGCGGCCGATGTCGGCCATATCGTCTCGGGTGCCGCGATCTCGCATGATATCGGCCAGACGCCGTTCAGCCACGAGGCGGAGCAGGCGATCTCGGTCTGGTGGGCAGAAAATCCAATGGGCCAGCGGATACTGGCCGGGTTGCCGCCGGAATTCGGCCATGAATTGACCCGGTTCGACGGCAATGCTTTCGGCTTCCGGCTGCTGACCCGGCTCGAAGGCTGGCATGCCGATGGCGGTTTGCAACTGACCTGCGCCACGCTTGGCGCCTTTTCCAAATATCCCTGGTCGGGCGGTCTGGCACCGGAGCATCGGCCGAAACCGATGAAATACGGCATCTTTTCCAGCGAGATCGCGCTGTTCCGCGAGGTCGCTGGGGCGCTTGGCCTGATCGAAAAGGCGCCGTTGCATTGGTGCCGCCACCCGCTGGCCCATCTGACCGAGGCGGCCGACGATATTTGCTATCTGATCGTCGATATCGAAGACGCGGTACAGGTCGGAGCGCTGAATTTTGCCGAAGGCGAAGAGCTGCTGGCACCGCTCGCCGATATCGCGCTTGAGGAATATCGCAGCCTGCATGGCGCCGAGCGCAAGCTGACCTATCTGCGCGCGCGGGCGATCTCGACGCTGATCGCCGATACCATCGGTGTCTGGTGCGATCTGCACGACCGAATGCTCGACGGCGAAGACGTTCCGCCGCTGCTCGACCAATCGCGCCACCGGGCGCAGACTGAACTCATCCAATCGGTCAGCCGGCGCAAGATCTATCGCGGCGACGGTCGGGCCGAAACCGTGCTGATCGCCAACAAGACCTTGACCGTATTGCTCGACAGCTTCGCCGGGATGCTGCTGCGCCGCGAGGCGACGGATCAGGATGGCGAACTCTCGATCCATGATCAGGCCGTGCTCTCGATTCTGACGCGCAACCGCCAAGCCGATCTGCCGCTGTCGCGTGATCGGGCGGGTTGGGTGCGGGAAATGATGGATCATATCGCCGCATTGACGGATGTCGCAGCGCTGCGCGAGGCACGGTTGCTGATCGGCGGGCTCGGGGCCTAGATGCCACCGGTTGTGTCACCGCGCCGGACAGATCCATTCTTAAGACAAATTTATCGAATGGGACACTCTCATGTGAATTACGAATTAAAACCATTCTAAACCGAGGGCTGCTGCCCGTGACTTGGAGTCGGCAAATTGCTTATGTCCAGCTTAGTCGCCGAACGGCAGCATGCCATGGCCCAGCCTGCCAAGCGCACTCGCTTCATGGGTGGACGGCTCTATGCTGTGATTGGGAAAATCGGCACGATTCTGCCGGTCATGATTTCCGTCCTGGCGCTGCTGCTGATTGTGTCCGCCGGGCTCTCTGCCTATGACGCGATGGGCCGGCGGCAAGCCGCGCACGCGTTTCTCGACGTAAATCACACCGAGCAATTGCTGATTCAGAGTGCCGAGCAATGGGCGGTCGAGCGCGGGCTGACCAACACCGCCCTGAATTCGCCGGGCGTGATGCCCTATGAGCGTCGCGTCCAGATCGACGAGATGCGCGCTTCGGCCGACCGGGCATTCCGCGAAGCCATACCCCTGTTGCGGGCAATCCCAGCAATGAAATCCGGTGAAATGAACATTGCCGAAGCCGAGAGAATATTCGGTGAGTTCGAGGCGTTCCGCCACAAGGTCGATGACAACCTCCTCAAGCCCCGGACCGAGCGTCAAACCGAAACCGTCACGGCCTTCGTTCCGGCGATTACCAATTTGATCGAGGTGGCATGCAACAAACTCCGCCTGACGCTTGAGGCGACGACCCATCCGCCATCCGCGGCGATTGCTCAGCTCATGAGCGCTCGGCATCTGGCCGCCGAGATGGCTGAATATGCCGGAAGGGAGCGCGGATTTCTGGGCGGCACCATCGGTGCGCACCGTGCGCTCACGACCGAGGGTATCCGGAATATCTCGATCTTCCACGGCCATGTTGCCCTTGCCTGGGAGACAGTCACCGCGTTTCGAGGAAGCCCCGATGCGCCGGCAAAGCTGGTCGATGCGATCGCGGCAGTCGAGCGCGAGTATATCGGCAAATACGGTGCGATCCGGGATTCTGTGCTGGCCGACGGTGAAACCGGCGACTACAAAATCGATAGCAACGAATATTTTAGCCGGGCCACGACCGCGGTCGAATCGATTCTTCATCTGGTCGATGAGTTCGGCTCGGCGACCGGCGCGGCGACCGAGGCCGAGGCAGCCAAGAGCATCTCGAACTTCACGCTCAATGCCGCATTGCTGCTGGCCGGCGTCGTGCTGGTGCTGGGCAGTCTTTGGGTTGCCCTCCACCGCATCGTCGGCCCGCTCAATGTGATGACCAAAACAATGACGGCACTGGCCGGTGGCGACAAGAGCGTCACCATCCCCGGATCGGATCGCACTGACGAAATCGGCGCCATGGCCAAGGCGGTCGATATCTTCCGGCGAAACATGATCGAGACCGAGACCCTGCGCGTCGAGCATGACGAAGCGAAGCAAAAGGCGGCGGCCGACCGGAAAATCATGCTCGACCGTTTGGCCGACGAGTTCGAACGCGATGTGCGCAGCGCGCTTAGCACATTGACCTCCGCGGCGGTCGAGATGCGGGCAACGTCGCAGAGCATGTCGGCGACCGCCGAAGAGACCAGCGCCCAAGCCACCACGGTCGCGGCCGCGGCCGAGCAGGCATCGGTCAACGTTCAGACCGTGGCAATGGCTTCCGGAGAACTGACCGCCTCGGTCGATGAAATCGGCCGCCAAGTCGCCCGATCGAACGACATCGCCGCTCAGGCCGTAGGCGAGGCCGATCGAACCAATTTCACCGTGCAAGGCCTGTCTGCGGCAGCGGAAAAGATCGGTGAAGTGGTCCGGCTGATCGAAAACATTGCCAGCCGAACCAACCTTCTGGCCCTGAACGCGACGATCGAAGCCGCCCGCGCCGGTGATGCCGGCAAGGGCTTTGCCGTGGTCGCGACCGAGGTCAAGTCCTTGGCCACTCAGACAGCGAAGGCGACCGGCGAAATCGCCGGCCAGATCGCCGCCATGCAGGCGGAGACAAGTGCGGCGGTCGGTGCGATCAGAAGCATCGGCGACACGATCGGCACGATCAGCGAGATCGCCACAGTCATCGCATCTGCCGTCGATCAACAGAGTGCGGCAACACAGGAGATCACCCGAAACGTCCGGGAGGCGGCACAAGGCACCAACGAAGTGTCGGGCACGATTGCGGGCGTCAGCGAAGCGGCCGACCGGACCGGCACCGCGGCGAGCCAAGTTCTTGCATCGGCCGGACAACTCAGCAGCTCGGTCGATACCCTGCGTGTCAATCTCGATCAATTCCTCGGCAAGATCCGTGCGGCTTGACCATATTGGCGAAAACATCTCGTGAGGCGACACGGTGGCCTGAGTGCGGCCGCGGCGATCGACACCGCGATTGACAGAAGCCGCGACAAGGGGCAGGAATTGGCGCGAAATGAGTGAAGATGAACCCATGCTGACCGATTGCCGCCATCTCAAATATCGCAGCGCCGCCCATGCGCTGGCCGCTGCATTGTTGGCCACACAAATTGCCGGCTGCACTTGGCCGCAAGAGGTACGGGGCAACTTGCCGGAAGCGACCAGCTTGGCCGCGGTCCAGCCCGGTATCTCGAACAAGGCCGATGTCACGCGGCTCTTGGGGTCGCCATCGAGCATCGCCTCGTTCGACAACAATACCTGGTATTATATCGGCCGGCGGATTCAGCGCGAGACGCTCCAGGATCCAGATCTGCTGGAGCAGCGGGTTTATGTCGTGACCTTCGATGACAAGGGCACGGTCCTGGCCCTGCAAAGCCATGTCAATGACGAGCATGACGTGGCGATGATTGCCCGTGCCACACCGGCTCCGGGTAAGG
>JBAVTK010000492.1:0-1668 GCA_049696095.1 Aliidongia sp. | reverse complement strand
CTTGGTGAGACCGAAGGACCATTCCTCGGCGCCGACCTGGCGTTCGGAGTGCCGGGAGTCGCAGGCGGGGTCAAGGAGGGTCCGCGCCGCCTTCGGTGTGGATGCCTTGACGCCGCCGAGCACCCGGCGATCCTCGCGGCTGGTGGGCCGACCGGTCATGCTGCCATCGCCTGTGTGCCGTCGAGGGCGGGGTAGAAGTTGGCCTCGGCTTCAGCGGGCGGGATGTTCCCGATCGGCTCGAGTAGCCGGCGATGGTTGAACCAGTCGACCCATTCGAGGGTGGCGAACTCGACGGCCTCGAAGCTCCGCCATGGACCTTTGCGATGGATGACCTCGGCCTTGTCGACGCCGTTGATGGTTTTCGCCAACGCATTGTCGTAGCTGTCACCGACGCTGCCGACCGAGGGTTCGATCCCGGCTTCAGCGAGCCGCTCTGCGTATTTGATCGAGACGTACTGGCTTACCGGGACAACCCCTTGCAAACCCATGCTCCGCATCAGCCGCTCGACCGTGCAGCGGGCGACGGAAGTCCCCTCGCGGCCGAGTTGTCGTCAGACCTTGCGGACGCCATAGACCTCGAAGTTCTCGGCAAACACCCGGGCGATCTCGGGCTTCAGCACCAGATCCCGGCGCGCGCGCCGGGACAGCTTCTGAGGATCGCGGCGCTGGGCCACACGGGCGTGATACGTGGATCGGGCGATCGGCAAGACCTTGCAGATCGGCTCGACCCCATATGCACCACGATGATCGTCGATGAAATCGATCATAGCTTGAACCGGCGGTCGAGCTCCGCCTGGGCAAAATATGCGGACGCCTTGCGAAGAATCTCGTTCGCCTACCGCAGTTCGCGGTTCTCTCGCTCCAGCGCCTTCACCCGCTCCGCGAGATCGGAAGGAACGCCAACCCGCTTGCCGCTGTCCACTTCCGACCTGTTGATCCATTCGTTCAGGGTATGCGGTGCGCACCCGATCTTGGCCGCAATCGATACAATCGCTGCCCAGTGCGAGGCGTGCCCCCTGATGCTCACTCACCATCCGAACCGCGCGCGCGTACCTCAGGCGAAAACTTGTTCGTCGTCTTGCTCATCGTGGCTCCATCCTCTCAGGAGTTGGAGCCTCCAGCAATCCCGGCGCGGTTCAAGCGCGCTGACGATCGTTCCCTGGAACCCCGGCGTGCGACATCCTTCTCAACCCGATCGCGCACGCGACACGCTGGCGCCCATCGCCATTGCCGGGGCATGATGCGGGCAAAACGGCAGGGGACAGGACAATGGTCAACCGACAGGATCTGATCGACCGAGCGGGGCGCTGGTTCGATACTGGCGAATTTCGCGCCGTGCTGCGCGCCCGCGTGGCGCATCGCACCGACAGCCAGGAGCGCGACTCGGTGCCCCGTCTCGGCCGGTATCTCGATGCCGAAATCGGGCCGTCGCTCACCCGTCTCGGCTTCACTTGGCGGCTGATCGACAATCCGGTCGCGGGCTTCGGGCCGTTCCTCCTCGGCGAGCGGCATGAGGCGCCGGGGCTGCCGACCTTGTTCACCTATGGTCACGGCGATGTCGTGCGCGGCGACGATGCGCGCTGGCGCGCGGGCCTCGCACCCTGGGAGCTGACCATCGAGGGCGATCGCTGGTACGGGCGCGGCACGGCAGACAATAAGGGCCAGCAC
>JBAVTK010000491.1:0-2909 GCA_049696095.1 Aliidongia sp. | reverse complement strand
ATCGCCACACGCAAGCTGATCGGCGCCTTTGAAGCAAGCGGCAGCCTGCCCGACGATCAGCCGATCTGCACGGATGGCGAGATCCGACTGTTCGCCGATGCAAGCACCGCCGCAGAAATCGGCATTTCGGCGGACTCGAGCCTCGCTTCGGGCCTCGCGGCCCATCTCGGCCGGCTGACCGCCGGCGATTACGCCGCCTTCCTCGCCATTATTCCGCAGGAACCGGCGACGATTGCGGCATTGCAGGCGATCCGGGTCGCCGCCCGCGACCGGTACCATGTCGCAACCTGCGTCGGTTTCGGCCCGCGCTTCCTCCATTCGACCGGCCAGGCCTATAAGGGCGGGCCGAATACCGGCGTGTTCGTTCAGATCACCTGCGACGATGCGCACGATCTGGCGGTGCCCGGCCACCGCTATAGTTTCGGCACGGCCAAAGCCGCCGAAGCGCGCGGCGATTTCGCCGTATTGGCCGAGCGGGGCCGCCGGGCGTTGCGTATCCATCTGGGCAAGGATGTGACGGCGGGTCTGAACCGGCTGCTGACGGCGATCCACCGGGCATGAGGCGTTGCGCGGCCCCGCTGAGGGATATTGGTAAGATTGCGAAGGGGCCGGTGACCGCCGGCCCCGAGGGCCAAGTTCCGCTGGATTTATGGCGCCGTTGTTTGGCGCAGGAGCGACGGGTGTGCCGCGGAATCAAGCCCTTGCCCGCCGGACCGGGATGGCCGCACGATCCGCCGGCAAAACGACGTCGCGCGGATCGGTAGCCGTGCGTTTTACCCCCTTAGCCGCCAGCGTCAGGGATACCCGCGTCAGCGATAGCGGGCGGTCAGATCGCTACACACCTCGAACGCATTGCGGCCCCGCTTGATATCCTCGTCCAACGTTGCTTAACAACGGTCAAGTTCGGCCGGCGACAGGTGGCTATAGTTGATGGCGGGCATGGTTGAGCACTCTCCTTGCGACCCGCACCGCTCGGCCCGTCAGAGACGCGTCACGGCTAGCGACCCACTCTCGCTCGATAGATGCGCGAGGAAAATCCCAACCAGCCTTTCACACCCCGCCTGATCCACCGCATCGAACCGCCCCGCGACCGGCGCGTCCAGATCGAGCACGCCGATCACCGCGCCGTCGCGGATCAGCGGCACGACCAGTTCCGCGCGTGAGGCGGCGTCGCAGGCGATGTGGCCGGGGAATTGCTCGACATCCTCGACCAGAATGCTGGTCTTTCGTTCGGCGGCCGTGCCGCACACGCCGCGGCCGAGCGCGATGCGCACACAGGCCGGTTTGCCCTGGAACGGTCCCAGTACCAACTCGCCCGACTTCATCAGATAAAACCCGGCCCAGTTCAGATCGGGCAGCGAATGATAGAGCAGCGCTGCCATGTTGGCGGCGTTGGCGATGAAATCGCTTTCGCCGGCCAGCAACCCGGCCAGTTGCTGCGCCAATTCGTCATAGAGCGCCGGCTTGTCGGCCGCTGGCGAAATCGTGCTGGTGAACATCTTAGCCCCGATTGTTTTCGCGCATGATCCGGCCCTTGTCGCGCTGCCAGTCGCGTTCCTTCTCGGCCTCGCGTTTGTCGGATTTCTTCTTGCCGCGGGCCAGGCCGATCTCGACCTTGGCGCGACCGCGCTCGTTGAAATAGATCCCGAGCGGCACCAACGTCACGCCGGCCCGTTTGGCCAGCCCCATGACCTTGTCGATCTCCTTGCGGCGCAGCAGCAGCTTGCGCGCGCGGCGCGGCTCGTGGTTGAAGCGCGGGCCGGCCATCTGATAGGGCGGCACATAGGCGTTGACCAGCCACAGCTCGCCATCGGTTTCGCGCGCGAAGGCTTCTTGGATCGAGCCCTGGCCGGACCGAAGCGATTTGACCTCGGTGCCTTCCAGGATGATGCCGGCCTCGATCGTCTCGTCGATGAAATAATCATGACGCGCGCGGCGATTCTGGGCGACGTAGCGGTCGGTTGGGCGAAGGGCCATTATCGACTCATACGATCAGCCCGGTCTGGCGCAGCGCCAGGGCGACGCGCTCGCGCGCGGCCGGACTCGCCTCGACCAGGGGGCCGCGGATCTCGGGCAGGCATTTGCCCAACAGCGAGGCGGCGTATTTCACCGGCGCCGGGCTCGATTCGCAGAACATCGCATCATGCAGCGGCGCCAAACGCTCGTTCAATTGCTGGACCACGGCGAAATCCCGCGCGCGCCACGCCTTATGCAAATCGGCGCAAAGCCGAGGGGCCACGTTCGAGGTGACCGAGATGCAGCCATCGCCGCCTTGGGCCAGAAACGCTACGGTGGTGATGTCGTCGCCCGACAATTGGCTGAACTCCGCGCCGATCGCGAGCCGCGTGCGCAGCGGGCGAGCCAGATCGCCCGCGGCATCCTTGACGCCGACGATCCTCGGCAGCTTGGCCAGACGCGCCATCGTCTCGACCGACATATCGACCGAGGCCCGGCCGGGGATGTTGTAGATCACGATCGGAATGTCCGAGGCGTCGTGGATTGCCTTGTAATGCTGGAACAGCCCTTCCTGGGTCGGGCGGTTATAGTAAGGGCAGACGATCAGCACGGCATCGGCCCCGGCCTTCTGCGCATGCCGGGTGAAATCCACCGCCTCGGCCGTCGAGTTCGATCCGGCGCCGGCCATCACCACCGCCTTGCCCTTGGCAACCTCGATCGTCAGATCGACCACGCGCTTGTGCTCGGCATGGCTCAGGGTCGGCGATTCGCCGGTCGTGCCGCACGGCACCAACCCATCGGTGCCTTCGGCGATCTGCCACGCAATCATGTCCTGCAAGGCGCGCTCATCGACCGCACCCTGCCGGAACGGCGTCAGCAGCGCCGTATAGGAACCCGTAAACCTCATCGCACTATCCTTCAGGACAGGTGTCCCAACCGGCTTGGACCATAGC
>JBAVTK010000490.1:0-6991 GCA_049696095.1 Aliidongia sp. | reverse complement strand
GCAATAGAGCGGGCGGCCCATTTCGACGATCCGAACCCCGGCGCACCAGGCGCGAAGCATCCATTCCCGATCCGCCGCCAAGCGGAGCGACGTATCGAACGGCCCGATCCGCGCCAGAGCCGATCGCCGAAAAACCATGCTGTTGATCGCCAACGGCCCGCGCGTGATCAGTTCCAAATTCAGCGAGCCAGCCGCCTTCTCTTCGATGCGACGATCATGGGCCTGCCAACCGGCCGCGTCGCTCCGCATGAAGAGCGCAGTACCCCGTACGATATCGATGTCGGGTGCCCCGGCAAAAATGTCGAGAGCCTGGGCCAGCATGCCGGGCAGGAACAGATCGTCCGCATTCAGCCAAGCGACGATCGGTGCCCGTGCCGCCGCCACCGCCAGATTCAGCGCCTCATAGATCGAACTTCCCGGTGCCGAACGCACCCGCGCGAACGCGCAACGCTCGGCGATTGCCACCGTGTCATCGGTTGATCCGCCATCGACGATAATCGCTTCGATACCGTCGACCTGCCCAGCGAGGCTTTCGAGGGCTTCGCCGATCGTGCGACCGGCATTGAGAGCGGGCATGACGACGGAAATCCCCGGTTGGGCTGTCGTCTTGGAAGGTTCGCCCGCGTTATACATCATAGTGTTCATCGGTTTGCCGGATGGTTTTTCGGAGGGTACCGCAACATGCACCACGGGGCCACCGACGGCTCAACGGCTGTCATTTAACATAGAGCGTTGCCGATCGGGCGAGAAGGACTAAGATCACCATGCATAATGCGCTCAGCTGCGATGGCGCCACGGGTTATCACTACATATCGTGCTTTGCAGCATGCCGGTGTTTGATGTAGACGGTTCATGCGCCGCGAGGGGCGGCAAATGGTCCCCAGTGCCCTTACGCTGCGGCCCTGCTTCGACGTGTTCCAGCAAGAGCGTTGCGCATTCGCATCGGGTTTCTTTCGAGGGTATATTAATGAGCATCGCGATCGTGACCGGTTCCGGCGGCTTGATCGGTGCCGAGACCGTCAAGCTGTTCGCCGAGCGCGGCCTCGAAATTGTCGGTATCGACAACGACATGCGCAGCCAGTTCTTCGGCACCGAGGCGAGCACCCGCTGGCAGAGCGCCGCCCTTCAGAATTCGGTGCGTAATTTCACCCATCACGATGCGGACATCCGCGACGAGGCGGCGATCGACCGGATTTTTGCGCATTATGGCAAGGACATCGCCGTTATCATCCATTGCGCGGCTCAACCGTCGCATGATTGGGCGGCAAAGGCACCGTTCGTCGATTTCACGGTCAATGCCAACGGCACGCTCGTGCTGCTTGAAACGACCCGCAAGCATTGCCCGGACGCCGTGTTCATTTTCGTCAGCACGAACAAGGTCTATGGCGACCGGCCGAATCATCTGCCGCTGATCGAATTGGAAACGCGCTACGAGTTGGCCCCAGAGCATCCGTGGGCGACCCACGGCTTCGATGAAGCCATGTCGATCGATGGTACGCTTCATAGCCTGTTCGGCGCCTCAAAAGTTGCGGCCGATGTCCTGACGCAAGAGTACGGGCGGTATTTCGGTATGAAGACCGCCTGCTTTCGCGGTGGCTGCTTGACCGGTTCGGGGCATTCTCCGACCCAACTCCATGGCTTTCTAGCGTATCTGGTCAAATGTGCCGTCACTGACACGCCCTATACCGTGTTCGGCTACAAGGGCAAGCAGGTCCGAGACAACATCCATTCTCGTGATTTGGTCGAGGCTTTCTGGTGCTTTTTTCAACGCCCGACCGCTGGCGACGTGTTCAATATCGGCGGGGGCCGGCATTCCAACTGTTCGATGATGGAAGCGATCTCCATCGCGGAATCCCTGACCGGCCGCGCCATGCGCTACAGCTATGAGCCGACTAATCGGATCGGCGACCACAAATGGTGGGTGAGCGACGTCCGAAAGTTTCAAGCCCTCTATCCCGAGTGGTCATATGCCTATGACATCCGGACCATAATGGCGGATATCCACTCTGGACTCAGCGATCGCCTGATGACCCGCGTCGCTGCGCGCTGATCTTCGGCACCGGCGGGATGCAAACATTGGTGTTCAAGCGGGCACGCGCCGTCGCCCTGGGAATTGCCTATCGGCATCCAAGGTGGGTCCGGGCCTATCGGGCCGCCACCTCGCTGGTTTTGCTTTATGGCCCAGCGTCCGTGAGGCTGCGCTGGTCGCAATTCCTGTCGCACCGCGAGTTATGGCAGGTGCCGCGCAATCTGCTTCAAGAATACCCGATGGGGCCGATCGAGCGGCATCTGCGCGAGCGTGCTCGTAGCGAATCAGTCGGGCCGCGTCTCGAATCCGCGATCGTCGCCGCCGCCTCATACCAATATCCATTCGAGATTCTCGATCATATACCGCTGACGGATGAGAGCTTTCTCACTTCGGCGCGGCTTCGGCAGATCCTGTTGTCGACACCGATGGTATTCCGCGACGAGCGCCAGTTCCAAACGGCCATGGTGTTTCTCAAACGCCTGTTCGCCGATCTCGATGAACTTTGGCAACGGCCGCTGACGGAAGATCTGCGCCGCCGCCTCGCGGCGATCGTGGCGCAGGAATTCACTTTCGTCCCGGCTTTGTTCAGCGGCGAAAATCTACGATTGCTGGCGGTCTGTGTCGGACGCTGGGTGGAATATCATCTGAGCGTAACGGGTCATCAACTGGATTTCTGCCCGCCGCCGCGAAGCGGGCCGGGACGGCAGCGCGTCGGCATTCTGGTCCGCGATATCCGCCCGCGAACCGAGACTTATCTTGCGATGGGGTTTGGTGCCGGCCTCGACCACACGCGGTTCGAGATCGTTCTGATCACGGCGACCGCCCCCGAAGCGACACCGTTTTCCGATTTCGTCACCCGGCATTTCGAGCGGTTGGCGACGATCGGCGATACCGTTGTCGGTCAGGTTTCGGCGATCCGCGCGCTTGATCTCGATTTTCTGGTCCTGGGCAATACGCTCGCAGCGCAAGCGTCCGATTTCCTGGCGCTGGCAGCGCATCGGCTGGCCCGCGTGCAAATTCTACCGAGCGCCATAGCGCCGGTCACCACCGGGCTGAGCCGGGTTGATTACGTCGTGACCGCGCGTCCGACCGAGCCGGGCGATGCCGTCCAGCCGCATTATAGCGAGACGGTCATGTTGATGGACGGGCCGTTCAACTGTTTTGTGCTGGGCGAGCGCGACCCGAGGCTCGCCCCGCCACCGGCCCCGATTCCGTCGGAACCGGTTGTGTTCACCTCGGGCGGCGTCATTTACAAGCTGACTCCGGAATTGCGCCGCTGCTGGGCAACCTTGCTCAAACGCATCCCCGGCAGTCGCCTCATCCTCTATCCGTTCAATCAGAACTGGGGTGCGGAAGCCGGCCATGCGTATCTGGTCGACAGCATCAAGAAAACCTTTCAGGGCCACGGCATTGAGCCGGATCGCATCGATCTGCATATGAATTTAAGCCCCGACGAGATTGTCGATATCCTGCGGCGCACGACCGTCTATCTCGATACTTTTCCCTATTCGGGGGCTGCCTCGTTCATCGAGCCGATCACGGCGCTGTGCCCTGCGGTAACACTCGCCGGCGACACGCAACGCGGCTTGCAGGGTGCCGCCATGCTGACTGAACTGGGCCTCGGCCAATTGATCGCCGCGACGCAAGAGGAATACATCGAAATCGCCTATGCGATTGCGACCGATCCATTCCGCCGCGCCGCTTTGGCCGAACGGATACGGATCGGCGCCGCGACTGCGCGCTTTCTATCGCCGGCCGCATTCGGGGCGGGCTTCGGTGCCGCACTCGATCAAATTTCCGCCGAAACCGCGCCGCGCGGCGCCGGAGCCGCGCTCGCCTGAGAGGCCAGCGCCGGCTAGCCCTCGCAGGAATCTCACGCTTCCGTTTGGCCGATACGACCTGACACCTTACAAAGAAAACCCGCCGACATGAGCATGCCGGCGGGTCGAGGTGCCGCTCCGTTCCCGGGGCGTTATGGTGATCGGTGTTACGGGACGAGCGCGCCGGTCGCCGGATTGAGGATCACGGTTTCGAGATGCGGACGATTGTCGAAATCGAACATGCCGTTGAGCTGCCCGGCGACTCGGTCGAACGAGCCTTGGCCTTTCACCGGCGCGGTCGGGCCGTCGATGAAGCCCAGATTCCAGTTTTCCTCAATGAAACGCAGGATCGAGCTTTGATCCGAGACGTTGTGATCGACGAAATTCGCCTTGGCCCAGGGCGAGACGACCAGCAACGGCAGGCGCGGGCCATAGCCGCAACGGCCGGGGAAGGCGCCCGCGGCCGGCGTGCCGCAATTCGTGCCGGCGAGGAAGTCGGCGCTTGAATTCGATGCGTTGACGATCGGGCCGTTCACATGGTCGTACCAGCCGTCCGAATCGTCCCAGGCGATGATGATTGCGGTGTCTTCCCAGAACGGCGATTGCTGGATGGTGTTGATCGTGTTGACCAGGAAGTTCTGCTCCGACAGCGGATCGGATTCACCGACGCCGGGATGGCCGTCCTGGAAGTTTTGCGCCTTCAGATACGACACCGCCGGCATGTTGCCGGCCGCGAGCGCGGTGAAGAACATCGACAGGTCATATTGATGATTGGCCTGATCGGTAAAGCCGACCGCCGCGGTCGAGGTCGGCGGCAGATGGTGCGGGTTGACCGTCGAGGCATAATATTGGAACGGCGTGTGATGCGCGTTGTAGTTCGAGATCGGAATATTGATCTGCGCCGCGGTGGCACCCGGCGGGATCGGGGCCGCGAGATGGCCGATCGTGGTCGAGCCGCAAACCGCCCGGCTGGTGCCGGTCGCCGCCACGGTCGGGGTGAAGCCGCCCCCAAACCAGCCCCACGTAACACCTTGGGCGTTCAGCAGATCGCCGACATTGGTGTGCTTGAATTTCGGGTCGGTGAAGGCGACGTTGGCAGTTGCATTGCCGCAATCGTCAAGCCCTGAATCGACGTCGTTGATCAGCGTGAAGCTGCCATTGCCGTCGGGCAGGAGGGAGCCCGGGCTGAGATTGGCGGTATCGGACGGTCCCGGCACCGCGCCGTGGGTCTGGCCCGAGATCAGATTGATCGCGCCCGGTGTCGAGGGGCCGAATTGCGTGCCAAACGAATTGTCGCTCATCGCGAAATTCTGCGCGTAGTTCCACAGGCCGGTGACGGTATTGCCGTCAAAATAGCCCATCGCGAAACCGGGAATGTTGTTGCCCTTGGCATCCTGGCAGCCGAGGCCGACCGCTGAAGTACCGCCGGTGCCTTCGGCCAGCGCGAAGCGGTCGCTGAGGCCGCCATCGACCGCCTTCTGCTCGTCGGAATAATTGTGATCCTGATCGCAGGAGACGGCATTGATCCGGTCGATCCGGAACGGCGCCACGGCATTCAGATTGTTGGTGAACAAGGCACCGACATCGGGCGGGTTGAGCACATTCGAGGTCGGCTGATTGGCCGAGAGGCCATTGATCGTCGGCGTGGCGGCGAAGGGGGTGAAGGGCGGCTCACCCGCCAGATTCGGCGCCGTCGGATATGTGCCGAAATAATGATCGAACGAAGCGTTCTCCTGGAAGATCACGACGACATGCCGAATCGGCGTGGCGGTCTGGAATTCCGCGGCCGGAGCCGAATTGACGCTATCGATTTTCTCGGCAAAGCTCGGAACGACGAAGCCGGACGAGAGCGCCGTCCCGGTCGCCAGCGCGCCGAGCAGCATGCTCCAGCGCGTTTGGTGGTATGTTGTCACTTAAATCATCCCCCATCAATGTCTGAGCCAACGGACAAAGCGCCCGATCATGCCGAACGGATGCGCCAAGCTTTAGGCCGCGGACGCTAGAGAGAGTGGATTGCTGTTTCTTGTTAATGGTGTGACGGTTTGATGACATGCCGTACTCAGTTTCGGGCATTCCTGAAAATGGCGAATAACTAGGAGTTTTTGCCCGATTTTCGGGCGAGCGCGGCCAAGTGCCGGAAATGCCGCGATTGCGTCATAAATCTGCAAAGCATGGCGAGCTAACTGCGATGCACTATCCTGACTGATCGTCCGCTGATCGGCCGTCCGAAGGTATTGATCATGTTTCCAGCCTCTCTTCCAACGGCTTTGACAGCTGTGGTCTCGCTGCTCACGCTCGCGGCACCGGTTAGCGCCGCGTCCGCCCCGCTGCCGGCAGCGGCTGAGCGCTTCAAACCGTTCGTTGCCGCGGGCATCGCCCAAAGCCTGGCCAGTGCCAAGACGATGCGCGAGCATATGGCGGCCCAGGATCTGGCCGGCGCCCAGCAGGCTTGGCTTACCGCGCGCGCCGGGTGGGAGCGCGCCGAAATCGTCAGCGATGAATTTTTTCCCGACCTCGATACGGCGATCGATGCCTGGCCGAACGGCAAGCTGGGATTTCACGCGGTCGAAGCGCGTCTCTTCGGCGCTCACAAGACCGATGCCGTGGCCGAAGCCGATGCCCTGGTCGCGAGCCTCATGGCATTTGAGGAAAAACTCAAGACGGCCGCCCTGACACCGCAAGGGCTGCTCAACGGCACCGCCAAGCTGGCCTATGAGATCGGCGAGAACAAGGCCGATGGCGGCGAATCGCAGTTCAGCGGTGCCTCGCTCGGTGACATCCGCGCGAATATTGCCGGGATCGCAGAGGTTTACCGCACGGTGTTCGGCCCGGCTCTGCATGGCAGCGACGCCAAGCGCGATGCTGCCATGCTGAAGAGCATCGCGGCCCTGACGGATACCGCCAAAGCGCCTGATCTGAAGAGTCTGGACGCGGCCGCATTGCGCCGCCACAGCGAGGAACTGGCGCTGGCGTTTCGGGACGCAGCACCGTTGCTCGGCCTCGCCGCCCCCAATCTCGGAAACTGAAAGATGTCATCGATGCGCCGCGCCGCCGCTGTGATCGCCGCCCTGTTGCTCCTCGCGCCGGGCGGCCGCGCCGCCGCCGAATTCGGTGGTGCCAGCGGCGTTTTGCCCGCCGGCAC
>JBAVTK010000489.1:0-2260 GCA_049696095.1 Aliidongia sp. | reverse complement strand
ATATATGGCTGCACTTCAACATTTGAAAAATGTGCTAATGTCGTGTTTGCTGTTCCAGTTATAACAGCGGGTGGTACCGGAAAAGTCGTCCCGGTCTGTCCATCTATTAGTAAGTTAACAGGTGCTACAAATTGTATATCCGACACAGTTGAAGCAAGGCGCGAGATGCGCTCATCAAGCGACAGCCAATTTCCTTTGACTGGTGTGTAGATCGTCCCGTTCAGATAAATGTCGCTGTTGAGTTTCAGGTTTCCGTTCAGATTAGTGGGAGGGGTGAGGGGAGGCGGAGGGGACCCACTTGTATTCTGGATCGTGAAGTCGTCGCCAACCAATATGTTATTTCTAACGAGCAGGTTCCCTTCGGAGTATACGCCGGTCGGTGTCTTTATGTGAATGTAACCATCGGGCGGCAAGACATTAGGGCCATCAAGGGTGATGGGGTCAGGGTCGACATCATCCGGCGCGATGATGGATTGCGCCCGGATTTTCGCATAGTGGCGGCGCCTGTACCAATCAGATGGTCTCGTGAAATACCATCCATTGGTCGAGTCATAATGTAGCTTCACGAGGCCGAGACATATGCCTTTCAAATCAAGATTCGGATTTGGCGTATTTGGATCGGGAGCAACCACCAAGGATCGCAGCATCAGATCGAACGATTCTGTCCAGCGCGTGTTTTGAGACAGCTGGTTGCAGAGCTGATAGCCGGGCGCGGGCGAGCCAGACGCCGTCTCCGTATAGACGATCCAGAGCTCGTTCAGGCCAAGCTGCAACCCCGCGCGGCTGAGCAGGGGTGTTAGAGAATAGGGCGCGGACACGTAGATCTCGCGTCCGATCTGGTCGATGACGAAGCCGGGCGCCACCGATAAAAATTCTACGGGCGCGACCGAGTTCTGGTCTATGACGATGTGCGCCCCCCTGACGATTCCATGGAGGTGCAGCTCCAGGTTCAGAAGCCGCCGCGTGGCGACATGATAGGACTGCTCGTCCGTGAAATCGCCGCTCTGGAGGAATTCGCCGGTGAAGTATTTTAGGCGTTGCGTGGTCGTCGCCATCGGAAACTCTCCTCTTCTTAGCGTGATCGCTACCGGCCCTTCTTGACAGGCCGCCGCTTAGTCTGGGGCCCTCGACCCGTGCGCCGGGTTTGGGGATGCGCCGGCTGTGGATGCTCCCCGGTACCGCTCACGTCACCAGGCTCGGCAATGTTGACGTCATCCGGCGTCTCCGGCACGCGCGCTTCGTATTTACGCTCCGATTGCTGTTCGCCCAGCACATGCCGCACCTTTCCGTCGGCATCTGGATAGAATTTCACGCTGTCCTGAGGGCGTAGAAGCATTTGCGACCGAAACGCCTGGAACAGATCGAGCCTCGGGAAATGGGAGTCCACACGCTCAGCGATGAGATTGAGACGCTCGGCGGACTTCATCGCGTCTCCGGTATGCTCCTTTATGAAAATGTCCGGTGCGTGCATATCCGCTCTCGTAAACGCAAAGCCGTTGGTCAAGGCATCGAAGGAGGCTTTTGCCGCTTGCAGGATCGCCGCTGCGGCGTCATAGCGTGCGGACACGTTCGTCTCGAATTCCCGCAAGAAAACCTCGCAATCGAAGGGGCCGTAATCCGGGCAACATTCAAACCGCCGCGGAGGCTCGCAGTTGTCCTTGCCCCCTTCACCTGTTGGCGTCCCACCGAGACTGCCGGTGAGTACGGTGCTGATTGCGAGCGGAAGCAGATTAGCGAATGTCCAGACATGGCGCCGCGGTATGTTGCAAACCCGACACAGGCGGCCGTCCACGATTTCGACGGTGCCAAGGACGACGCAGCACGCTTTTTCCGGCTCGGCGCAGCCGAAGACCAGCTCGGACATAACGCAATCGTACTGATAACGGAGCATCAGCTCGAACAGAAAGCAAAAACACTTGCGTATCTCGCATTCCCAATCGCCGCAATCGCGCTCCGGGCAACACAGGCATTCCACTTCCCTCAGGAGACAGCAATCGAGCTCGTCGGGGCAGAGCTTGATCTGCTCGATGAAGTAACCCTTGAGAATCCGGAAAAGCTCGCATTGGCAGCGCCGTCGCTCCCGGTTGTCCTCCCCACCCTGATTGAGATCTATGATCTCCCGGATCTGCGTCATTTCCTTCTTCATCACCCGGCCCACCGGGCTGTCCCGGAACAGACGGAAGCAATGCTTCAGACGCTTTTCGAGCCACTCGATATAGGTGCGTTCCTCGGGTAGCCGGTCGGTCACGTCGAGCTGGAA
>JBAVTK010000488.1:0-4374 GCA_049696095.1 Aliidongia sp. | reverse complement strand
GGCCGGTGTGACGGCGGCTCGTAGTAGCTGCCCTCCACCGGCGACAGGAACGCCCGGGAGTGGCGGACAAGGAAGCGCATTTCGGCGATCCTTATGTCGGCGAGCGTCTCAGCATGCGCCAAGTGTTCCTGAACCAGTGCCGTAGGCGTGGCCAGCGGATTGATATTCGGACCCAGACGCGGAGCGCAGTCGTCGGCATGGAGCACGAAGATCGGGAGATCGGCGAACCGGCCGAATTGCTGGAGTGGATCTTTCTTGGAGAACGCCAGTGCGCTCAAGAACGGGCTATCGGGTGGTGCGTCGCCGTCGCAGGCACCCTTGATCGCATCAGACGTGAACTGGTCGCGAACATCCGGTCGTAACACCAGACCACTCGCGCGCAGCCGTAGATCAGTATATCCGTTGTAGACCTGCTCGAGCAGGCTCTCAATCGATTGCTCACTCGAGAATTGGGCGACCAGCAAATTGATCGGCGGTTCCTCTCGCCCTAGCGTGACGCTGAAAATGTGCATGACGGGTCTGTCTGCCGGTTCAGGGCTGATGCCAAAGGATCTGCCAGTGCGTGCCGGCAACCGCAGAATGATGTCCCTCTCCTACATCTCGTAGCCGTGGCTGCGCTCCTCCGCCCGCGAATGAGACCGTCAGCCAGAACTCCGCGGTTCGCAGCGAGACGAAAGCCTGCATACGGCGCGCGGCGTCGAGAGCCTTCTGGATACCGAGACCGGCTGACGGATCGCTGCTCTTTGAGCTGAGCCGCTCATAGACAAGGCTCTCGAGGAGGTCCCGGCGGCCAAGCGTCAGGCCAGCAGCGGCCGGTGAGGCGGTGAATGCGTCGACGATACCAAGACCAAAGTCAGAAATGGATGCTTCGATCAGAGCGGCTGGGCCGTTAGTGTGAACGCTTAGCTCGACGTGACGTGCCAGTTCGGTCACGCTACCGCAACGGTCGATGAGCTGCTGCTTATTGTTCGCGACGTGCTTACGGACCCGCATGAACCGGCTACCCGCGATCCTTCGTCCCTGGGTGTCGTGTGACCCATGCTCGATTCCGTTCTCATGTAGCTCTGCGAGGAACCTCCCGAGGTCACCGGCTGGGCCTGCACCAACCGGTTCGAACCCCCGGCGTAAGGCGCCGATCTCAAGGCGGCGCCGGAAGTGGAGGATCAACTGCTCAAATAGCTTTTTGCGCACCAGCGGCGTTACCGATGCGAAACCGCCACCGCCTCTCAGGATGGGCGCGACACTGTGATCCGGATCGAACTCGACCAGTGTCTGAGCGGCTCCGCTATGTGGATCGACCAACCCCTTATTCTGGATAGCGATGTGCTTCCTCATTGAGGCGAGGTCAACGTCGTGTCCGCGTTCCGGGGACACCGCTTCTGCGATGGCGAGGCTTGCTAGGAAGGCCAGGGTGGACGCGAATGCCGTGTCGGTCTCGATGTCTGACTGCAATCCCCAGGCGATAAGGCGGGTGGGGTAACGCCGGCACGCCGTGCCGGCGAGGATGGCCGCCCAGATATCGGACAGCATGCCACCTTCGTAGTTGCTTCCGATCTTCAACCGGAGCCTGGACACCTCTCCCTCGGGCGAAGAGGCGAGCCGCGCGAACGCGCTCTCGATATTCGCGACTGTCGCGCTTCGGTTAATTTCGATCACCTGAGTCATCTGAAACGCTGTCTGCCTTAGGCTGCCTTAGGCTCGGGAGTAGATGCAAATCGGTCGCGCCACTGTACACGTCTAGTGCTCTACACTGAGTTGTCGGGTTAGCGTTAGTGTAGGTTTGGCAAGCCAGCTACGATGAACGTGGATCACTTAATGCGATGAATCGCCCGACCATCGCGGATGTCCCACCAAATTCGAAACAATTGCACGTCGTGCTCATGCCACAGCGCGGGCATTGACCAACCGCCCGAAAACCGTCTGAATGGGGTGCGCCAACCATATCGAAAACGGTCGACCAGCCCCGTTGCGATTCTTGACAAACTTGACGAAATTGGCATTCTGCACCATATTTCTGTGTGGAGGTGTCCCGTGCCGATCGTCGAGAAAGCGTCCCGGAAGCCCGGCGGTTCGATCGTGCCGGGCAGCATCACCCTACAGGAAGGGGTTGGGACATCAGAGGCCGGAGAGGCGCAGATTACTTTGGACGGGGCGATATGGAAGGGCCTGATGACTCATCAGAGTGCTTTGAAGATGGTCCTGACCGGCTTCGGCGAAGCGATCCAACGCTCCGAAGAACTTGACACCGGCGTTCGTCTGACGGTCGTCATCCAGCCTCATCAGGAAGCGGCGACGGTGGAGATCGACACG
The DNA here is from genome assembly GCA_049696095.1 of Aliidongia sp. GTDB lineage: Bacteria > Pseudomonadota > Alphaproteobacteria > ATCC43930 > CGMCC-115725 > JAXDMU01. The sequence goes on along the minus strand of JBAVTK010000488.1, from coordinate 2,064 downwards.
GTTCATGCGCCCGAGAGTTCTGGGGCAATGGATGCCTTCGAGGTTGCCCTGGCCGAGGCGCGCGTACGGGGCGGGAAGCGCGCGGCGGAAATCCTTACCTCAGCAGAGATGTTATCCGCTGACGCCTTCGCCGATATGATCGGGGTTTCGCGTGAGGCCGTGCGCCTTAAACGTCGGCGCCATGAGGTGTTAGGCATTGAGGGTGCCAAGCGAGGTGCCCGCTTCCCGCGGTGGCAGGTGACGGAGGATGGTGGGTTGCTTCCCGGCCTCTCGGCTCTGTTCGAGCGGCTGGACGGCAATTCCTGGACCGTCTACCGATTCCTCATCCAGCACCACCCGGAACTCGACGGCTCGACCGCGGCCGATGCGTTGAAGGCCGGAAAGATCGAGAGCGTGCTAGCGGCCGCCGAGAATGCCAGTCAGGCTTTCTCGTAACTGTGGTGCGCCGTAAACCCCGAAAGGGCTTCGAGTCCAGCGAACTCGATCTGACGGAGATCGCACCGGGGCAAATCTGGCGGCGTCTCTACCGTTCGATTTACCCGAATCCTCTCGGCTATGGATTGGCACCGAGCCGGTTCAGCGACCCACGCCTCGACCGGCCGGAAGTCGCCCGGTTCGGTGTCCTCTATCTCGGTTCGTCGCTCAAAGTCTGCTTTCTCGAAACCATGCTCCGTGATCGCCGCAATGGAGCGCTCGGTGACGTTCCCATTCCCTTCACCGAGCTTCAGCGCTGGAACTGTGCCGACATCGCGGTCGTCTCGCCGCTCAAGCTGGTCGATCTCCGCAAGGATGGCGCTGTGCGCATGGGCATCCCGACCGACGCCGTCCGGGCCTCGGCGCATCGTCTGGGGCAAGATTGGGCACTTGCCTTTTGGTCCCACACTGAGACTCCCGACGGCATCATTTATCCGTCCCGCCTGAATGAAGAAACGAACATCGCGCTCTTCGACCGGGCGATCTTCAAGGTCAGGGTCGAGGCGGTGCGTCCCCTGCTTGACAGCCGGGCGGAGATGGCGGATTTGTTTCGGACCTACCGGCTCGCCATTGTCTGAGCGGTCCAAGACATTGCGAGCACAAAGCGGCGGCGCGGAATTTATCGGATAACGCCCAGGTAGTGTTCCATGGGTCGATGAGGTTATGATTTTAGGCCGATTCCATGGGACAATTTGGGACACGACGCTCGGTAAACCAACGGAATCGACGGTAAGAATCGGTAGAAGTATTTCTTTCAATTCAAGGGTTTGAGCTGTAAGCCTTTGATAAAAAAGACTTCTGACCGAATTCCCTGGTTTGCCCGGCTTGGGGATCAGCTTCCGGCGGGATGGGCTCGGTTGGTATCGGCCATTCCGCAGGTCGTCACGGAGATGTTCGATGAATACCTCCTCACCCGTCGTCGCGCGAATGCTCGCGACCGTCATTCCGTCGACCCCAGCCGTACGCCTGCCCTTGTTTCGGGCAATCCGTCGCCAGGCTATGCGGAGGTTGCGGCGATCAATGATCCAGTTCCACAGGTCTCCGTAAGTGTCGTCGGGATTTGTACTGCTCCACTGATAGAGTTTGCGCTGAATGCCGAGGAGCCAAGCCTCATCGGCTTGATCACCCGAGTCCACGGGTGGTTCCTCCGTCTTCGCAATCCTATCGGTTCCCTGCCTGCCTTTGCCGTGTACGCGGCTTTCCCGCGCTCGGACTACTACGCAGGCTCCGTCCCCTGATCCGACCATCGCCGGTCTCCGCGGTTGGCTCGGGTCCGCCCCGAGCGATCGTTCAAGGTTCCCATGTTCCGACTCTCGACCTTCGTCCTTTAGGTGGCATGCTCTACCCCTGGCGATGCTGGATGACGACCAGCGAGGAGGTCATCGTCACCGTTGACGGCTGCTGCCGCAACACCGGTCGGGAACATCAAGCCCGACCAGACAGATCGCGTTGGCCCCCAGCTCCATCCGTACCCGTCCGGCCGAGGCCGCCTTCCGCTGGCTTGTCTGATCTGGTGTGATTAGGCGGTGGTGCAAACACCGATGTTAGCACCGGTGCAAAGGACGGTACGATCGTGGATGTGGAAGTTCT
>JBAVTK010000487.1:0-2917 GCA_049696095.1 Aliidongia sp. | reverse complement strand
GCTGCGCGTCGGCGAGGGCCTGGTCGGGGTGATCGCGGCGACCGCGCGGCCACTGGCCCTGAGCGACGCGCAGGCGCACCCCGATTTTGCCTATCGGCCGGAAACCGGTGAAGAGGTCTATCACTCGCTGATGGGCGTGCCGATTCTGCGCGAAGGACGGGTCAGCGGCGTCCTGGTCGTGCAGAATCGCGAGCCGCGACTCTATACTGACGAAGAGAGCGAGGCGTTGCAAACGGTCGCCATGGTGCTGGCCGAATTGGCCGCGTCCGGCGATCTGGTCGCCCGCGAGGAATTGCATCCGACCGACGGTATCGCCACCTTGCCCCATCGGCTCGAAGGCATCCGGCTTAATGCCGGCCTTGCGCTTGGGACCGCCGTGTTGCATGAGCCGGGCATCGTCATCCGCCAGGTCGTGGCCGACAATCCGGAATTGGAATTGGACCGGTTGAACCGGGCCACGACCGAGATGCATCTAGCGATCGATCGTCTGTTCGCCGCGAGCAATCTGGATAATGGCGGCGAGCATACCGACATTCTCGACACCTATCGCATGTTCGCTGAGGATCGCGGCTGGCTCGGCCGGATTCGCGAGGCGATCGCCAGCGGCCTGACGGCCGAGGCATCGGTCCAGAAGGTGCGCGACGATACGCGCGCGCGGATGAAGCAGATCACCGATCCCTATATCCGCGAACGGCTGGTCGATCTCGAAGATCTCGCCAATCGCCTGCAGCATCATTTGTCGGGCGAGGCGGTGACCGCGGCGCAGACCGTGCTGCCCAAGGATGTCGTGCTGATCGCCCGTTCCATGGGGCCGGCGGAATTGCTGGATTATGACCGAAGTCGGCTGCGCGCGCTGGTGCTGGAGGAGGGCACGCCGACCTCGCATGTCGCCGTCGTCGCCCGTGCGCTCGACATTCCCGTAGTCGGCCGGGTGAAGGACGCGCTCGATACGATCCAGGCCGGCGATCTCATCATCGTCGATGGCGACAATGCCCAGATCCTGGTCCGGCCGGGCGAAGATGTCGAGCAGACGATCGAGCAGGCGTTGGGCGAGCGGCGGAACCGGCGGGCGCGCTATCAGGCGTTGCGTGACCTGCCGGCGACGACGCTCGATGGCGTAACCGTGTCGTTGCAGATGAATGCCGGACTGCTGATCGATCTGCCCGAACTGGTCGCAACCGGCGCCGACGGCATCGGGCTCTATCGGACCGAACTGCCCTTCATGGTGCGCAATCGGTTTCCCAGCGTCGAAGAGCAGGCCGACCTCTATCGCCGCGTGCTCGATCAAGCGGGCGACAAGCCGGTGGTGTTTCGCACGCTCGATATCGGCGGAGACAAACTCCTGCCTTATCTGCCCGAGATGGCGGAAGAAAACCCGGCGATGGGCTGGCGCGCCATCCGCATCGGGCTCGATCGCCCGGCCATGCTGCGTCAGCAGATGCGCGCGCTGATCGCCGCGGCCGACGGACGGGCGATCTCGATCATGTTTCCGATGGTGGCCGAGATCGCCGAGTTCGAGGCCGCGCGTTCCATTCTGGCGCTCGAAGTGCAGCGCGCGGTCGGGCGCGGCGTGCGCCTGCCGGTGCGCCTCTCGGTCGGGGCCGTCCTTGAAGTGCCGGCGCTGATCTGGCAGTTGCCGCTATTGTGTAGTCGCGCCGACTTCATCTCGGTCGGGTCCAACGATCTGATGCAGTTCTTGTTCGCCAAGGATCGCGGCAATGCGCGCCTCGCCGATCGCTACGATGTGCTGTCGCCGCCGGCGCTGGCGTGTCTGGCCGAGATCGTGCGGGTAACCGGGGCCGCCAAGGTGCCGCTCGGCCTGTGTGGCGAAATGGCCGGCAATACGCTGGAGGCCATGACGCTGGTCGGGCTGGGGTTTCGCACGCTCAGCATGTCGCCCTCGTCGATCGGCCCGGTCAAGGCAATGGTGCGCAGCCTGAAATTCGGGCCGCTGAGGCATTATCTCGCAGCACAATCGATGCAGCCGGATCGCTCGCTCCGGGAGAAGCTGCGCGGATTTGCCCTTGATCACATGGTTGCGCTGTAGTGCCGAGCGCCTTTCTCTGTGCGATCATCGGCGAAGCTGCTAAAACGACCTTGGGGACATGATGCCACGGGCGGCTGAAGCCGCGCCATTGGCCAATGCGAGCTTTGATGTATGGCTATGTTCAAGCAGAAACAACGAGTTCGAGCCAGTACCAGCGTTGGAACGGCTGCGATCGAAGGCGGTGACATGGCGACTGAGACCACGACACGCGATCACAGTGCCGGCGGCTTGCTGCGCGCAACACGCGAAAATCTAGGTTGGCATTTGCGCGATGTCGCCGTGGCGCTGCGCATTCGAGCCGATTATCTGGAGGCGCTGGAGCGCAATACGGTCGAGGGGCTGCCCGGTCCGACCTACGCAACGGGGTTTCTGCGCGCCTACGCCGAATATCTGGGGCTCGACGGCCATGAGATCGTGCGCCGCTTCCGCGCCGAAAAGACCGGCTTGCACGACAAGCCGGAATTGGCCTTTCCGGTACCGCTGACCGATCGCGGCATTCCGGGCGGCGGGATCTTCATGAGCGCCTTGCTGCTCGCGGCGCTCAGCTACGGCACATGGTATTATCTTTCCTCTGGCCAGCACGCGACCCCGCCTTCGATCGAACCGGTCCCGGCGCGTCTGCTGCCGCCGCCACCCAGCCCGCCGGCACAGACCGCCATCGTTGAATCGCCGAAACAAGACGAGACTTTGGCCGCGGCGACCCCGACACCCGTCCCGCAGCCTGTGATTGCCGCCCCGGCCGCGCCAACGTTGCCCGGTACAGTGGCGACGGTCGCTGCGGCGACCCCACCGTCTGCCTCTGTCGCCAGCACGCCGCCGCCCGCCGCCGAGCCCGGCAAAGCCGGCGGTCGCCAATATGGCGATGCCGTA
>JBAVTK010000486.1:0-6318 GCA_049696095.1 Aliidongia sp. | reverse complement strand
GCGTCGGCCAGGCGAGTGTGATTGCGCGCGAGGACCGGCCGAGCCAGAAGCAATTGGTCGGCTATGTCGTGGCCGAGCCCGGCCAATCGCCCGATCCGGCGGACTTACGCCAAGCGCTCGCCGCCATCCTGCCGGATTACATGGTGCCGGCGGCGATCATGGTGCTGGGGCGGCTGCCGCTCACGCCCAACGGCAAGCTCGACCGCAAGGCCCTGCCGGCACCCGACTTCATCCCGATGTTGCTGCGCGCACCGCGCACGACCGAAGAAGAGATCCTGGCCGGTCTGTTTGCCGAGGTGCTGGGTCTCGATACCGTCTCGATCGATGCCAATTTCTTCGATCTGGGCGGCCATTCGCTGCTCGCCACCCGTCTGATCAGCCGGATCCGCGGGCGGTTCGACATCGAGCTGCCGCTGCGCACCCTGTTCGAAGCGCCATCTGTCGAACAACTCGCTCTTTTTCTGACCAAGGATGGAGAAAAAATATTCTTCGGCAATACCCTCACCCTTCGGGCTACCGGATCTGAGACGCCGCTGTTCTGCATCCATGATGGTACTGGCAATGGGCTGAATTACCGCAAACTGCTTCCGAGTCTTGACGCCTCACGCCCCGTACACGTCATTCAGGCGAAGGGGCTCTGGGATCAAGTCACTCTTCCCCAGACTCTTGAAGATATGGCGAAAGATTATATAAATGAGATTCGTCAAATACAAGCTACCGGTCCGTACAATCTTCTCGGATACTCATTCGGCGCCGTAGCTGCTCACGCAATTTCGACAAACCTACAATCAATGGGTGACGAAGTAAGCTTCCTTGGTCTCCTCGACGGCTACGCCGCCGACCCGGCGTCGCCTCGAAAAATCGACACAATTCCAGTGGAACAGCAGAGGGCCGAGTTACGCGAGAATATTCAGTCCTCTAGTTTCCTAACCTCATCTCCCGGCTGGATCGCCGACCCTCTGATGATTGAACGGATCATCGATATCATGATTAATAATTACAATATAAAGGAGAATTATAAACCAACGATTTTTAACGGAAATGCACTATTGGTTAGTGCCAATGGAGAGGAAAACTCCGAACACAAGCCATTACGCGAGCCTTGGACTAAATATATTGACGGAACTATAGATCACATAACGGTGAAATGTCACCACAGTTCCATTTTTGACCACCCCACATCAGAATTAGTTGGAACTGCGATAAATAATAAACTTTCTACACTGAAGAATCGTTAACGGAGATCGTCGTGGACAGTCAACGCCCCCCTTTCGGTCGGACCTTCCCATTCGTCGAGCGATCAATACGACGGGCCGCAGGAGCCGCCAAGTCACCGCCGAACCGAAACCGACGCAGACCGGCATGATCACGCCGGACTCAACCAGCTGATTTCTCAGAGTCTTCTCTGATTGGGGTAATTGGTGTCAAGTTGCTCCGGTTCATGTTCCGGCTTGTTTGCGGTAATTGCTCACCCCCCGAATTATCGTTGCCTATAGCCGCAGCGGCAATGGCTGATTTTCGAGGGTTATGCGGATAGCCTGGAGCGCGCCGATGGTCCGCCGTCGGCCGGTTTCGACGACGGAACGAATGTCCGCGTAGAGGCTGGCGGCCCATTCGGATCGGAAGCAGTTTGTCACCTTTCGAAAGATGACGCAGGGTAACTGCTCACCCCCTGTGTTGATGAACTGATTTGGTGGTTTCCGGATGGCAGGCTCCCTAAATATGGGTTGACACGGGGCTGGGCACGCGATTCAAGGGTTCGATGAATCGCGACGCGCTTGCCGCCCTCTCCAACGAAGCTCTGATCGCGCTGATCCTGGCGCAGGCGGATGTTATTTCCCGGCAGACGACGCAGATCGATGTGCTGGCGAAGCGGGTCGAGGATTTGGAAGCGAAGCTCGGCAAGCCGCCGAAGACGCCGGATAATTCCTCGATGCCGCCGAGCCAGGGGCAGAAGCCGAACCGGGCCGAGCGGCGGGCGGCGAAGAAGCGCCGGGGGCATCCCGGCGCCTTCCGGGCGCTGAGCGAGAGCCCCGATCGGGTCGTCGAGGCACGGGCGGATGCCTGCCCTCATTGCGACCACGCGCTCTCGGCCGCTGACCAAGATGCGTTTCACGCCTACGACCATATCGAGCTGCCGGCGATCAAGCCGGTGGTGACCCGCATCCACCCGGCATCGCGGCACCTGTCCGTGCTGCCGGCGAGGGTTCAGCGCGCCGGTGCCGGACGGCATGGCGGTCTCATCGGATTGCAGGACCGTGCCGGCCAGCAGGCGACGGCGGATCAGCGCCATCTGGGTCTGGAATGCGCCACGGCTGTCGTTGAGGATGTTGACCAGCGAGCCCTCGCTGATTTCCAGCCCGAGCACATCTGACATCAGCCGCGCCAACCGCTCGAACGAGATCGCCTGGAGGGCGCGGCAGTGAAGCGCAGATAAAGCACAAAGGCGCGCAAATTCGGGCCGAATGGCGAGCCCGGCTCAAGGCCCGGCGGAGGCGGCGCCTTGAAACGTTTGGCGCGAGCCACGGGCAAATGCCGCCATGCAGCGTCACCCGCGTCACATCCGGCCTGATCTCGGGGATCTCGATCCGGTCGTAAGCATGCGCAGCACTCTGTGCCACACCGCTGACGTCCGCCCGGCAATGCGAGCACTGATCCGCCAGCACGTCCCGCCGTCGCGTCGGATTGGGATGCAGCGACCGGTGCGCGCCGGCATGCGCCTTGGTCTTGCCTTTCGCCTTGCTCCCGGTATTGGGCTTCTGACCCTGGCTCGGCGGCTTGCTCGAATTATCCGGCGTCTTCGGCGGCCGGCTCAACTTCGCCCGCAGCGCTGCGTTCTCGGCTTCCAAGGCCGTCACCCGCGCAGCCAGAGCGTCGAGCCGCGCCAAAAGCGCGGTGATCAACGCATCCTTCTCGGACGACGAAAGCGAGGGAAGATCAAGGGGAAGAGTCATCGAATCGTAGAATCATGACCCGACGCCCGTGTCAACAAAATATTGCACCAACCCACGCCCGAGCTACCATACCCAGCAGCCTCACGCTACCAAGCCAGGGGGGTGAGCAATTACTGTTTGCGTCGATTTCATCAATTCGGCCTAAGGAGGACGTAAGTAGTTACCATCCAGCACCTTCTGTTGCTGTCGAGCAAAAACTCTAAACGATCGTCGATCGGTACGCGACCGTTACGACTCGAAAACCGCACGCAGAATGTCGGTTGGTAGCAAGACTACGACATAGTCTTAAATTTTTCAATCCATTCTCGTGACTGATCATCCGCCAATTTCTGATATTTTGGTTCATCAATTATCAAATTCTTGGTATCGATTTGAAGAAAATTAAGTACAGTATTAATTGTATCTCGATAGTTATTTACAAGAACCTCGTACTCAATCAGCAAAGGCCGCACATCTGCTTGCTTGAAGAAATATTTCCATCCATTGTCAGAACTTTTCAGTGCTGATAAGTATGCAGATATACGCTTAAAATCAAAAGGAATTTCAGCCGTGGCGCTCGTTTCGTGATAGTCACGGCGCTTAACATAATTTCCACTCTCTATGGCCTTATACCATGATACTGCTTGTGCTACTTTATCGCGTCGCGTAAGCCAAATAAAAGACAAATTGGGAAGTGCCTCGGACAACATCGCGCTCGGCGACAACTCCTTGTTTCCGACGTAGGCCCCTATGCGGTGAATCGCGTCTTGAAGCTGAAACCAATGTATAGTTACGCCAAAAACCCCATTTTTAGTAGTTCCAAGCTCCAAAATTTCCTTTATGTAGGCAGTATCGAGCTCATGATCATATGAGACCTCATCTGGTGCCCGAGTTACCCAGGAGTCGAGCTGGGTTGCTGTAGGTTTCGCGCCGCTTAACACCCTAGGAAACCGTTCCACCGGGAAGCCGCAGGCTGCAGTCGAACTTAACCCACCAGCAAGAAGGTGGCTGCCCGACCGCGGCGTGGCGCAAATGATATAAGATTGGCGAGGTATAGTCATAAGCGGGACGTCCACTGGCTTGATTGTAGTTATGAAACGAAGTTCTAGCTAAATAATCTAATGTGTTTGTGGTTTGGTGGCAATCATGCGGCGCCGGTTTTTGCGGACGGGGCGGATCGTGTCGGCGATTATTAGACAGCCGAGCCACTTTCGTCAATCGGGAAATGGCTGATTTTCGGCTGTCCTGCTGATCAAACGGGGGCGGTTCGGGGCATTGGGTCGAAGGGGCGGAGGAGGCTGTCGACTGCGGATACCGGCGAAGCGGGACATTAGCTTGACTTTGTCCAAGATAGCAGCTGGGTCAGCCGGCGCGGCGGATCTGAAAAATCGTATCGTTGCTGACGATTTCGTGGGCATCCCGAAGTCTCAGCTTCATGATCCCGAAGTCTCAGCTTCATGATCCCGAGGTTGCCGAAGGTGCGCCAGCGGCCTCGGACGGCAGACCAGTATAGCAACTCGCAGCGATCTGTTCCGATGAGCGGGCGTAGACGGGCGACGGCAGCTTGGCTGCGCCGGTCGCTTATAGTGTAGCCATCGTGGTCTTTTTCTACGAATGGGATGAAAAACTCCCATCCTTCTGCTGCCTTTACGGCCGTTTCGCCGCTGCCTGACGCCCTGTTGTCTCGGCTCGGGACCTTCGCCGACTTGTTCACTCGGCCGAGTTGGGAGAACGCGTTACGGCTGGTGGCGGGCGCCATTCTGGCGCCGGGGCGGCGGACCGTGTCGGCCGTGCTGCGGATTCTCGGCCGTGATCAGGACGGTGATTTCGTCACCTTCCGTCGCGTCCTCAACCGTGCACGATGGTCGTCCCGATTGGCGGCGTGTCGGCTGCTGCATCTGCTGGTCGTCGCCTTCGTACCGCCCGACGCACCGATCGTCGTCGGCCTGGATGATACAATCGAGCGGCGCAGGGGTGCGAAGATCAGTGCGCGCGGCATCTATCGCGACCCGGTGCGCTCCTCCAAAGGGCACTTCGTCAAGACCAGCAGCCTGCGCTAGCTCTCGGCCATGTTGCTCGTTCGAGTCCCTTGGGCGGGCCGCATCATGGCCCTGCCGTTCCTCATCGTCCTGGCTCCTTCCGAGCGCTTCTATGCCGACCGGCTGCGCACACCCGAGACACTCACCGATTGGGCGCGCCAAGCCACCTCACAGAGCCGGCCGGGGGAATCTGGACAGTAGGATAAGTGGATTTTCTGCCTGACAGCGGCGATTGTCGCCGCGGATCAGGAGAGAAGATGACGAAACGAGCACGCCGGAACCACACGCCGGCCTTCAAGGCGAAGGTGGCATTGGCCGCCTTCAAGGGTGATAAGACGCTGGCTGAGCTGGCGCAGCACTTCGATGTTCATGTGAACCAGATCACGAACTGGAAGGCGCAACTGCTGGACGGTGCCGCCGGGGTTTTCAGCGTCGGCGGGGCGGTCCCAGAGGCGCCTGCGGCGGTGGATTTGAAGACGCTGCACGCCAAGATCGGGGAACTGGCGCTGGAGAATGATTTTTTAGCCGGCGCGCTCAGCAAGGCCGGCATGCTGAGCGCAAAGCGATGATCGACCGTACCCACGAGCTACCGCTGACGCGGCAGGCCAAGATCCTGAATCTCAGCCGGAGCGGGCTCTATTACCGGCCCCGTCCGGTGTCGCCGGCCGAGCTGGCGATCATGCGGCGGATGGACGAGCTGCATCTGGACTACCCGTTTGCGGGCAGGCGGATGCTGCGCGATCTGCTGCGCGGCGAGGGTGTCGAGATCGGCCGCGAGCATGTCGCCACGCTGATGAAGCGGATGGGCATCCAGGCGATCTACCGCCGGCCGAACACGTCGAAACCGGCGCCCGGCCACAAGATCTACCCGTATCTGCTGCGCGACGTAACGGTCGAACGGCCGAACCAAGCCTGGGCGATGGACATCAGTGCGCCATGACGGCGAGGAGGTTGAGATGTAGTTGATCGAGACTGATTTGCCTGCTGGCTATCGACCGGTCGCTGAGATGCGGCCCGGTCCGGAAAGGAGTCCGGACTGAAGGGGTTCGTACGAGCGTGCCGGGTTCCGCCGGTGCGTGGAAGAGCTGACGGACTGAACTGTACCGGATGTCGCCATCTACGGCAGGCCGGGCTACCAAACGTTCCATGGTGAGGCAACGAAGTGTGCGCCAGAAGCCTCTGTATTTACACGCACAAGACCCCCGCTACGCTGGATGGAGGTACCCGTCCGGCCGAGGCCGCCTTCCGCTGGCTTGTCTGATCTGGTGTGATTAGGCGGTGGTGCAAACACCGATGTTAGCACCGGTGCAAAGGACGGTACGATCGTGGATGTGGAAGTTCTGGCC
>JBAVTK010000485.1:0-12150 GCA_049696095.1 Aliidongia sp. | reverse complement strand
TGGTCATGCCGGGCGACAATGTTTCGATGAGCGTCGAGCTGATCGCACCGATCGCCATGGATGAAGGCTTGCGCTTCGCGATCCGCGAAGGCGGCCGGACCGTCGGCGCCGGCGTCGTCGCCAAGATTCAGAAGTAAGGCCTTTGACCGATAGATAGAAAGTTCTGGTAGCCAGGCCGCCGAAAAGCGCATATAACATCCGGCCAATCGGCGGCCAGGGTAACCTCGGTCGCCGTCGGCGTTCCGGAAGGCTCTAGGAGTGTAGCTCAATTGGTAGAGCACCGGTCTCCAAAACCGGGGGCTGGGGGTTCGAGACCCTCCACTCCTGCCACTGCAAGCGTCGATCGCGACATCCCTCCCTGTGGTTTGGGATGTCTTCTTATTGCCGCTGCGGGCTTATCCCGCAGCGTACTGTTTTGAATGGTTGACGGATACCATGGCAAGAACGAGCCCGGCAGAGTTTGCGCGGCAGGTCCGGCAGGAAGTGGCCAAGGTGACTTGGCCTTCCCGCAAGGAGACCATGATTACGACAGCGATGGTGTTCGTGATGGTGTTCATCGCGTCCATCTTCTTTTTCGTCGCCGATCAGATCTTTTCGCAGCTGATGCGCTTGGTGTTGAGTTCGTTCTGAGTTCGGAGTCCACAAGTCCATGGCGCATAAGTGGTACGTTTTGCACGTCTATTCCGGCTTCGAAAAGAAGGTCGCCCAATCGATCCGGGAGCAGGCCGAGCAAAAAGGCATGGCCGAGATGTTTGCCGAAGTGCTGGTCCCGACCGAGGAAGTGGTCGAGGTCAAGCGCGGCGCCAAGGTCGCAGCGGAGCGTAAATTCTTCCCCGGCTACGTCCTGCTCAAGATGGATCTGAGCGACGAGACTTGGCATCTCGTCAAGAACACGCCGAAGGTCACCGGGTTTCTCGGCGGCAAGGGCCTGCGTCCGTCCCCGATCTCCGAGGCCGAGGCGACGCGGATCATGCGCCAGGTACAGGAAGGCATCGATCGGCCGAAACCGTCGATCACCTTCGAAATCGGCGAGCAGGTTCGGGTGTGCGACGGGCCGTTCAGCTCGTTCAATGGGTTGGTCGAGGAAGTGGACGAGGAAAAGGCGCGGCTCAAGGTCGCCGTGTCGATCTTCGGTCGGGCGACCCCGGTCGATCTGGAGTACAGCCAAGTCGAGAAAGTCTGAATCGGGTTACAAATTCTCTTAGGCTGCCTCACGGGCAAGGCTGAGAGGTGCGCTGGTTCGGCGATGGTGCCGGCCAGCGTCAAGTCCCGCCGACGGTCGGCGGGCATTGAGGTGCGGGAGGCTCGCCATGGCCGTAACCGCGCGGAGCCCCAGGAAAGGGAGCTGTTGAGATGGCAAAGAAGATCGTCGGCTACGTCAAGCTGCAAGTGCCGGCCGGCAAGGCCAACCCCTCGCCGCCGATCGGCCCGGCTTTGGGCCAACGCGGGCTGAACATCATGATGTTCTGCAAGGAATTTAACGCCCGGACCCAGAATCTTGAGCCCGGCATGCCGATTCCGGTGGTGATCACCGCCTATGGCGATCGCAGCTTCACGTTCGAGACCAAGAGCCCGCCGAACACCTATTTCCTGAAGAAGGCGGCTGGCATCACCAAGGGCACGGTCACGCCGGGCAAGGGCGCCTCGGTCGGCAAGGTCACGATGGACCAGATCCGCGAGATCGCCGCCAAGAAGATGGCCGATCTCAACGCCAAGGACGTGCAGGGCGCGTGCAGTATGCTGATCGGATCGGCCCGCTCGATGGGTCTTGAGGTCGTAGGGGAGTAACGGGTCATGGCATTCACCGGCAAGCGTCTCGCTGACGCGAAGAAAGCGATCGACCGCCTCCAGAGCTACGAACTTGGCAAGGCGGTCGAGATCATCAAGGGCGGCGCCAAGGCGAAGTTCGATGAGACGATCGAAATCTCGATGAATCTCAATATCGATCCGCGCAAGGCCGACCAAAATCTGCGCGGCACCGTGCTGCTGCCGCACGGCACCGGCAAGACGCTGCGTGTTGCGGTGTTCGCCCGCGGCGACAAGGCGAAGGACGCCGAGGCAGCGGGTGCCGATATCGTCGGTGCCGAAGAGCTGGCCGAAAAGATCCAGGCCGGTCAGATCGAATTCGACCGCTGCATCGCAACCCCCGACATGATGGCCCTGGTCGGTCGTCTGGGCAAGATTCTCGGGCCGCGCGGTCTGATGCCGAACCCGAAGCTGGGCACGGTCACGGCCAACGTCGCCGAAGCCGTCAAGGCGGCCAAGGGCGGTCAGGTCGAGTTCCGCGCCGAGAAGGCCGGCATCGTGCATGCCGGCGTCGGCAAGGCGAGCTTCGAGACCGGCAATCTGGTCGAGAATGTCCGTGCGTTCGTCCAGGCGATCAACCGCGCTAAGCCCTCGGGGGCCAAGGGCACCTACATCAAGAAGGTGTCGCTGAGTTCGACGATGGGCCCCGGCATCAAGCTCGAATTGTCGAGCCTGGCCGGCGAGTAGGAATTCCCGGATCGATTGCCCCGGTGACGGGGCGATCGGCCTGGGCGCAGGGCAGGCGATGGGTCGGATGATCCGGAGCCTCCCACCCTGTCCGAGATTTCAGGTGGCTTTCGACCGTCTCTGACGGTCGGCCCTAAATGCCTCGCTTGCGGGGTGGCCTGGATGAGATGGGAGTTCGGCAACCGCGCCCGAAAATGCCGGCAACGGCAAATTCGAGAACGGCCAAGACTTCTGGGACAGGCGAACCGGGTTCGCCGGCCTGCGGGCCCAAGCGAACCCTCGTGCAACGTCTAGGGCACACCGGATCACGACCGTCGCGACCAACGCGTCGGCGGATGCGGACAACCCCGGACAAGGACGGAGACGAGCAGTGGACCGGTCATCAAAAGAAGCGCTGGTCAGCACCCTGCATCAGGCCGTCAAGGCCACCTCCTGCTTCGTCGTGACTCACCAGACCGGCTTGAATGCCGCCGAGGTGACCGCGTTGAGGCGGCAGATGCGGGCTGCTGGATGCAGCTACAAGGTGACGAAAAACCGGCTCGCGCGTCTCGCCCTCGCTGGCACGAAGTTCGAGCATCTTTCGTCACTGTTCACGGGTCCGACGGCAATTGCCTATTCCAAGGATCCGGTGGCAGCGGCAAAGGTGGCCGTCGAGTTCGCCGCTAAGAACGACAAGCTGAAAATCATCGGGGGAGGCCTCGATGCGGCTCGGCTGGACGTGCAAGGCGTCAAAGATCTCGCGACCATGCCCTCGCTCGACGAGCTGCGCGGCAAGCTTCTCGGCCTTATCCAGGCTCCGGCGACCAAGATCGCCGCTGTGCTGCAAGCGCCGGGCGCTCAAGTTGCCCGCGTACTCAATGCCTATGCGACCAAGGGCGAAGCCGCCTGAGCATTTTTGCCTAATTGAATATCAAGCTCCCAGGAGTATATTATGGCCGATCTCGGTAAACTTGTTGATGAATTGTCGAGCCTGACCGTCATTGAGGCGGCTCAGCTCTCGAAATTGTTGGAAGAGAAGTGGGGCGTCAGCGCCGCCGCTCCGGTCGCGGTTGCCGCTGCCGGTCCGGCCGCCGCCGCCGCGGTCGTCGAAGAGCAGACGGAATTCACCGTCATTCTCGCTTCGGCCGGTGACAAGAAGATCAATGTGATCAAGGAAGTGCGCGCAATCACCGCCCTTGGCCTCAAGGAAGCCAAGGATCTGGTCGAAGCCGCACCGAAGGCGGTTAAGGAAGGCGTGTCCAAGGACGAAGCCGCCAAGATCAAGAAGCAGCTGGAAGAAGCCGGCGCCAAGGTCGAGGTCAAGTAACCCGCCTTGCCGCAAGCTACGTCAACCGATCCGGGGATGGCTTCATGGCCACTCTCCGGGGCGGCGGATCAGTCGAGTATAAATACAACCGGGCGTCGCAGGGTGCGGCGGCCGGTTGACGGCGTTTCCGGAAATTCGGTGCTCGCCGTCACGCGCCTGTCAAAGGGCGACCAAACAACGAGAGGCATTCATGGCTAAATCCTTCACGGGCCGCAAGCGCATCCGCAAGAGCTTTGGACGCATCCCCGAGGTCGCGCCGATGCCGAATTTGATCGAGGTGCAGAAAAGCTCCTACGATCATTTCTTGCAGATGGGCGTGGTGCCGGAGGACCGTCAGGGCGTCGGTATCCAGGAAGTCTTCAGGTCGGTGTTCCCGATCAAGGATTTCTCGGATCGTGCCCAGCTTGAATTCGTGCGCTATGAGCTTGAGACGCCGAAATACGATGTCGAGGAATGCCAGCAGCGCGGGATTACTTTCGCGGCACCGCTGAAGGTGACGTTGCGGCTGGTCGTCTGGGATGTCGATGAGGATACCGGCGCCCGCTCGATCCGCGACATCAAGGAGCAGGATGTCTATATGGGCGACATGCCGCTCATGACGAAGAATGGCACTTTCATCATCAACGGCACGGAACGCGTCATCGTTTCGCAGATGCATCGTAGCCCCGGCGTGTTCTTCGACCACGACAAGGGCAAGACCCATTCGTCGGGCAAGTATCTCTTCGCGGCGCGAGTGATCCCTTATCGCGGCTCTTGGCTCGATTTTGAGTTCGACGCCAAGGATCATGTCTATGTCCGAATCGATCGCCGCCGCAAGCTGCCGGCGACGACTTTGCTGCTGGCGCTCTACGACAAGACCACCGAGGCCTATCTGGCGTCTTGCGCCGAAGAGGGCAAGACGCCGGATCGCTTCCATGTCAGCGGCATGGGCAAAGAAGAAATTCTGGCCCGGTTCTATGATATCAATGTTTTCCGCCGCACGACCAGCGGCTGGTCGACCGCGTTCGATCCGAATCGCTACAAGGGTGGCGGCAAGCTGGTCGTCGATCTCAAGGATGCGCGCACCGGCGAGGTAAAGGCCGAGGCCGGTGCCAAGATGACGCCGCGTCTGGCGCGCAAGCTCAAGGAAGATGGCCTGGCCGAGGTGCTGGTCGCCGATGAAGAGCTGCTCGGCCAGTATCTGGCGCAGGATGTCATCGACATCAAGACCGGTGAGATTTTCGCCGAGGCCGGCGACGAGTTGGGTCAGGCGCTGCTCGACCAACTGCCCGGCGTCGGGATCGAGGAATTGCCCGTGCTGGCGGTCGATCACCTGAATGTCGGCGCCTATATCCGCAACACGCTGATGATCGACAAGAATCAGACGCGGGAAGACGCGCTGATCGATATCTATCGCGTGATGCGTCCGGGCGAGCCGCCGACGCTAGAGACCGCCGAGGCGCTGTTCAAGGGGCTGTTTTTCGACAGCGAGCGTTACGATCTGTCCGCGGTCGGCCGGGTCAAGATGAATTCGCGCCTGAACCAGACGACCGCGGATACCGAGCGCGTACTGCGCAAGGACGATATTCTGGCGATCCTCAAGGTGTTGGTCGATCTTAAGGACGGCCGGGGCGAAATCGATGATATCGATCATCTCGGCAATCGCCGTGTCCGCTCGGTCGGCGAACTCATGGAGAACCAGTACCGCGTTGGCCTGCTGCGCATGGAGCGTGCGATCCGCGAGCGCATGAGTTCGGTCGAAATCGACACGGTGATGCCGCACGATCTGATCAACGCCAAGCCGGCGGCGGCGGCGGTGCGCGAGTTCTTTGGCTCCTCGCAGCTCAGCCAGTTCATGGATCAGACCAACCCGCTGTCGGAAATCACCCATAAGCGGCGTCTTTCGGCCCTCGGGCCTGGGGGCCTGACCCGCGAGCGCGCCGGCTTCGAGGTGCGCGACGTGCATCCGACGCATTATGGCCGCATCTGCCCGATCGAAACGCCCGAAGGTCCGAATATCGGCTTGATCAACTCGCTGGCGACCTATGCGCGGGTCAATCCGTACGGTTTCATCGAGAGCCCGTACCGCAAGGTCGTCGATGGCAAGGTGACCGATGAGGTGATTTATCTCTCGGCCATGGAGGAAGGCCGTTACGCGATTGCCCAGGCCAATATCGAGCATGATGCTGAGAACAATATCCTGGCCGACCTGACCAATTGTCGCAAAAACGGCGATTTCGTCATGGCCCGCCCGCAGGATATCGATTTTCTCGATGTCTCGCCCAAGCAGTTGGTCTCGGTCGCCGCGGCACTCATTCCCTTCCTGGAGAATGACGACGCCAACCGCGCCCTCATGGGATCGAACATGCAGCGTCAGGCCGTGCCGCTGATTCGCGCCGAAGCACCGCTGGTCGGCACCGGCATGGAAGAGACCGTGGCGCGCGACTCGGGCGTCACCATCATCGCGCGCCGGGCCGGCGTGGTCGATCAGGTCGATGCCACCCGCATCGTGATCCGCGCCTCGGAGAGCCTCGCCTCGGCCTCCGGCGTCGATATCTACAACCTGCTGAAGTTCCAGCGCTCGAACCAGAATACCTGCATCACCCAGCGTCCGCTGGTGAGGGTCGGCGATCTGATCCAGGCCGGCGACATCATCGCCGACGGTCCCTCGACGCAACTGGGCGAACTGGCGCTCGGCCGGAATGTGCTGGTCGCGTTCATGCCGTGGAACGGTTATAATTTCGAAGATTCGATCCTGATCAATGAGCGGATCGTCTCGGAAGACGTCTTCACCTCGATCCATATCGAGGAATTCGAGGTGATGGCCCGCGATACCAAGCTCGGCCAGGAAGAAATCACCCGCGACATTCCGAATGTCGGCGAAGAGGCGCTGAAGAATCTCGACGAAGCGGGCATCGTCTATATCGGGGCCGAGGTCAAGCCGGGCGACATTCTGGTCGGCAAGGTGACGCCCAAGGGCGAAAGCCCGATGACGCCGGAAGAAAAACTGCTGCGCGCAATCTTCGGTGAAAAGGCATCCGATGTCCGCGATACCTCGCTGCGCCTGCCGCCCGGCGTGTCGGGCACGGTGGTCGAGGTGCGGGTCTTCTCCCGCCGCGGCGTGGACAAGGACGAGCGCGCGCTCGCAATCGAACGGTCGGAGATCGAGCATCTCGCCAAGGATCGCGACGACGAGCTGCATATTTTGGAGCGCAGCTTCCATGCTCGGCTGAAGGAGCTGATCATGGGCCTTGAGGTTGTCGGCGGCCCCAAGGGCATGAAATCCGGTTCGATCGTCACCGAGGAACTGCTGAAGGAATTCAGCCCCGGTCAATGGCGCCAGATCACCGTGCGGGACGATAACCGCATGGTCGATCTGGAAGCGTTGAAGAAGCAGATGGAGAAGTCGAACCAGGTTCTTCAGGAGCGCTTCGAGAGCAAGGTCGAAAAGCTTCAGCGCGGCGACGAACTGCCGCCCGGCGTCATGAAGATGGTCAAAGTCTTCGTCGCGGTGAAGCGCAAGCTTCAGCCGGGCGACAAGATGGCCGGCCGGCACGGTAACAAGGGTGTGATCTCGAAGATCATGCCGGCTGAGGACATGCCCTATCTTCAAGATGGCACACCGGTCGATATCTGCTTGAATCCGCTCGGCGTGCCGTCGCGCATGAATGTCGGGCAAATCCTCGAAACCCATCTGGGCTGGGCTTCGGCCGGGCTCGGCCGGCAGATCGGGGCGATGTTGCAGAGCTATCAGAAGACCAACGAGCAGAAAGGCTTACGCGATCTGCTTGACACGATCTACACCAAGACCGAGGACAGCTCGGCCGTGGCGGACATGAACGAGACCGCCTTGATCGAGCTGGCGCGCAATCTGAAACCGGGCGTGCCGATGGCGACCCCGGTGTTCGACGGCGCGCGTGAAGAGGATATCGTGGCGATGCTGGAGCAGGCCGGTCTCGATAGTTCCGGTCAGGTGCAGTTGGTCGATGGCCGAACCGGCGATTTCTTCGACCGCAAGGTCACGGTCGGCTATATCTATATGCTGAAGCTGCATCATCTGGTCGATGACAAGATCCATGCCCGCTCGATCGGCCCTTACAGCTTGGTTACCCAGCAGCCGCTGGGCGGCAAGGCGCAGTTCGGCGGACAGCGTTTTGGCGAAATGGAAGTGTGGGCGCTCGAAGCCTATGGGGCCGCCTATACGCTTCAGGAAATGCTGACGGTGAAGTCGGACGACGTGTCCGGCCGCACCAAAGTCTATGAGGCGATTGTGCGCGGCGACGACAATTTCGAGGCCGGCATCCCTGAATCCTTCAACGTGCTGGTCAAGGAATTGCGGTCGCTCGGCTTGAACGTCGAACTCGACCAGCGGGACCAGTAAGCGCGAACCTATCGAGCGGGCGGCGGGCCGGGATGACCGGCCCGCCCCAGACCCCACCGCAAGGTGGGGGTACGAAGTCACCAGGAGACATGGTTCATGAACGAGTTGATGAACATCTTCGGCCAGGTCAGCGGCCCGCAAAGCTTCGATCAGATCCGCATCTCGATCGCCAGCCCCGAGCGTATCCGCTCCTGGTCGTTCGGCGAGATCAAGAAGCCGGAGACGATCAACTACCGGACCTTCAAGCCGGAACGCGATGGGCTGTTCTGCGCCCGGATCTTCGGGCCGATCAAGGATTACGAGTGCCTGTGCGGCAAATACAAGCGCATGAAGTATCGTGGCATCATCTGCGAGAAATGCGGCGTGGAAGTCACCTTGTCCAAGGTGCGGCGCGATCGCATGGGCCATATCGAGCTGGCCTCGCCGGTCGCCCATATCTGGTTCCTGAAGTCGCTGCCGAGCCGCATCGGATTGCTGCTCGACATGACGCTGAAGGATCTGGAGCGCGTGCTCTATTTCGAGAATTACGTCGTGGTCGAACCGGGCCTGACCCCGCTCAAGATGCATCAGCTTTTGAACGAGGAGGAGTTCGTCCGGGCCCAGGATGAATATGGCGAGGATTCCTTTACCGCCAAGATCGGCGCCGAAGCGATGAAGGAGATGCTCTCCCAGATCAATCTGGAAGAGGAACTCGAAAGACTGCGCGTCGAACTGCGCGAGACGACCTCCGAAGCGCGGCGCAAGAAGCTGGTCAAGCGGTTGAAGCTGATCGAGGCCTTCACCGAGTCGAACAGCCGACCGGAATGGATGATCCTCGACGTGGTGCCGGTGATCCCGCCGGAGCTGCGTCCGCTGGTGCCGCTTGATGGCGGGCGCTTTGCGACTTCGGATCTGAACGATCTCTATCGCCGCGTCATCAACCGCAATAACCGCCTGAAGCGGTTGATCGAATTGCGCGCACCCGACATCATCGTGCGCAATGAAAAGCGTATGCTGCAAGAGGCGGTCGATGCGCTGTTCGACAATGGCCGTCGCGGCCGTGTCATCACCGGTGCCAATAAGCGGCCGCTGAAGTCGCTCAGCGACATGCTCAAGGGCAAGCAGGGCCGGTTCCGCCAGAATCTGCTGGGCAAGCGCGTCGATTATTCCGGTCGTTCGGTCATCGTCGTCGGCCCGGATCTGAAGCTGCATCAATGCGGCTTGCCGAAGAAGATGGCGCTCGAATTGTTCAAGCCGTTCATCTATTCGAAGCTCGAACTTTATGGCCTGGCCAGCACGATCAAGGCGGCCAAGCGCATGGTCGAAAAGGAACGGCCGGAGGTTTGGGACATCCTCGAAGAGGTGATCCGCGAACATCCGGTGCTGCTGAACCGCGCGCCGACGCTGCATCGCCTCGGCATCCAGGCGTTCGAGCCGACCCTGATCGAAGGCAAGGCGATCCAGCTGCATCCGCTGGTCTGCACCGCGTTCAACGCCGATTTCGACGGCGACCAGATGGCGGTCCATGTGCCGCTTTCGCTTGAAGCGCAGCTTGAAGCGCGCGTGCTCATGATGTCGACCAACAACATCCTGTCGCCAGCCAACGGCAAGCCGATCATCGTGCCGTCGCAGGATATCGTGCTCGGACTCTATTACATCAGCCTGATGCGCCCCGGTGAAAAGGGCGAGGGCATGGTGTTCCGCGATCTGGCCGAGGTCATCCAGGCGATCGAGTCGAAGCAAGTCTCGCTCCATGCCAAGGTTCGGGCGCGGGTCCGGGTCGTGCGCGACGGCAAGCCGATCATCCAGGTGATCGAGACCACGCCCGGCCGTTACCTCCTGACCGACATCATGCCGAAATCCGACCTGCTGGGCTTCGATCTGGTGAACAAGCCTTTGACCAAGAAGGAAATCACCAACGTCATCGATCAGGTCTACCGCCATTGCGGCCAGAAGGAGACGGTGATTTTCTGTGACCGGTTGATGGGGCTCGGTTTCCACCAAGCGTTCAAGGCCGGCATCTCGTTCGGCAAGGACGATCTGATCATCCCGCCGGCGAAGCAGGAGCTGGTCGCTTCGGCCCAGGAAAAGGTCAAGGAATACGAGCAGCAATATCTCGACGGCTTGATCACCCAGGGCGAGAAATACAACAAGGTCGTTGACGTCTGGTCGAACTGCACCGAGCGCGTTGCCGACGAGATGATGAAGGTCATCAAGCATCTTGAAGTCGGCGAGCCGATCAATGCGGTGTGGATGATGTCGGATTCCGGCGCCCGCGGCTCGGCGGCGCAGATCAAGCAGTTGGCCGGTATGCGCGGCCTGATGGCCAAGCCGTCGGGCGAAATCATCGAGACGCCGATCATCTCGAACTTCAAGGAAGGCCTCACCGTTCTTGAATACTTCAACTCGACCCATGGCGCGCGCAAGGGCCTGGCCGATACCGCGTTGAAGACGGCGAATTCCGGCTATCTCACCCGTCGTCTGGTCGATGTGGCGCAGGATGCGATCATCATCGAGCCGGATTGCGGCACGACGCGCGGCCTGACCATGCGTTCCGTGGTCGAAGGCGGCGAGGTTATCTCGCCGCTGGCCGAGCGGATTCTGGGCCGCACCGCGGCGGTCGATATCGTCGATCCGATCACCGGTACTGTCGTGGTCAAGGCCGGTGAACTCTGCACCGAGGTCACGGTCGATGCGATCGATCGCGCCGGCATCGACACGGTCTCGATCCGCTCGGTCCTGACCTGCGAGACGCGGATCGGCGTCTGCGCCGCCTGCTATGGCCGCGATCTGGCGCGTGGCACGGTGGTGAATATCGGTGAAGCGGTCGGCGTCATCGCGGCGCAATCGATCGGCGAGCCGGGTACGCAGTTGACCATGCGTACCTTCCATATCGGCGGTGCCGTCCAGCGCGGCGCCGAGCAATCCTCGGTCGAGGCGGCCTTCACCGCCAAGGTCAAGGTCAAGAACCGCAATGTCGTCATCAACTCGTCCGGCATTCCGGTCGTGATGGGCCGCAATTGCGAAGTCACCTTGGTCGATGATCTCGGCCGCGAGAAGGCGCGGCACCGCGTGCCGTATGGCGCCAAGCTGATCGCCGATGATGAGGCCATGGTCACCAAGGGCCAGAAGCTGGCGGAATGGGATCCCTACACCATTCCGATCATCACCGAGAAGGACGGTATCGCGAATTACATCGACCTCGTGGAAGGCGTCTCCGTGCGCGAGGTCGTCGATGAAGCGACCGGCATCGCCTCCAAGGTGGTGATCGATTGGAAGCAGCAGCCGCGCGGCAATGATCTGAAGCCGCGCATCACGCTGCGCGACCCGTCGGGCGAGGTGCTGTTGCTCAGCAACGGCATCGAGGCGCGCTACTTCATGTCGGTCGATGCCATTCTCTCGGTCGAGAATGGTGCCGCGGTCAAGGGGGGCGACGTGCTGGCCCGAATCCCGCGCGAATCCTCGAAGACCCGCGACATCACCGGCGGTCTGCCGCGCGTCGCCGAATTGTTCGAGGCGCGCAAGCCCAAGGATTTCGCGATCATCAGCGAGTCCGACGGCCGTGTGGAATTCGGTAAGGATTACAAGACCAAGCGCCGTATCATGGTGGTGCCGACCGAGGAAGGCGGCACGGCCGTGGAATATCTCATCCCCAAGGGCAAGCACATCTCGGTGCAGGAAGGCGATTACGTCCTCAAGGGCGACCTGCTGATGGATGGCAACCCGGTGCCGCACGACATTCTGAGCATTCTGGGTGTCGAGGCGCTGGCGAGCTATCTGATCAACGAGATCCAGGAGGTCTATCGTCTGCAAGGCGTGAAGATCAACGACAAGCATATCGAGGTGATCGTTCGCCAGATGCTGCAAAAGGTCGAGATCGACGAACCGGGCGACACGACCTTCCTGGTTGGCGAACAGGTCGATCGCGGCGATTTCGAGGAAGAGAACAACAAGACCGAAGCGACCGGCGGCCGCATCGCCAAGGGCCGCCCGGTGCTCCAGGGTATCACCA
>JBAVTK010000484.1:0-1723 GCA_049696095.1 Aliidongia sp. | reverse complement strand
GCTTGAGGGCCTCTACGAGACGCAGGCAGCGGCCGGCCTGGCCTATGGTCCCGAGTTCCAGGGCCTGTGCGCCGTTTGGCGGCTAGGCGACGATCTTCTTGCCGAGGCCCGGCTGCCCGAGGCAATGGCGCCGCAGGGGGGCCGCTTCGGCCTGCATCCGGCACTGCTCGACGCCGCGCTTCATGCCCTGGCTTTCGCTGCCGAGGGCGGCACTTCGGTGATTCTGCCGTTTTCCTGGACCGGCGTCTCGTTGCACCGGATCG
This sequence comes from Aliidongia sp., assembly GCA_049696095.1. Lineage (GTDB taxonomy): Bacteria > Pseudomonadota > Alphaproteobacteria > ATCC43930 > CGMCC-115725 > JAXDMU01. The sequence continues at coordinate 1,460 of JBAVTK010000484.1, read as the reverse complement.
GCGCTACCTCCTTGCGCGTGCGCTTTGGGCGCCGGCCGGGCGAGAGTGCGATCGGGCTGGCCGTCACCGATGCCACCGGCGAGCCGGTCGCCTCGGTGCAGGCGCTCACACTCCGCCCGGTTTCAGCCGAGCAGTTCCACAGCGCCGTGGCCGCCGATCACAATGCGCTGCTGCAGCTCCACTGGACCGCACTGTCCGACACACCGGCTGCTCCGCCGATGCCGGCCCGTTGCGTGTTCCTGGGCTCCGACGGCTTCGATTCCGCATTGCAGGCGCCAGAGCCTGCCGTCGAGCGTTACGCCGATCTTCCGGCCTTGCAGGCGGCCCTCGACCAGGGTGTCGCTACGCCTGATCTGGTCATCATCCCCTTGGCCGCGCCCGCGGGCACCGATTTGCCCGTTGTTGCCCATCGTGCTGCCGCGCAGGGGCTGGCCTTGTTGCAAGGCTGGGTCGCCGATGAGCGGCTGGCATCGACGAAGCTGGTGCTGCTGACGTGCCGCGCCATCGCCGCGCGGGTCGATGAGGATGTGCTCGATCTGGCGCATGCCGCGCTCTGGGGCCTCGCCCGCACCGCGCAAAGCGAGCACCCCGACCTGCCGCTCTTCCTCGTCGACACCGACGGCGGCGAGGCCTCGCATCGCGCGCTTCTCGCCGCCCTCGACGCCACCGACCGGCAGTTCGTCTTGCGTGACGGGCAATGCCTCGTCCCGAGACTGGCACGGTTGCCTGAAGTCTCTCCATCGCTCCGTTCCCTCGATCCTGAAGGAACAGTACTGATCACCGGCGGCACCGGCACGCTGGTGGCGCTGGTGGCGCGCCATCTGGTCGAGCGGCAGGGGGTGAAACATCTGCTGCTGACCTCCCGCCAGGGCCCCGGCGCCGCGGGGGCCGATGAGTTGCGCTGCGACCTGGAGGCAGCCGGCGCCACGGTGACGATCGCCACCTGCGACACGGCAGACCACGATGCCCTGAAAATCCTCCTGGACGGTATCCCCGCGTCCCATCCGCTGACAGCGGTGCTGCATGCCGCGGGGGTGCTGGATGACGGGGTGCTGGACGCGCTCACGCCCGAGCGGCTCGACCGGGTCTTCGCGCCCAAGCTCGATGCCGCCTGGCATTTGCACGAGCTGACCCGGGACCGAGACCTCGCCGCCTTCGTGCTGTTCTCCTCGATCTCCGGTGTCCTGGGCAGTCCCGGCCAGGCCAATTATGCCGCCGCCAACAGCTTCCTCGACGCCCTGGCCCAGCACCGCCGCGCGCAGGGGCTGGCCGCTTCCTCGCTGGCCTGGGGCTATTGGGCCGAGGCCTCGGGCATGACCGCGCAGTTGAGTGCCGCCGATACCATGCGCATGCGCCGCCAGGGCATCCTGCCGCTTGCTTCCGCGCAGGGTCTGGCGCTGCTTGATGCCGCGCTGCTGCGCCCTGAAGCGGCCCTGGTGGCCGCGCGCTTCGATCTGGTC
>JBAVTK010000483.1:0-3394 GCA_049696095.1 Aliidongia sp. | reverse complement strand
GGCGTCGTCGAGGTATTGAGTCCCGCGGTACTCGACGGGGCGGCATTGGTGGTGGACGCGCTCTTCGGCGCGGGCCTCAGCCGTGCGCTCGACGGTCTGGCCGCCGAAACGCTGGCGGAAGCAGCGCGGCGGCGGCTGACCATTGTCGCGATCGATGTGCCGAGCGGTGTCATGGGCGATACCGGCGCGGCGCTGGGCGCGGTCGCTTCCGTGCTGACGGTCACCTTCTTTCGCAAGAAGCCCGGCCATCTCCTGCTGCCCGGCCGGCTATTGTGCGGCGAGACGATCGTCACCGAGATCGGCACACCGCCCGAGGTGCTTGACGAAATCCGGCCGACGACATTCGAGAATGATCCCGCACTCTGGCTGGCCGACCTGCCGCGGCCGATGCGGGGCGGCTACAAATATACCCGCGGGCACGCGCTGCTCTATGGCGGCTATCCGATGACCGGTGCCGCCCGGATGGCGGCGCGCGCGGCGGCGCGGGCCGGGGCCGGGCTGACGACGATCGCCGTGCCCGAGATCGCGCTACCGATCTATGCCGCGGCGCTCACCAGCATCATGGTTCACCCGCTGGCGAGCGCGCAGGATTTCGAAACGTTGCTCGGCGATAAGCGCTTCTCGGCCTTCCTGATCGGCCCCGGCGCCGGCCTCAATGCGGCGACCCGCGACCACGCCCTGGCGCTGCTGGCGACCGGACGACCGGTGTTGCTCGACGCCGATGCGATCACGGTGTTTCAGGACGATCCCGCCAGCCTCGACGCGGCGATCGCCGGCCCGTGTATCCTGACGCCGCATGACGGTGAGTTCCGGCGGCTGTTCGATCCGAGCGGCGACAAGCTCACCCGAACCCGGCGGGCCGCCCGGCGCAGCGGCGCGGTGATCGTGCTGAAAGGCGCCGATACGGTGGTCGCGGCCCCAGATGGAAGGGCGATCATCAATGCCAACGCGCCGCCGACCCTGGCGACCGCCGGCGCGGGCGATGTGCTGGGCGGGATCATTCTCGGGCTGCTGGCCCAGCACATGGACCCATTCCTGGCCGCCGCCGCCGGCGTCTGGCTGCACGGCGCCGCCGCCGCATCCTTCGGCCCCGGCCTCATCGCCGAGGATCTACCGGATCTGCTGCCGGGCGTGTTGCGGCGGCTTTATGGGGTGGGTAGCGCGCGGGAATAAGGACGCTGGCCCTCTCGCCTAGCCTGAACTTCCTTCTTGCGAATTCATCAACGCATTGATTTTACGCAATAAGTTTCGATTTTACGATGATTTTGTACCCATGTAATTTGATATAATTTGTTGATTTTAGATAACGATGCGGCATAATGTCAGCCATGTACATCGAGTCTGTTCCCAACCGCAATTCGCCGCCCGCCATCCTGCTGCGGGAGTCCTTCCGCGAGGACGGCAAGATCAAGAAGCGGACCCTGGCGAACCTGACCGACTGGCCGAAGGAACTTGTCGAGGGGTTCCGGACCCTGCTGAAGGGCGGCACGGTGATTGCCGCCGAGCGCGAGGCGGTGTCGATCCGGCGCTCCTTGCCGCACGGCCATGTCGCGGCGGTGCTGGGAATACTGCGGGCGACGGGGCTGGACCGCGTCCTCGGTCCAGCCGGCAATCGCTGCCGCGACCTGATCATCGCCATGGTGGTGAGCCGACTGATCGCACCGGCCTCGAAGCTCGCGACCGCCCGTGGGCTCGATCCGGCGACGGCCATTTCCAGCCTGGGCGAAGTGCTGGGGCTGGGTCCGGTTGACGAGGACGAGCTTTACGTGGCGCTGGACTGGCTGCTCGAACGCCAGCCGGCGATCGAGACGGCGCTCGCCAAAAAGCATCTCAAGGACGACGTCCTGGTGCTGTACGACGTCTCGTCGAGCTACCTCGAAGGCCGCTGCTGCCCCTTGGCCAAGCTCGGTTACAACCGCGATGGCAAGAAGGGCAAGCTTCAGATCGTCTATGGTCTTCTGTGCGCCGCCAATGGCTGCCCGGTCGCAGTCGAGGTGTTCGACGGCAATACGGGCGATCCCAAGACCTTGACCGCCCAGATTGCCAAGCTCAAAGAGCGCTTCGGCCTGAGCCGCGTGGTGCTGGTCGGCGACCTCCGGTGCCTTTCGGCACCGGCTCCTTCGGAGACGGAGCGCCCTGCTTTCGCGGGCGCTCGCGGCATGATCCCCCAGGCCCGCCTCGACGAGGAAATCAGGCCGGCCGGCCTCGACTGGATCACGGCACTGCGCTCCTCGGCGATCCGCGCCCTGCTTGATGGCGGCGCCTTCCAACTCGACCTCTTCGACGATCGCGACATGGCCTCGATCACCGCACCGGAATATCCAGGCGAGAGGCTGATGGTCTGTCGCAACCCGGAACTGGCCCGTCGGCGCGCCAGAAAGCGCGAGGCCCTGCTACAGGCGACCGAGCGCGACCTCGTCCCCCTTCGCGATGCCGTACGCCGCGAGCGTAAGCCCCTGCACGGTAAGGCTGAGATTGGCCTCAAGGTGGGCGCCGTGCTCAACCGCCACAAGATGGCCAAGCACTTCGAGGTGACCATCACTGACGCCAGCTTCGAGTTCCGCCGCAAGACCGACGCCATCACCGAGGAGGCAGCACTCGACGGCATCTACGTCGTGCGCACCAGCCTGTCGGCCGAACTTCTCGATGATGCCGCCACCGTCACCGCCTACAAGAGCTTGAGCGGCGTCGAGCAGGCGTTCCGTTCGATCAAGACCGTCGATATCGAGATCCGACCGATCTTCCACTGGGCATCGCCCCGCGTGAAGGCCCACGTCATGCTCTGCATGCTGGCCTATTACGTCGAGCACCACATGCGCGCCAAGCTCGCCCCGCTGCTCTATGACGACACCGACCGCGAAGCGGCCGCCGCACTGCGCAACAGCGCCGTTGCCAAGGCACAGCGTTCACCGGCGGCCCACCGCAAGGAAACCACCGGCCTCACTGCCGATGGCCTGCCGGCCCAGAGCTTCCAGGGCCTGCTCGCCGACCTGGCCACCTATTGCCGCATCCAGGCAACCACCGCCCTCAACGAAAACTACGTCTTCACCCTCTACTCAAGGCCAAACCAGACCCAGGCACGCGTCTTCGAACTGTTGGGCATCAAGCCCAACTGTACCCTGTAAACCACCCTTCGCTCGATACGGTGTCAAGCGATATCAAGATGTTGCGTCTCGTCATAATAGGAATTTCAGTCTAAACGTCTACTAGGAATGTGGCAACGCTCAGCCAGCTTGCGGGGTATATTTATTGTTGATTCTGGTGTATTCATTGGGAGATTGCGTAATAGTGTAGGTGTAAATTTCAATACGGAGGCTTGTTGGGTCGTGGGTTTGGCGGCGTTTCTAGCTACTATATTGGAAACGATATTGTCACGGCCACATAGAAATCCTCG
>JBAVTK010000482.1:0-7327 GCA_049696095.1 Aliidongia sp. | reverse complement strand
CGTACCAAATGTACGCTGCGCTGCGGTTCTCGGAAAACCGCCATTTTCGCCGCGACCTGACGCAACTGACGACACGCCCTAATCCTCCTTGAGTACCTCAGCCGCGCCGATCCAGGACGCCTTGCTGGCGATCGGGGCACTGGCCGCATAGGTCGGCGGAACGCGCGCGTGAGCCGCCTGCTCGAAGGCGTAGCCATAGGCCAGCAGCCGGGCCTCGCTCCAGGCCGGACCGACAAAGGACAGGCCGACCGGCAAGCCATCCACCAGCCCCATCGGCACGGTCAGATGCGGATATCCGGCGACTGCCGGTGGTGAGCCGACTCCGCCGCCCACGAAGCGGTCCTTCAGCACCGGATCGATCAGCCAGGCCGGCCCAAACGTCGGCGCGATCAAGACATCGAGCTTGTCGGCCCGCAGCATGGCGTCGATACCCTCGGGTCCGGCCAGCCGGTGAGCGTCGGCCTTGGCCGTGCGATAGGCGGGGTCGTCCAGGCCCTTGGTGACGTCGGCCGCCTCGAACCGATCCTGGCCGAACAGCGGCATTTCCGCCTCGGCATATTGCTTATTGAAGGCGATCAGGTCGGTCAGCGTGCGACTCGGCACCTTATCCGGCGAGGTCGTCGCGAGATATGTGTTGAGGTCGGCCTTCAACTCGACACTCAGAATCAACTCCTCAAGCTTACCGATATCTTCCTCGTGGGGAAACTTCTTGATCTCGACCAGAGTGGCGCCGGCGGCCTTGAGCGTGGCCAGGGCCTTGGCGAATTCCCGGTCGGTCTCCGGATGGAAGTCGGCGGCGTAGCGCAACACCCCGACCCGCACGCCCTTGAGCGCGTCCGGCTTGAGGCCGGCCAGATAGTCGGTCTTGTGCGCATCGGCCGCGGCGGTGGCCGAATCGGCCGGATCGGAGCCGGCGATGACATTGAGCAGCAAGGCCGCGTCGCGCACATCGCGCGTCATCGGCCCGGCGGTGTCCTGGGTGTGGCTGATCGGCACGATGTGAGTGCGCGAGACCAGCCCGACCGTTGGCTTCAGCCCGACCAGCCCGTTGATCGCCGAGGGACAGGTGACCGAACCGTCAGTCTCTGTGCCGATGGCCGCCGCCGCCAGGCTCGCCGCAGCAGCAGCACCCGACCCAGAGCTGGAGCCGCAAGTGTTGCGGTCCAAGGCATAGGGGTTGCGCGTCTGGCCGCCGGTGGCGCTCCACCGGCTGATCGAATGGCTGGACCGGATATTGGCCCATTCCGACAGATTGGTCTTGCCGAGAATGATCGCGCCGGCCGCGCGCAGCCGGGCCACCAGCGGCGCATCACGGCCCGTCTTGTTGTCCTTCAGCGCCAGCGATCCGGCCGTGGTCACCATGTCGTCGGCCGATTCGATATTGTCCTTGATCAGGATCGGCAGGCCGGCGAGCGGCCCAAACGGCTTCTTCGCGGCACGATCGGCATCGGCCGCCTTGGCCGCAGCGAGCGCGTCGGGATTGACGGCGATCACCGCCCGCAGCTGCGGGTTCAGTTGGGCGATCCTCTGCTGATAGAGTGTCACCAGTTCCCCTGAACTCGTTCGGCCGGCGACCAAATCGGCCTCAAGCTGGGCGAGCGATTTTTCCTGTGGATCATAGGCGGCGGCGGTCATCGGGACGGACAGCCCGATCGCCGCGCAGCAAGCGATGCCAAAGATCATGCTCCTCAATTGCGGACCTCCTGAAACGTCAACCTGGATCGCGAGCTGTTTCACCGCAAGGTAACGTTCGGCGCGTCGTCACGACCCAACTTTAGAGCGACCCAGCCCCGCCCTAGCTGCATTGCCACCCCAGCGCAACACAATGGGTTGATTTCGCAGCGGGAAAACCTCGCATATCGCGACACGCCCTTATATAACATAATAATTTGGTATTTTTTTGATATTGACGATCGATCTTTGTGAATAGAAATATATTCACGCTGCCATTCGAGATCGGGAAACATGATGGACATTCGAGGAACGTGGCTGGCGCGGGCTGAAATCCTGTTACGCCGCTACCACAACACCGATACGAGCGCGCTGCTGCGCGGCATGATCGAGATCGAATTTCCCCAGCGTATCGCCGTCCTGTCGAGTTTCGGGACCGAATCGGCTTTATTGCTCGCGGTGGTCGCCGAGATAGATCCGACGATTCCGGTGATCTTTCTCGATACCGGCAAGATATTTCCCGAAACCATTTCGTATATCTCACAGATCGAAGCGCGACTTGGCCTGACCAATATCCGCCGGATCGGTCCCGATACCGCGGCATTGCGGGCGCGCGATCCGGAAGGCGAGCTATGGCAATATGATCCGGACGCCTGCTGCGCGCTGCGCAAGGTTGAGCCGATGCTGGCCGCGCTTCAGGGGGTGGATGCGCTGATTTCCGGCCGCAAGCGCTATCACGGTGCGTTGCGTCATTTCATCCCGCGCATCGAGGCCGGCGACGGCGTCGTCAAGATCGACCCGATCGCCGATTGGTCGCGCGAACGGGTCGCCGCCGAATTCACACTGCGCGCCCTGCCACAACATCCGCTGGCCGCATTCGGCTATCCATCGATCGGCTGCATGCCGTGCACTATTCCGGTCGGTGCCGGCGAGGAGATCCGTGCCGGGCGCTGGGCCGGGGTGGCCAAGACCGAATGCGGTATCCATACGCGCCGCCCGGCCGCGGCGGTTTCGTGACAATCGAACACCTCGTCACGACAGATTCGTTGTGCGCCTGTTCGAAAAGCTCCGCATGTGAACCGAGGCGGGCGAGTCGAAGCTTCTCTTCATCGACCCGGTAGATGAAAAGGAGATCCGGTCGGAGGTGGCATTCTCGAAAGCGTTTCCAACTGCCGACTAATGCGTGATCGCGCAACCGCTGGTCAAGCGATTGACCGCAAATCAACGCAACGAGAACAGGGTGGAGCACTCCGTCGAGCACGTCTCGACCCAGGTTCTTTTCCTCACGCCTGAAATCGCCCCTGAACTGCGTCGATCGCTCAACTATCCTCGTGGAGGTCGGCGAAGAGGTCGGCGATGTTGGCGAAGCTTTGACCTTTCCCGGCTTCGAGCTCGCGGATAGCTTCTTTTGTTTTGGCATTTGGAGCTCTCAAATCAAATGGCAAACGTTTCTCGTCGGCAATCCTGAGCATCAACAGGCGGATCGCGTCGGAAATCGAGAGGCCCATGGCCTCCAGCGCCTCCGAGGCACGAGCTTTTGTTATGTTATCAATACGAGCGCGAACGTAAGTATCAGAGATCATTTCGTGATTCCGAATATCATCGTAGGGATGCAGATGAGGCGTAGGGAGTAAGGAGTTGGGCTCAAGGCTCAATGTAGTCACCCGGGTTTTTCAGCCGCGGCCCGTCGGGATTTGGTTATAGGGCACATCCTTATCCACCCTGACATCGCCCGGCAGCCCCAGCACGCGCTCGGCGATGATGTTGCGCAGCACTTCGTCGGTGCCGCCGGCGATGCGCAGGCCGGGCGCATCGAGTAGTGCTTCCTGGAACAGGCCGTGCATCGGCGCCAGTGCCGGATCGGTCAGCGCGCCGGCCATACCCATCAGATCCATGCCGAAGGACGCAATATCCTGGCGCTTGGCGGCGCTCACCACCTTGCCGATCGAGGACTCCGGCCCCGGCGTCTGACCGCGCGACAGCGCCGTCATGGTGCGGAATTTGGTATATTTCAGCCCCTGGGCCTGAACGTACCAGAGCGCCAATTGCCGGCGCACGGCGCTGTCGGCGATGGCGGGCTCGTCATCCAGTTCGAGCATGCGGGCCAGTTCGAAAATATCCTCGAAATCCGGTCGTGGCGCCTCCGAGGCCGCCAAGCGCTCATTCATCAAGGTGGTCAGCGACACCTTCCACCCCTCGCCGACCGGCCCAAGGCGCTGGCGATCGGGGATGCGGACATCGGTGAAGAACACCTCGTTGAAATTCGACGAACCGGAGATCTGCTTGATCGGCCGAACCTCGACCCCTTGGCTCTTCATATCGAGATAGAAGAAGGTCAAGCCTTTATGCTTGGGGGCGGTCGGATCCGTGCGGGTGACGACAATGCCGAAATCGGCATAATGCGCGCCCGAGGTCCAGACCTTCTGGCCATTGACGACCCAATCATCGCCGTCGCGCACGGCGCGGGTCTTTAGGCCGGCGAGATCGGAGCCCGCCACCGGCTCGGAAAATAGCTGGCACCAGATTTCCTCGCCGCGCACGGCCGGATGGACATAGCGCCGCAGCGCCGCCTCGTCGGCATAGGCCATCAGCGTCGGAATGCACATGCCGAGACCGATCAGGAAGTAGCCGCCGGGGACGACGTAGCGCGCTTCCTCCTCGTTATAGATCACCTGCTGTATCATCGTGCCGCCACGACCGCCCCATTTTTCGGGCCAGGTGATGCAGGCAAGGCCGGCATCGGCCTTGCGCGCCTGCCACTCCTTGGCACGCGCCAATTCGTCAGGATCGCCGCCGCGCCGGGGTGCCGACCCGCTTTCGCTTTTCCTCACGGCATTGGCATCAAGAAAGGCGCGGGCCTCGGCCCGGAATGCGGCTTCGTCAGGGGTGTCGTTGAAATCCATGCTGGGGTCTCCGTTACCGCGCGTTCCGCGCTTCCAGCTCGGCGATCAGCCGATCCTGCCACCAGGGGGCACTGCCCAGAGTCAGCGCCAGATGCTTGGCGCGACGATAATAGAGATGACAGTCACCAGCCCAGGTGAACCCCATGCCGCCATGAGTCTGAATATTTTCCTTTGACGCCAAGTGAAAAGCCTCGGTCGCCGCGACACGGGCGGAGGCGGCTGCCACGGGCAGTTCGGCCGCGTCGCCGGCCAGCGCCCAGGCGCCGTAATAGGCATTCGAGCGCGCCAGTTCGGTCGCGATATAGACATCCGCGAGCTTGTGCTTGATCGCCTGGAACGAGCCGATCGGCCGGCCGAATGCGTAGCGTTCGAGCGCATAATCGCGCGCCATTTCGAGGCAGGCCTGCGCCCCGCCGATCTGCTCGAAGGCGACAAGGATGGCGGCACGATCGAGCGCACGGCGCGTGATCGCCCAACCTTCGCCGGCCGCGCCCAGCCGCTCGGCCGGCGCGTCGGTCAAGGTGATTCGGGCATGATCGCGGCTCGGATCGATGGTCGCGACCGCCTCGCGCACGACGCCGGGACCGGTGAGATCGACCAGGAACAAGGCCAGCAGCCCGCTTTCTCGCGCGAGCACGATGGCGAGATCGGCGATCCCGCCATCGGTGACCGGCAGCTTGAGACCGGAGATCCGACCGCCCGACACCGTGGTTTCGATGCGCCGCGGATCGGGGTTGCCCTGCCCTTCGGCCAAGGCCAGCGTGCCGATGCGCTCGCCGCTGGCGAGCTTGGGCAGATAGGCTTCCTTCTGGGCCGGACTGCCGGCAAACATGATCGTCTCGGCGGCAAGATAGATCGAGGATGCGAACGGCACGGGCGCCAGCGCGCGCCCCAATTCCTCGGCCAACACACACAACCCCTCGTGACCGAGCCCGGCACCGCCGAACGCCTCGGGCACAGCCGCGCCAAGCCAGCCCATCTCGGCCAATTTCAGCCAGAGCGCACGGTCATAGGACGCCTCGCCCTCCAGCACGCGGCGGACGGCCGTGGGCGGGCACTGCTCGGCCAAGAACCGCCGCGCCTGATCGCGCAGCTGCTTCAGCTCGTCGGAAAAATCGAAATTCATTGCGGCACGCCTCCAAGCGTCCCGGCCAGCAAGCCGGCTTGGTGGTGGACGATAGGCCGATTACGCCGGACAAGGCAAATCCAATGGCTCGGATCGCGGGGACGTTCCTAACGGGGCGCCCACCGGACAGATCCGCACAAATTGCTGCCCCGCCATGACGATGCTTGCGCCCCGCCCCCCGGACGCTGGTATAGTGGCTTCGGGAGGTCGGCTATGGGCAGGTTCCTCGCCAACCCGGTCAGGTCCGGAAGGAAGCAGCCGCAGTGAGTTTCGGCCTGGGCCGCAGCCGGTCTCCCACCCTCTCATCGCCTTGGCGGCACCGGCCGCTGTCGAGCCCCGCGCCGCCCGTGATCGATCGCCCCGCCGTTTCCGAGATTTTCCGCTTCGTCCGGCCGAGATGAGCGGCACCGCGGAATACCGGGTTCTTGCCCGCAAATATCGCCCGACGACCTTCGGCGAGCTGATCGGCCATGACACGCTGGTCCGCACGCTGACCAACGCGTTCAATTCCGGCCGGATCGCGCATGCCTTCATGCTGACCGGCGTGCGCGGCGTCGGCAAGACCACGACCGCCCGGCTGATCGCGCGCGCGCTCAATTGCATCGGGCCGGACGGCACCGGCGGCCCGACCATGAGCCCGTGCGGCCTGTGCGATCCGTGCCGGGCGATCGCCGAGGATCGGCATCCCGACGTGATCGAGATGGATGCAGCGAGCCGCACCGGCGTCGATGACATGCGCGAATTGATCGAGAGCGTGCGCTATCGCCCGGTCTCCGCACGCTACAAGATCTATATCGTCGACGAAGTGCATATGCTGTCCAAGGCGGCGTTCAACGCGCTGTTGAAGACGCTGGAGGAGCCGCCGCCCGACATCAAATTCGTCTTCGCCACGACCGAGATCAACAAAGTGCCGGTGACGGTGCTGTCGCGCTGCCAGCGCTATACGTTGCCGCGAATCGGCGAGGCGATGCTGGCGGAATATTACGGCACGCTGGCGGTGCGGGAGGCGGTTTCGATCGAGCCGGCTGCGTTGGCGCTCATCGCGCGCGCGGCCGACGGCTCGGTGCGCGATGGCCTCTCGATCCTCGATCAGGCGATAGCACTGGGATTCGGCCAGACCATCACCGAGACCGCGGTGCGCGACATGCTGGGCGTCGCCGATCGCGGCCTGACCTTCGATCTGTTCGAGGCGTTGCTGGGCGGCGATGCCGCGCGTGCCCTTGGGCTGCTGGAGGCGCTCTATAATGGCGGCACCGATCCGGCGATGGTCATGCAAGATCTGCTCGACCTCACCCATTTCGTCACGCGCCTCAAGCTGGAGCGGCCGAACGACCCGGCTGCCGCCGTCGCCCCGCTGGCCGACGGTCAGGACCGGCAGCGCGGTGCCGCACTGGCCGGCAAGCTCGGCATCGCGGTCCTGGCGCGCTGCTGGCAGATGCTGCTGAAGGGGCTGGGCGAGGTCCAGACCGCACCTCAGCCGATGAAGGCGGCCGAGATGGCGCTGATCCGCCTGGTCTTCGTCACCGATCTGCCGCCGCCGGGCGAGATCGTCAAGGCGCTGCAAAATGGTGCCGCCGCGCGCCCGGCACCCAATGGCGGCGCCGGGCCCGGCGGCAGCGGGCCACGC
>JBAVTK010000481.1:0-4220 GCA_049696095.1 Aliidongia sp. | reverse complement strand
CGACGATCTTGGCGACTTCCCTCTCAACGCGCTTCCAAAACCGAACCAGGAGCGCCTTGGCAAGGACCCCGCCTAGCACAGTTCGCCCACCTCGCAGCCCAGCAATCGCCATGCCTGACCGGCTCTGAAACGGAAGTTTGAAGGTGGTGCGGGCGGTCGGAATCGAACCGACACTCCTCTCGGAACCGGATTTTGAGTCCGGCGCGTCTACCAGTTCCACCACGCCCGCAGGGCTCGGAATGTCGTCGGCAGCGTTCCAACGACCCGCCGACGTTTTATGCAGCACCTTCCTCGTTGAATGCCACAGGTCGGTCAGCCTCGTCTAGTCCCTTGCGTCGTTAGCACCCTGCTTCCTGAGCATGGGGAAATCCAAGGCCCAGCGACGACCCGTTTCATGATGTCTTCTTGTCGCCTTCTTTTAATTAAAGTCTTATATATGAGATCGTATAACGCATTTCAGCTATATAATGAGACTTTACTATGCAATCGTCCGCCCTGGAATCGCTTTCGCCGAAGCTGCGCCGGTCGCTCGCCAAGCTCGGCACCGACATCTCCACGGCGCGGCGCAGGCGAAATCTGACCACGATGATGATGGCGGAGCGAATCGGCTCGGCCAGAACCACCTATCTGAAAGTCGAGAAGGGCGATCCCTCGGTGTCGATGGGGGTGTATGCGATGGCGCTGTTTGTGCTCGGGTTCGGCGACGCGATCAGGGACATCATCGATCCGGGGCGTGACGAGATCGGGGGGTTGCTCGACATCGAGCGGCTGCCGAAGCGGGTGCGCCCCAAGAAGCTGCCGACCCCCGCGCTATGAGCCGCGCCATCCGGGTAGCGCTGGGCGAAAATGCGCGCGGCCTCGGGGCGCTCTGCATCAGCCCGGTTCGTACTCTTTCGAACGCCGCTTGCCCCCCTGCCGTCACTTGCCCGCCACTTCGGCATAGGGCGCATGGGCAAACACGATATCCATTGCCCGGAGCCGTTCCTTGCCGCGGATGGTCAGGTCGGTGATCATGGCGAATTGCTCGCGACTATCGTTGACATAGGCCTTGAGCTTGTAGCGCGTGCCCCACGGCAATTCGGACGCCGCGACCTTCACCGGGCTGTCCGGCTTGCGGTAGCTGCTGGTTTCACCGATCTCGACCAGGGTCAGATGCACCGCAGCACCGTCATGGTCGGCCCGCAGGTAGAAATTCGTCACGCAAAGCAGGCTCCGCTTCCCGCTGCTGGCATTGTACACACTTTTCGACCAAAGCCGGGAATGCGGGATGATCACCTCGGTGTCGTCGGCCGTGACGAGATGCACGGCTCTTGCGCCGACGACCGTCACTTCACCATAGGCGCCGTCGATCTCGATCCAGTCGCCAGGCTGGTAGGTGTTCTCGACGATCGTCACGATGCCGGCGATCAGGCAGCTGACATAATCCTTGAGCGCAAAGGCGAGCGCCAGGCCCACGGTGGCCAGCAGCGCCACGATATCCTCGAAGCTGGGCTCGACCAGAATCGGAACGATGATCACGATGCCGACGATCCAGATCAGCAGCCGGGCAAGCGGCGCGATCCGCAAGATCAACAGGCGCCGATGCGACGGGGCGCGTTCGGCAACATGGCGGACCGCCCGTCTCACCGCGAGAACGCAGAGACGGCAGAACAGCAGAATTGCGACGATGACAAGGATATGGCTCCAAGTCAGCTCGCGCAGGAAGCCCAGAGGGTGGTTTGCGTCGCTCATGCTGCGCCCCTTCCGAAGATCTGGTCCCGCTGTCACGAGACTATCACGATCGACGGGCGAGGCGGTCCAGCGTTTTCAATCTTTCGGAGATTTCTGTTCGAGGTTGAATTATGCCCCAAGGCGTGGTTTGCGCGCAAAGCGCGGTTGCGCCCGGCGCAAGGATTTGGCAGCTTGGCCGGATGATGAAACCATATCTCCTGCTCTGGGGCGCCCTCGCGATGCTTGCGACTTCCGCCACCGCCGAAGAATTGCCGATCGGGCGTGTATTCGATGCACCGGCCTTGAACGGTCCCGCGCCGCGCGGCGTCGAATTGTCGCCCGATGGGGCGCTCGTCACCTATCTCAAGCCGGAACCGAACGATCCCACGACGTTCGATCTCTGGGCGCGTCCGGTCACGGGCGGCGAGCCGCGCCGCCTGATCGAGGGGGCGGCGATCGAACCCAAAGGTACCGTCCTGACGGAAGCGGAAAAGAGCCGGCGCGAGCGGCAGCGAATCGCGGGCGAGCACGGCGTGGTCGATTACAAATGGGATGAGAAGGGCAAGGCGATCCTGATTCCGGCCGGCGGCAATCTTTATCTGGCCGATGCCGCAACCGGTACCGTCAAAAAGCTGGGCGAGACCGCCGGCGGTGCGACCGACGCACGGATCAGCCCCAAGGGCGGCTACGTCACCTATATCCGCGACCAGAATCTTCATGTCCTTGATCTGAAGACCGGCCAGGATCGGCGCCTCACCACCGAGGGCGGTGCGGCGATTTCGTTCGGCACGGCAGAATTCGTGGCACAGGAGGAGATGGATCGCTACACCGGCTATTGGACGGCACCGGGCGACGATCGCATCGCCTTCACCCGCGTCGATGAAACCAAGGTCGATATCGTGCCCCGCTTCGAGATCGGCGCCGATGGCGTGGCGGTGGTCAATCAGCGCTATCCGCGCGCCGGGCGGCCCAACGCCACGGTCGAGCTCTTTGTCACCGGCCTAAGCAGCGGGAGGCGGGTCAAGGTCGATCTCGGGCCGGAAGCCGACATCTATCTGGCGCGGGTCGATTGGGCCAAGGACGGCAAGACGCTCTATGTTGAGCGCGAAAGCCGCGATCAGACCCGGCTCGACCTGCTGGCGGTCGATCCGGCAACCGGGGCCGCCAAGGTGCTCGTCACCGAGACGCGCAAGCCCTGGATCAATCTCGACGACACCTTCACGCCTCTCAAGAACGGTAATTTCATCTGGGGCTCCGAACGCACGGGCTTTCATCATCTCTATCTCTACCGGCCGGACGGCACGCTGATCCGCGCTATCACAGAGGGCGATTGGCCGGTGGCGCTGAGCGGCGGTGCGGGTGCCCACGCCTCGGCGGTCGCCGGGGTCGATGAGGAAAAGGGCCTGGTCTATTTCGTCGCCTCGATCGGTGATCCGCTGGCGCGCCATCTCTACGTCACCAGTTTTGAAACACCGGGCGAACCGAAGCGGATCACCAACGGCGATGGCTGGTGGAACGTCGAACTGGCCAAGGATAATGGCAGCTTCGTCGGGACATATAGCGACCCGAAGACCCCGGCACAGACCGCGCTTTATTCGATCGGCGGCGAGCGTCTATCCTGGATCGAGGAAAACCGGCTGGCCGAGAACCATCCCTATTTCCCCTATCTCGACCACAAATCCTACCCGGAATTCGGCACGCTGACCGCCGAGGACGGCCAGACGCTGCACTACTCAGTGACCAAACCATATGATTTCGATCCGCAAAAGCGCTACCCGGCGATCGTCAGTGTCTATGGCGGGCCGGGCGCCTTGCCCAGTGTGCGCAAAATCTGGTCGGGCGGGACCGACCAGCTACTGACCCAGGCCGGCTTCATCGTCTTCCGCCTCGACAATCGGGGAACCTCCAATCGCGGGCTCAAATTCGAAGCGCCGATCCGCGAGGCGATGGGTGGGCCGGAGGTCCGCGATCAGATCCTCGGCCAGCGCTATCTGGCAGCACTGCCCTTCGTCGATCCCGCGCGGATCGGCGTGATGGGCTGGTCCTATGGCGGGTTCATGACCATTCGCCTGCTGACCGAGCCAGGTGCCGGCTTCGCCGCCGGTGCGGCCGGTGGCCCGCCCTCCGACTGGCGCTTCTATGACACCCATTATACCGAACGCTATATGGGCGATCCCCGGATCACCGGGGCGGCTTACGATGGCGCGGCACTGCTGCCCCGCCTGCCGGCTTTGGCGGCACCCGGTGCGCCGCGGCTCCTGCTGCTCCACGGCATGGCCGACGACAATGTCGTGTTCGAAAATTCGACGCGCATCATGGCGGCCCTGCAAGACCAATCCACGCCGTTCGACCTGATGCTGTTTCCCGGTCAGCGCCATGGGGTGAATACGCCGCGCAAGCAGACGCAGCTTTGGGAAACCTATCTGGCGTTCTTCAATCGCACGCTCGGCGGTCGCTCGTAGACAGGCACATCTCACGCTGCCGACGATTCGGCCTCACGGTCCAGCCGC
>JBAVTK010000480.1:0-8161 GCA_049696095.1 Aliidongia sp. | reverse complement strand
AGGAAGCACTGGCGCGGCCGCGCGAGCTGTTCCATTCCGAGGCGATTCAGGGGCGAAAATCCTATCTGATCAATCTGGGTGACATGGCGTTCAGCGCGCCCTCGATCTTGGGCGGCCCGGCCCGTCAGGCCGGCATCAGTTGCGGTACCTGCCACATCAATGGCGCCGGCAATGCCCATTTCTTCCTGCCCGGCGCCTCGACCCGGCCGGGCACGTTCGACACGACCGGCGCTTTGTTCAACCCGAAGGCCGATAATGGCTTTGCCGACGCCGTGACCATTCCCAGCCTGCGCGGGGCGCGTTTTCTCGCCCCTTACGGACATGATGGCAGGACGGCGTCACTGCGCGACTTCGTCCGCACCGTCATCGTCACCGAGTTTGCCGGTGCCGAACCGGCGCCTGAAATCCTCGATGGTCTCGTCGCCTATATCCAGGATATCGACTTTCTGCCCAATCGGCGACTCGGTCTCGATGGCACGCTGGCCCACCCGACCGATGCGGAAAAGCGGGGGGCGGCACTGTTCGTCAAGCCGTTTGCCCATGATCCAAGCCTGAGTTGCGCTTCGTGCCACATGCCCTCGGCCGGCTTCGTCGATCACCAGCAGCATGATGTCGGATCGACCGGCCTGTTCAAGACGCCGACGCTGCTCAATGCCAATTTTAACGCGCCCTATTTTCACGATGGCCGCTATGCCAGCTATGAGGAGGTCATCATCCATTTCGACCGGGTGTTTTATCTTGGATTGTCGGCTCAGGACCGGTCGGACCTTGCGGCCTATCTGCGTGCGGTCGGCGATGGCGAGGAGCCGAGCGTGCTTGCCGATGTCGACCAGAACGTCACGGAGATCACGGATTTCCTGAGTGTGCTTGACGCGGCTGTCCCGGCGCATGACGGGACGGTCATCGCTTTGACGGTCGATACCGTGGCGGGCGAATTGCGCGAACTCACCGAAAAATACCCGGAACGCAAGGATGCCTCCGTGACTGGCGGCCGGGCGGAACGTGTCGCGGCGCGCGCGGCGCTGAAGGAACTGGTGCTGTTGCTGCGTCAGGTCAACGATTCGAATCAGGCCGGCAAGTTCGACCAAGCCGCCACGGATTTCTCGACGTTTCGTACACATTTGACGGCGGCGACCCCGGTCCTGAAGGCGGCCGAACCCTGGTCGCTGTTCAATCCTTCGACCCATGACGCGCATTTCGCAGCCCTGCGCCAGCTTTATCGCAGCGCGATCGATCCTGTCGTGGCTGCACGGCGCCCCTATGATTTCGACTGAGGCGGCCGGGCAGGCGGAAAATTTTAGACAATTATTCCCAGGCGCCCCGAAAATTTTTTGCGATATTCCCATTTTTACCCCTTGTTACAATCCGACACAATCCGCTACAAAGCGACTCAAGACCGGCGACTAGCCAGGTTCACTGCGCAACGCACATTCTTCAATGGCCAGCTCTCCGAGCGGCCATTGCCCTTTCAGGCGGGTGTGATGACAGCGGCACGGCTCAGGACGGAACTCTGGGTGCAAGCCTGCATCCGCCGCGGCGATCTCGAAAATATCCCGGTCACGGTGTTACGAAAGGGCGACCCGACCAGCGGGGCGTTGCTGATCAAGCGGAATCGCTTCGAACGGGGCTGTAGCGTCCTCGCCGAAACGCGTGATGGGGCAGGCGCACGGGCGTGGTATCGCGGCACCGGTGCGGAATCGGTAACGGAACAGGTCGCTGACGCTTATATCGAGCGCAGCCGAAGTCGCGATCCCGATCTCTGGGTGATTGAGATCGAAGACCGCAAGGGCATCCTGCCGTTCGATGAAACCATTCTCGATCGCTGACCCGTGCTGGTTTGGACGGCCGTTGCGAGGCTGGTGTCCTATGGTGCCGGATGCTGGCGAGCGACACGCTGTAGCAGATCGACCCAGGCCAAGACGCGTGGTTTGTTGCCGGTCAAGCTGGCAATGCCGTAGCGGGAATGGCTCTCGATAGCAAAGGTCGAGCGATGCTCGCCCAGCGGATAGAATTCGATGGTCACGATCTCCGGCAGCCGAAGAATCGGGGTATGTTGGACATAGGCGATCTTTTCCAGCTCGCCGTCCCCGCTGATCAATTTGACATGCGATTGATGGGCGACTACCTCACTCCAATAGTCGCGCAACCTTTCCCACTCGACATCGAAGACCGGACTGGTCATGTCGGCGGGAATGTTGCACACCGCCTCGGGACACATGAGGAACCGGTCGGTCTTCGGCTCGGGCGCGAGATCGGCGAAATCGACGACATCGATTTCGTCGAGTCGGTCCTCGGCCTCTCGCCCCATATAGAGCCGCGTGCCCAGAGTGCCGGCCACGACGATGGCCAGCACGGTCAGAACAAGGGCGAAGGTTCGATTAATGTGCGGCAAGGCGGGGTAGCCTCAGGAAGAATGGCGAAGCGAAGCGGTCACACGGCCGAAGCGCCGCATGTCGTTCCTATAGCGCGAAACTGCACCATCCGACACTGAGAAGGTCGGTCGGGATCGATAAAATTTTACCGGAAGTTAAGCTAATCGCACCATGTTTCTCGATACCCTCACCTTGATAATGGACAGCCCCATGGCGCAAGCGCCCCATTCGACAGGGACAAATTCGGCCCTGTCGTTTTTGGCCGATGAGGATCTGTTCCCGCTCGAAGTCGGCGGTATCGCGGTCGATCTCACGGCTGGACGATTGCGGCGCGCAGACTGCCTGGTGCCGGTGCCCTTCGGCTTCAGCTTCGGCGGCCACGCGTTCGAGGCCGCGGCGCGGACCGAGGGCGGCGGCGTCATCGTCGATTGCGCGACGATGATCTGCCGTCTACCCTATTCGATCGAAGACCGCGTGCGCCGCGCCGATTTGAGCAGGGTGCTGGCGGCCCTGCGCGGCACCGGGCTGCGTTCGGAATTATCCCACGATCAGATCGTTCGGGTTGGTTTGCGCGTCCGCTTCGATTCGCCGGCAACCGCCGAGCGGATCGTCGCCGCGTTGGTCGAGCATTTGCTGCCCGTCAAAGGCTGGCTCGAATTGCTGGACGAAATCGCCCGGCGACCGAAAACGGCGAAAGTGCGCTCAGAAGAACGGGCCGCGGAGGGCGTCGCGGTCGGATAGGCCGGCAAACTGGCGCTTCCCTTGATCTGGATCATGGCCCAAGCGCGGCTAAATCCGAAAATGTGCCATCTGGAGGAGATGGCACGATGGAACAGCAGATCAGTTTGGATGCGGCACTCGACAACGCGGCCTGGTGCGCGCCCTACCTGAAGCTGCGGCGTGTCCCGATCGATACCTATCGCGAGCCGGTCGTCTACCTCCCGCGCGGTGCCTGCATCTATCGGTCGGCTGATTTCCAGGCGCTGTCGAAGGTCGAGGCCGATGGCCGCCACCTGATCGCGGTTCTCAACGTGATCGATCATGATGGCTGGCTGCTGCCCGACGAGGTCGGCGTCTCGGCGCTGGGCTTCACCTTGCTCGGACTGCCGGAGGGAGCACCGGTCGGAGTGGTCCAGGCGGCTCCGGCCAAGAGCCTCGAAGCGGTTCGCCGGAAGGTCGAGGGTGAGGCTCTGTCGGCCGATGATTTCGATGCGATCATCGGCGAGATCGCGGAAATGCGTTATTCCAAGACGGAAATCACCGCCTTTCTGATTTCGTCCGCCAGTTTTCTCACGACCAACGAGGTTGTGCATCTGACCCGCGCGATGGCCAGGGCAGGTCGCTGTCTCGAATGGCCGAGCGAGAAGATCGTCGTGCCGATCGTCGCGGCCCATGGCTTGTCGATCCCCAAAACCTCGTCGCGCGCGATCACCTCGCCGACCGGTACGGCCGATACCATGGAGGTCCTGGCCAAGGTCGATCCGGACATCCAGGAGATGCGCAATGTGGTCGAGGCCGGGGAGGCGCTGTTCAGAACCCATGCCTGGCTGCCAGTCGACTTCCGTTTCGCCCTCGCCCTCGCTGCCGCGCTCGGATACTCGTGCCACTCGATCGATCGGCATTCCTTTCCTGACGGCCAAAGCCTGGTGTGGGTGGTGCCGCCGGCCGCGGCGGCGATCGTCTATTGCCGGCTCGATCGGCCGAATGACAAGGTGATCGAGCTGCTTCTGGCGGCCGACGCGCTGACCCAAGTGCTTGCCTGGGCGCTCGAAAGGACGTCGTCATGAAACCGCTCCTGCATTTTCTGGGCGCAGCCGGCACAGTCACCGGCTCGTGCTATCTGGTCGAACATCAGGGCGGCGGGCTCCTCGTCGATTGCGGCATGTTTCAGGGGCCGAAATCGCTGAAGGAGCTGAACTACCGGTCTTTCCCGTTCAAACCGGCCGAGATCGACGCGGTGCTGTTGACCCACGCGCATATCGACCATAGCGGACTGCTGCCGAAGCTCATCAAGGACGGTTATGTCGGCCATATTCATGCAACCGAGCCGACGCGCGATCTCTTGACCTACATGCTGCCGGATTCAGGGTTCATTCAGGAGAGCGAGGTCGAGCATTTGAACCGCCGGCTGCGGCAACGCGGCGAGACGCCGGTCGAGCCGATCTATACCAAGCAGGACGCAGAACACGCGCTCGGGCAGATTTCGCCGGTGACGCTCGACACATGGTTCGAACCGATGCCGGGCGTCAAGGCCCGTTACTGGACGGCGGGCCATATCCTGGGTGCGGCCTCGATCGAACTGGAGATCAACAGCGGCGACGACATTGTGCATTTGCTGTTCTCCGGCGATATCGGCACCGAGGCCCGCGCGCTCCACGGCGAACCGCAGGGACCGCAGGGGCTCGACTACCTCATCGTCGAATCGACCTATGGCGACCGCCGCCGCGAGCATGTCACGGCGGCCGAGCGGCGCCTGCGGTTCGGCGCCGACGTGAAGGAAGCGCTGGGTCATGGCGGCAATCTGATCATTCCGGTCTTTGCTATTGAGCGTACCCAGGAGCTGCTGTTTGATCTCGGCATGCTGAATCACGAGGGCATACTCGGCGACACGCCGATCTTCCTCGATTCGCCGCTTGCGGTTCGCGCGACCGAGGTGTTCCGGCGCCATGCCGACGAGTTGGGTGAGGCCGCACTCACCCGATATCCCTTCGATGGACCGAACATCCGCTTTGTCGAGACGGCCGAGGAGTCGAAGCGGCTCAACAACATCACATCCGGAGCGATCATCCTGTCGGCCAGCGGCATGTGCGATGCCGGTCGAATCCGGCACCACCTGCTGAATAATCTGTGGCGGCCGCAGAGCACGATCCTACTGGTCGGGTACCAGGCGCCCGGGACGCTCGGCCGCCTGCTGCTCGATGGTGCGCGCGCCGTCCGAATTCTGGGCGAAGAGGTGCGCGTGCGCGCGCATATCCGCGATATCGATCTCTATTCCGGCCATGCCGACCAGGCCCAATTGGTCGATTGGATCAAGACGTGCCAGCCGGTCGCCAGTGCGATCCTATTGTCCCATGGCGAGGCGGTGGCGACGGCGGCGCTGGCGGCACTCCTCGCCGCCGAATCGGACGGCAACCGGCCGCCGATCTTGCGGCCGAGCCTCGGCAATAGGATCGTGCTGGACCCGAGCCGCCCGGCCAAGCTCGATTGCGGCGTCGGTCGGCTACAGGATGCCAAGCTGGCCGAAGCGGATTGGCACAATGCCCAGTCCGGGTTTCTGCTCGAACTGGCGGACACACTGCACCGGGCGCCCAGCGATCAAACGCGCATGGCGCTGCTGCGCCGGCTGCGCGCCGACCTTGATGCGCAATAATCGGAAATCTGCGAAAGCGACGCGGCTCGCGACCTCTTCCCGACGCATCGTGGCGGAGAATTTCGCGATAACGCGATCGACTTGATGCACATCAAGGCCGCCCGGTCGCATCTCGGCCGATGATCGGCAAGGTCAGTGCAGCATTTCGATGCGGGGGTTCCCTTGATACCCGAGGAAGAACGGCTGCACCCGACAACGAACCATCGGAGAAACGGCGGCGCAGCCATGGTCGGTATCTTGAGATTGCCTACAAGCTGTTGGCCAACGACCGGGCGAAGTTTGCCGCCTTGCTGGTCGCCATCACCTTCGCGGTCTTTCTGATGATTCAGATGACCTCACGCTTTGCCGGCGTGTTGAGCCGGCCCAGACTGTTGCTCACGGCCGATCGCTGCGTGCTGGTGTCACACTGAGCGAACCGCTTAAACCGGAGACGGCGATGCATGCGATGGTTCTGAAGCAACCCGGTACCGCTCTGGAGTGGACCGACCTGCCGGAGCGCCGCCCCGGCCCCGGCGAGATCCGGGTCGTCATAGCCGCCTGCGGCGTCTGCCGAACCGATCTGCATGTCGTCGATGGTGAGTTGCCCCAGCCGATGCTGCCAATCATCCCCGGCCA
Organism: Aliidongia sp.; assembly: GCA_049696095.1. Lineage (GTDB taxonomy): Bacteria > Pseudomonadota > Alphaproteobacteria > ATCC43930 > CGMCC-115725 > JAXDMU01. The sequence goes on along the minus strand of JBAVTK010000480.1, from coordinate 1,804 downwards.
CGAGATCGTCGGCCGGATCGACATGATCGGTGGCGGGGTCGAGGGGCGGCATTTGGGCGAGCGGGTTGGCGTGACTTGGCTCAGCCATACGTGCGGCCACTGTCCATTCTGTAGCGCCGGCCATGAGAATCTGTGCGATCACCCGCGCTTCACCGGCTATACGCGCGATGGTGGTTTCGCCAGTGCCGTGATCGCCGATGCGCGCTATGCGTTCCCACTCGGCGAGATCGGCGACGCCGCCGCGCTGGCGCCGCTACTCTGTGCCGGGCTGATCGGCTGGCGGTCGTTGGTGATTGCCGGCGAGGGCAGGCGGCTCGGCCTCTATGGCTTCGGTGCCGCCGCCCACATCATCGCCCAGGTCGCGCGGTATCAGGGACGATCGGTCTTCGCCTTTACCCGGCCAGGCGATGTCGCCGGCCAGGCCTTCGCCCTTGGCCTCGGTGCCGTCTGGGCCGGCGGGTCGGACGAAGCGCCGCCGGAGCCGCTTGATGCCGCGATCATCTTCGCGCCCATCGGCGCACTCGTGCCTCTGGCGCTGAAGGCGGTGCGCAAGGGCGGTCGCGTCGTCTGCGCCGGCATCCATATGAGCGACATTCCGAGCTTTCCATACCGGCTGCTCTGGGAGGAGCGTCAGCTCCTCTCGGTCGCCAATCTGACGCGGCAGGACGGGACCGATTTCCTGCGCCTGGCGCCGGCAATCGGGATCGCCACCCAAATCACGCGCTATCCGCTCCGGCAGGCCAATCAGGCCTTGGCCGATTTGCGTGCCGGTCGGTTCGACGGCGCCGCCGTTCTCATTCCTTGACCGACCTCAAGCGCACGGGCGATTCGCGTATCGCGGGCCTTGGAGATCGGAGGTCTGCCCGCGCTCGCGGAGCCGATGACAGGTCGTCGGATCAAGGGCGGACCGATCATTCGGGACGCCCAGATCACCGGCGAACTCGCTGGCTCCGGTCCCCTTTCACGATGGCGGCCCCGACTCGTGACGATCACACGTCGACGTAACAGCGCCGATCTGATTATATACGCAATCTGTGTTCACCAATTTACTACCATGTGATAATTGACATTGATTTCAATCAATCATAGTTTGTAGCGCCGCGACAGTGATGTCGTCGCCAAAACCCCAAGCGTTGAATCGGTAATAGGAGGATTACGATGAGCGATGTATCTCAGACCCGCCCCGTCGGCCTGTTTCAGCTGAAACTTCAAAGCTCGACCGGGGGTTTGCTGGGTGCTCCTGAACTCAATCTCTCGTTGGTTGTCTATACGCCGAAAAGTGAAGTGACCGGTTATGCCGAGGTGAGCCAGGCGGTGACGCCGCCGTCCGGCCTGACGAAATCACATGTCCATGGCAGCATGACCTATCTGACGGTCATGGGGCCGGGTTCCAAGGTTCGCTTCGATCTGACCGGCTATCCGTGCATCCATTGGCCGCCGCATGCCGGGATCGGCCCGGTCATTCCGGTGAACTTCAAGGCGATAGCCGTGCTCAATACCCAATTGACCGAGGGTACTGTCGATTACGAATGGCAGACGTCGGATGGTGAATGGCATCACATCGTCCAGCCTATCCACAAGGTCTGAACGAGGTTGCCGTCCGTCTCGCGGCCTTCGACCGCGGACGCGATGCGTTTGAACCTGTCGGCCTGAGTTGAAGCGACGCCTTCTCCCGCATTGCGAGAGAAGGCGTGCGACTGCCCGAGTCCTGCGGGCTTAGCGTGCGGTGCCCGAGAGAGCCGATCCCAAGCCGCCATTCGGCCGACGCCGGCGCTGGCGCGATGCCGACGGTGCCGCCGGGCGG
>JBAVTK010000479.1:0-6060 GCA_049696095.1 Aliidongia sp. | reverse complement strand
GCACCGAGATCACGGCGTCGATGTCGAGGTCGTCGATCTGCTGCCGCGCATAGGGCAGGAAAGATTCCACGAGGTGCGGGCGCGCCATCAATGCGCCTCCATCAGCAATTGGCCGAGCCGCTCGGCGTCGAGCCAATCGGTGTTGGTGTCCGAGGCGAAGCGGAAACCATCGGGTACCGGCCGGGCGCCCAAATCGATATAGGGTTCGCGCGCCCAGAAATTGAAGGCCGGCTCGATCACATAGCGATCATCCAGCTCCAGTGTCTGGCGCGAATCATCCTCAGTCACCATGACCTCGTGCAATTTCTCGCCGGGGCGGATGCCGATCACCCGCGTCGGCAGGTCGGGCGCCATGCACCGGGCAAGATCGGCCACGCGCATGCTCGGGATCTTCGGCACGAAGATTTCGCCGCCGCGCATCATCGCGATCGAGGCGGCAACGAAATCGACACCTTGCTGCAAGGTGATCCAGAACCGGGTCATGCGGTCGTCGGTGATCGGCAGATCGGCGGCACCCTGGTCGATCAGTTTGCGGAAGAACGGAATGACGCTGCCGCGCGAGCCGACGACATTGCCGTAGCGCACGACCGAAAAGCGCGTACCGACCGAGCCGGACAGATTGTTGGCGGCGACGAAGATCTTGTCGGAGGCAAGCTTGGAGGCGCCATAGAGATTGATCGGGTTGGCCGCCTTGTCGGTCGAGAGCGCCAGCACCCGCTCGACGCCGCATTGCAACGCCGCCTGAACGACATTTTCCGCGCCGTTGATATTGGTGCGGATGCATTCCATCGGGTTATATTCGGCGGCCGGCACATGCTTTAAGGCCGCGGCATGGATGACGATATCGATCTCGCGCATCGCCAGCGCCAGCCGGTTCTGGTCGCGCACATCGCCGATGAAAAAGCGCAGCGCCTGGCCGGCGGTGCCGGTCGCCAGTTCCTGCTGCATCTCATATTGCTTGAATTCGTCGCGCGAATAGATCACGACGCGGCGGACGCGCGAGCGTTCCAGCAGGGTGCGGATGAAGCGCCGGCCGAACGAGCCAGTGGCGCCGGTGATCAGGATCGCCTTGTCGTCGAACTGGTCATAGGGCGCCGACGAGGGGGCCGCCGCGGCGTCGATGACCGCCCCGCCATCCCGCGCGACGGCCGAGATGTCGGCCTGGGTCGAACGGCGACGCAGGGTGGGGACGGACATGGCTTCGTTTCCTGGCGTGAGCGCGAGCGGTTTCATGACATCCTCGCCGACGAACGGTTAAATTTTCACTTCCGCAGAGAATTGGAGCAAGGTCGCGGTCAATCGAGGCGCTAAAGATCCTGGAGAATCGACAGGTTGATGATCGATGCCGTGGCCTTGAAGCTGTCATTCAACTGATTTTCGACATTGGTAAGCTGAGTTGCGACGGTCGCGGCATCGACATCCTGTAAATTGCCGAGCTGATTTTGCAGATTGTCGATGGTCAGGTTCTGGACCGATTGCTGGCTCTTGATCACCACCTCGTTATTGTCGTTTTGCGCCTGAAGCGCCTGGATGCCGGTGATCGCGGTTTGGAGTGCTGAGGTGGCGTTGGCGAAAAACTGGGTTTGCGTTGCCCCGGTGGCATTGGCGCCGGCCTGCGCCTCCGAAAGGGCATAGACCAGCGCTTGGATGCTCGGATTGTTCGAGGTGATGCCGAAGGTCACCGTCGAAGTCGGCGAGACATTCAGGGTTTGTGTCGCGTAAGCCTGGTTGTTCGGATCGACCGCCGGGCTCTGCGTGTCGTAGGTCGGCAGCGGCGAATTGAACGTGCCGGGCGGGTTGGGCGGCGAGGGCAGCGCCACATTGTTCGGCACGACCGGGGTGAAGGGTGTGGGCACGGCCGGCGGGGCAAGCTGGGTCAGATCGACCACGGGCTGTGTGTTGAAGCGGGTGCCGGAATAGAGAAAACTATTGCCGATCTGGGTGTTGAGTGTCGCGCCGACATCGGTTTGCAGGCCGTTGATCAGTGCTTGCAGCGTCGGGATCGCGGTCGGGTTGGTCGGCGATACTTGGGTCAGCGCGGTGTTGAGCTGGTTGGCATCGCTGGTCAGCTGGTTGAGTGTCGTGTCGTAGGCAGTCAAATTGGTGTTGACCTGGGTGCTGGTATTGATGAAGCCCTGGGTCTCGCTCACCGAATCGGTGAGGTTGAGGATGGTCGGGGCCGAGCTGCCATAACCTTGCAGCGAGATCGATTTCGTATTGCTGTTCAGTTCCTGGGTCAGCGTGGTGATCTGGTTTTCCGAAGCGGTGATCAGCGCGGTATTGCCGGTGAAAAAGCCGGCGGCGGAAATGCCGTTGCTCATCTGGCGCTCCCTCAGGCCGTGGCCGGAATGGCGCCCTCAAGCGCCGTGAAGAGTGACTGCACGACTGAAATCACCTTGGCCGAGGCGCCATAGGTGTTTTGCAGCACGATCAGCTGGGTCAGCTCGGTATTGACGTTGACGCCGGTCGCGTTCTGATAGGTCGCTTGCGTGGTGGTCAGTGCGGCCGAGGAACTTTGCTGATTGGTCTGGGCCAGTTGCGCGCGCTGGGTCTGGTTGCTGGCGATCGCCTCGGTGATGCCGGTATAGGTCGAATTGGTCGTGCTGACGCCGCCGGCCGCGAAATTGTTGTTGGTCGCGATCAACTGGCTGACCACGGCCGGTACCGAGGCTTGCTTGACCGTCGCGGTGCCGTTGAGCAGCGCCGGATTGACCTGGAAGTTGAAGGCATCGGTGCTGGGCGCGGCGCCGAAATTCGGGATGGTGAAGAAGTCCGCCGGCAGCTCGCCGGGATTGGTCGGCGTCGCATTGTTGTAGGCTGCCTGGAACGCGGTCGCCGGGCCGGGTGGTGTCGGCGCGAAGAATTGGTCGGCAAAGCCGTTCAGCTGGACCAGGATTTTTTGCAGCGGCGCATCGGCCGGGTTTTGCGAGGCGACCCCGGCCGCACTGGTGTCGAGCGTCGAGATTTCGGCGCCGATCTGGCCGCCGGCAAAGCCGCCATTGAGCGAAGCCTCGCTCGGATCGCCCGCGGCGAAGATCGTGTCGGTCGCACTGTCGAAGCCGAAGCTGCTGGGCGTGGTGCCGCTGACCAGATCGATGCCGCTGGGCGTGGTGAGCTGGGCCGTACCGTTATCGGCGAAGCTGACGCGGATCGGCACGAGATTGGCCACGGTCTGGATCGTGGCATCGAGCGTATCGCCCAGCGCCGCGGTCGATTGCCCGGTACCGGCCGCCGCGGCGATCTGGCTGTTGAGGCTGGCGATCGTCGCGAGGCTGGTGTTGAGCGTGTTCACATCGCTCTCAGCCTGCTGGCCGACCTGGGTAAAGATCGCCTGCACGCCACCGGCAATGGTCTGCACGGTTTGCGCCAGCGTCTGCCCGGCCTGAATCACGCCCTGTTGCGAGGGCACCGAGCCCGGATCCGCCTCCAGCGCTTGAAACGCGGTGGTGAAGCCCTGCGTCGCGGCCGTCAAGCTGGGCGTGCCCGAGGCCGAACCGTCGAGCTGTTCCAACTGAGTATAGATGTTGTTGGTGAAGGTTTGATTGGACGAGAGGGTCGATTGCTGGAGAAGTTCCTGTTGAAGTGTCGTGTTGACGGCGCGCGTGATCTGCACCTGATCGGTACCGCCCGATGCCGGGTTGGACTCGATCAGATTGGCCTGGCGGGCGACGAAATTCGGCGAGTTGGAATTGCCGATATTATTCGACACCACGCCGATCTGCGTCTGGGTATTGGCCAGCGCCGCCGCCGAATTATTGATGATTCCGAGCAGCGACATCGCCCTAGCTCCGTTTCAGCCCGCCCTCACCCTTGGATCAGCGCGATGACGGTGGTCAGCAGTTGATCGGCCGTGGTGATGACCTTGGAATTGGCCGAATAGACCTGCTGTGCCGTGATCAGCTGGGTGAATTGCGTGGCGATATCGACGTTCGACTGTTCGAGCGTGCTCGGTGCGATCGTGCCCGCCCCATTGACGCCCGGTTGATTGAGCGAGGCCGCGCCGCTGTCGATTGTCGAGCTGAACGCCGCGCCTTGCAGACGCTGAAGCTGATCGGGGGCGTTGAACTGGGCGATCGGGATTTGAAAGAAGGTCAGGGTCTGGCCGTTGGTGTAGTTGAGATTGACCAAGCCGTCGGCATTGATCGACAGATTTTCGAAATCGCCGACCGGCACGCCGTCCTGGCTTGAGGATCCTTCGGTCACCGTATTCTGCGGGCTGGTGAATTGCGTGACGCCCGAGGACGAACCATAACTTCCGAAGCTGAAATTGATCGGCTGCGGACCGGCACCGAAATCCTGGGCAATCGAGAATGTCGCAGGGCCGCCGTTAGCAGGTGTCGTAACGCTGACATTCGGGACAGTAGCGCCGGGTGGGGCGGCGGGAAGTGTCGGCGAACTGCCCGGCGTAATGTTGGTGATATTGGTCAAGGTGCCCGCCGGCAGTACTTGTGTCAATGGCGGGGTCGCGTTTTGCCCATCGCTAAAAGTCAGTTGTAAAACAACGGGCTCATCCGTCGCGGGATTCCCAGCGGTGCCAGCGCTGATTGCATTATTATTGTTACCGGCAGCGTCTGGTGGGACATCCTGGATTGTCGCGGTCCAGACATTGGGGTTTGCAGGGTCAGGATGGTTGAACTGGACGGTCTCGTTATGCGCCGCCCCTGTGGCATCAAACACCTGGATGGTGATCGGCGAGGGCGCGACATAGGCGGGATTCAGTCCGCCGGGCGGGGTGGGCATGTTCTGGAACGGAAAGGTCGATGGCACATTGGCGGCGAGCGAGACATTGGCTGTCGCCTCGGGTGCATCGACCAGTTGCGAGACCTGGATCGGCACGGTCGCCGCGGTATTCACCACCTGGGTCTGCGGATTGACCTGATAGCCGGTCAGGAAATAACCGGCGCTATTGACCAGAAAGCCTTGGGCGTTGAGCTGGAAATCGCCCGCCTGGGTATAGAGATTCTGCTCCGAGAAGGTCGGGCTCTGACCGGCCGGTACCGCCGCCGGCGGGGCCTTGACCTGAAAGAAGCCTTGCCCGGAAATCGCCAGATTGGTCGTGACGTTGGACGGCGTCAGATTGCCGGCCGTACTGTTGTCATAGAGCGGCAGCGCCGTGACGCCGCCCGGCTGGTTCAAGGTCGGGGTCGAGGACGTGACCAGATTCTGGAACGTTGTATTGACCTCCTTGAAGCCGATCGTCTGCGCATTCGAGATGTTATCGGAGATATTCGCGATAGCTTCCTGCTGCGCGTTGAGGCCGGTGATGGCGGTGGTCAGGCTGCTGAATAGGCTCATGGGGGCCTCCAAGGGCGGAATGTCTTGGAGAGCTTGTTGCGAGGGTCATGCCAGTGAATAAACTATTTTAATATCAATACCTTAATTGATATCTCCGATTGTTTTCGGCCCTGCCAATCGGCAAGATATGCCGAGTGAGGGAAAAACCGGGAGTCCGTACTTGCCGCCTTCGTCAATTGGCCAACGTCCAACCGCCACGCATTTGGACGTTTGATATCGGGGCACCGGAATGCATCCCATAGACGCGAAGATAAGGAAACCCCCCCGTCATGCCCGGCCTTGTGCCGGGCATGACGATAAAAGGAGCTTATCTTAGCGCCTATGGGAATGCATCCGGCGCTGATCGCCGCCTCACCCGTCATACTCGCCCAATCCCCATCCCCCCGATTACCCGCGCGTCGCTGCGAGATGACACTGGGCAAAGGCATCATGGCGGCTTAATCTCGCCCTTCCAGTCGCGGAATATGGGCGGATAATGGCTGCGTATGATTTCGATCTGTTCACGCTCGGCGCCGGTTCCGGCGGGGTTGCCGGTTCGCGGCGGGCGGCCGGCTATGGCGCGCGGGTCGGGATTGCCGAGGCGGTTCGGGTCGGCGGCACCTGCGTCCTGCGCGGCTGCGTGCCGAAGAAGCTGTTGGTTTACGCTGCGCATTTCGCCGATGATTTCGCCGATGCCGCCGGTTTTGGCTGGAGCGTGCCGACGCCCGGCTTCGATTGGCCCCGGCTGATCGCCAACAAGGATCGCGAACTCGACCGGCTGAACGG
>JBAVTK010000478.1:0-5548 GCA_049696095.1 Aliidongia sp. | reverse complement strand
GGCCGGAACCGGGAAGGCAGCGCCGGCTCGTCGGCGGCGGTCATGGCACCCGCGCCTCGATCTCGGCCAGCTTGCGGCCCAGCTCGTCGGTCGTGAACACGCCGCGCTGCACCATCGTCGCCGCGATCGAGGCGATCCAGCGCTCGTAATAACTCATGCTCTCATAGGCATCCGGCCCGAGCGCCTCGATATTGCGGCGCAACTCGTCGGTGCGCATGAGCTGGCGTTCCGGTTGGCCCAGCAGCACGAGCATGGCATCGACCCGCTTTTCCCAGGGCGCGTACTCATGCTCGATCGGTTCGACCCGCCCGGCGGGTTCGCCGCCCATATCGTGATGTCCGCGCATGCCGCACCTGTCTGTTGAGGATCGGCCGAGTATTCGGCGGTACCGCGGCCAAAGCAAGCGGTTCCGGCAATCGACGATGGCGGTGAAACGGGTTGTTACAGGAATCAACCCGATTTGAAATCCGACCGAAAATCACACACGGCAAAATGGGGCGGCAATAAGGGGGTCAACCAGCATGTCGGCGCCGTATCTACATCAGCGATCTTCTCCGCGCTCCGACCGGGATGCGGCGTCATGACGATGGCGCCGATTTCACCGTTGCAAGCCGCCGGCTCCGGGATTTTTTCGAACGAGGATTTTCTGTTGGTCGGCACGGTTCCGGACGAGACCGGCCTGTCGGACGAAGCCCGGATCGGCCGTTATGCCGTGTTCGACGCCCATTTGCTCGCCGCCGGCATCACACAGCCGGAGGCCCGCGTCGGCCAGGTCGAGATCGCCGTTCGCCAGTATCCGCTGCTGATCGAAGGGCTGAACCGGATGGAGATCGTCCGCGGACGGCGGCACCGCGGTACGGGGCGCCGCCTGATTCAGGCCTTGGCCGCCACGGCACCCGATTTCCGGCTGAATATTTACGATATCGAACCGGCCGAGCTGGATTTTTGGATCGCGCTCGGCGTCAGTTTTCGCGCCCGCCCGAATGGACGGGAGGCGGTTTATGTCTTGCCGCTCCGCTTGTATCGGGATCCGCGCGATAGCGCCGCGACACAAAGTTAGAGCGCGATTCGGGTTTCGTCCCGAAACCATCGCGCTCTAACACCTATTCGTTGCAAATCGTCGCATCGTCGCCCGTACCGCCCGGCGTGCCATGGGCGCCATAAGTACAAAGATCATAGTCGTGATCGGTCCGAGTGGACGGGTTGCGATAGACGAACGGCTTGCCCCAGGGATCGAGCGGGACTTTCTTGTTCTGAATATAGGGGCCGCTCCAGTTGCCGGCATCACTCGGCTTTTCGACCAGCGCATCCAGACCTTGATCGGTCGTGGGAAAACTGCCGACATCGAGCTTGTATAGCTCCAGAATCGGCGCCGTCCGCGCAATCGACTGAACCGCGATATCGTGCTTGGCCTTGTTCAGCCGGCCCACCGCGGCGGGTGCGACCAGCGCGATCAGCAGCCCCAGAATGGCGACGACGACCATGAGTTCGAGCAAGGTAAAGCCGCGCTCTCGGTGGCGCCGACTCTGAGAAGCGGATCTTGGATGCGGCATGTCATCGCCTCTTGGCGGTGGAACGGATAGCGGGAGTTTGGCCTCAATCGCGATCCGATACAACAGCCGCCTTGTCACAGGTGTCTGCCTACGCGTGGCCCTAGACCATCGATCCATTATTAAGATGGAGTTAATTCATTCGAGGTTTCCTAATTACCGGCAGCACCTTATTCGCTTTACCGCTCTGCGGTCCGGCGGTCAGTAAGCACCTTAAATTATCCGGGCATTGAGCCCGGCTCGACGGAGTTCAGCACCGATGGTGACGATTGAACGCGGTTTGAGCCGACGGGGCAACCCCGCAAGCGTGGCCTGAAGATATTTTTAGTGTCCACACCTATTTAGTGATGTGAGTATCAAATACAAATCGCTTTTACATTACCATTCCCTTACGAGCGATAGAGACATAACATACTTGAGGCGCTAGGTTACATTGATTGCCGCCAGAAAACTTACGATCGGCACAGATTTTTCGCGGTGTCGCTCGATAACCTCCGCTTGGCGAGGTAAGAACCGCTCGCTTTGGTGCATTGTATTATTCCGTTTATCATGAATGACTTGAGTTTTAGGGAATATCCCTTCGACAGTGAGTCGAGCGACGCGAGCGGCTAAATCGATAGTTGGGGAAATATTTCACCCGTTTGACGCTTGATCGACGTCACTGCTCGCCTATACGAAGCCCCATGCTGTGGCCTATCGATGGCGTTCGAGCAAATGGTTAACGAGAGCCGGAACCCTCCGCGCGCTGTGATACTTCCGGCCTGCACCACTTAAAAACGGCCGATCGGATTCACGGTGTTTCGCGAGGTTCCGACGGGATAGCGCCTCCTTGCACTCCCGCCCGCCCGCGCGACTCGACTGCTTGATTTCGCGACGGCGGCTCGCTCGACGGACAACAAGCAATCAGCGGACTCCAAAGCCTTCATCCGCTACACTCTCGCGCGGAGCGCGCGCTTATCATGCCAGAATGCGGGGAAAGAGGTCAGGATGATCGAGGTCGGTAATGGCGCCGCGCCGTTCAAACCGCCGCCATTGGCTGAATTGCCGCCGTTGGAGCTGCTCGGTCCCGACCGCCTTGCGACATTGGCCGATGAACTATCTTGGGTGGCACTGCCCGGCGGCCAGGTTCTGTTTCAGGAAGGCGACCCGGCCGACTCGCTCTATCTGGTGACAACCGGTGTACTCGGCGTCTTCATCACGACGGCTGATCACGGCCAGCAGCTTGTCGCCGAGATCCATGCCGGCGAGACCGTCGGCGAGATGTCGATGATTACCGGCGAAAGCCACTCGGCCACGGTCGTGGCGCTACGCCATTGCGAATTCTATCAGATGCCGAAGGTCGTCTTCGACAGGCTGATTGCCGAGGAACAAAAATTCCTCGCCTGGATCAACAAGCTTGTAGTCCAACGGCTCCATCGTACGACCAAGCGCGCCAAGCTGACCCGCCGCGCAGCCGTAGCGTTGATACCGCTCGATTCGAGTGTGCCGATCGAGGCGGTGGCCTGCGGCATCGTCGCCGCCTTGAAGCGCGAGGGCATCACGGTCCACCGTTTCGAGCCGACCGCCAATGAGCAATCCATCGAGTGGTTCGACGAACTCGAATCGGCGCACAATGTCGTGCTGTACCAAGCCGAACCGGTTCATCTCGGGACCAACGCTTGGGGCCGGTTCTGTCTGCGCCAGACCGATCGCGTCGTGTTGATCGGCACCCCGGGCACCGCCCTGCCCGATCCGTTGCCGACCAACGGCAAGACGAGCCAGGCCGATCTCGTCATTGTCGAGTCGATGGAGCGCGGGCGCTGCGGCACCGTCCCGGCGGGTGCTAGGCGTTTCGGCACGATCCATCATCTGCGGCTGCATGCCCAAGGCGATCTGGCGCGGCTGGCCCGCCATCTGGCCGGTCGCGCGGTCGGTCTCGTGCTGTCCGGCGGCGCGGCGCGTGGCTTCGCCCATATCGGCGCGATCAGAGCGTGGCGCGAGGCCGGGCTGCCGATCGACCGGATCGGCGGCACCAGCATGGGGGCGATCATCGCGGCCGGTGTCGCCGCCGGCTGGGATGATCGCGAATTGCGGACGCGCATTCATCAAGCCTTCGTCCGGACCAACCCGCTCAACGACTACACCTTGCCGTGGATCGCGTTGTTTCGCGGCGAGACGGTCAACCGGCTGTTGCGTCGGCATTTCAACGAAACCGACATTTCGGCGCTGTGGCGGCCGTTTTTTGCCGTCTCGACCAACCTGACGCGCGGCGGCGTGCATATCCATCGCCACGGCATGCTGTGGCGGGCTCTCAGGGCCAGCATCGCCATTCCCGGCGTGCTGCCGCCGATGCTCGACGACAATGAGGTGCTGGTCGATGGCGGTGTCGTCAATAATTTCCCGGTCGACATCATGGCCGGACTCGGCAGCGGCCCGATCATTGGTATTAATGTCGGCGGCGGCCTGGCTCTGATGCCGGGCAGTGAGGTGCCGCTCAACCGGCGCGGCCTCATGGGGTTCCTGCGACCCAATCCGGGGCCACTGCCCGGCATCGTCAGCGTGCTGAGCCGGGTCGGCACGGTCAGCTCGACCTTGCAGACCGCCCTCGCCCAGGTTCATTTGAGCCTGTTGATCGAACCAGCGATGGCCGACCTGCCGCTGCTCGACTGGCAAGGCTTCGACCGCGCCGTCGAGGCGGGCTACCGGGCGACGCGCGCGGCGCTGGAGGCGACCGATTTGACGGCGGCAAACATCATTGGCGCGATGGCGCAGCCTATTGGCGGCTAGGGCGTGTCGTCAGTTGCGTCAGGTCGCGGCGAAAATGGCGGTTTTTTGAGAACCGCAGCGCAGCGTACATTTGGTACGTGAGCAGCGGAAGCGCAGGAAACCGCCATTTGCAGACCGGCATGGCGCAACTGACGACACGCCCTAAAACGATGCGAACGAGGGCGCTGCCATTCGTTCCCTGTATATTGATCGGGGCGCTTTGACTATGTCCGAGCCATTGCTGGATCTAACGGCATTGAGCGAGCTGGAGCATCGGCTTGGGTGCGAACGGTTTCGGCGCGTGCTGACGGCACAGATGGCGAGTGGCCAGGAATTGATCAGACGCATGGTCGCTCTGGAGATTTCTCTGGACCCGGCGCAGATCAAGGCCGTCGCGCATCAGATCGCCGGCAGCAGCGGTTCGGTGGGCTTGCGGCGGCTGGGCGGACAGGCGGCTTTGCTCGAACGGGCACTGGCAGGGGCGGAACCTCCGGCGTTTGCGGTACTCGCGGCGCTCGTCCGTGATTTGCGGCATTGCCTGGAACTGTCGCAGGTCGCGCTGCGGGCCGAATTTCCGGAGATCTGAATCGCAAGGCTCAACGGCGCGAGGCGCCATAGGCCAGATGATGCAGCACGATGCCGCTGGTCGTCGCGAGGTTGAGCGAATCGAAACCGCGGGCCATCGGAATCGACACGCTCTGGGCCCGCGCGATCAGGTTGTCAGGCAATCCCGACCCTTCGGCTCCGAACAAGGCGGCGACCCGCGGCGGGCGATCGTAGCACGCGAGCGGCAGCGTACCCGATGGGCTCGTCGCCACCACGGAAAAGCCGTAGCCGGCGAGCAGCGCAACTGGATCGTCAGCCGGCGACAGCCGGGTCCATGGCACCAGCAGCGTCGCTCCGACCGAGACGCGGATCGCCTTGCGATAGAGCGGGTCGCAGCATTGGGCATCGAGCAGGATCGCGTCGACGCCGAAACCGGCGGCATTGCGGAATACGCCACCCAGATTGTCGTGATTGGCGGTGCCGCACAGCATCACGATCAGCGCCTGTTCGCCGACGCCGGACAACAGATCGGCGGCGTTCTGCAACGCCCCGCGCCGGCCGAGCGCCAGGATGCCACGATGCACCGGGAAGCCGGCGATCCGGTCGATCACGCTTTGGCTCGCCGCGTAGATCGGCACCCCGTCGGGTACGGCCGCCAGCACCGGCGCCAGCGCCGGCACCCGGTGGGCCGCGAGCAGCAGCGAGAC
>JBAVTK010000477.1:0-4404 GCA_049696095.1 Aliidongia sp. | reverse complement strand
GTGCCGTTCTGCTTGGTGGTCACGAACGGGTCGAACAAATGCGGCCGCAAATCCTCTGGAATGCCGGCACCATTATCGATCACCGAAATCACCAGCGGCAAAGGCACCCGGCTATCGCCCCCGGAGAGGGCAAGACGGACGCCATGGCGATAGGCGGTCGCGAAAATGATTTCGCCGCCCTCTTCCGGGACGGCCTCCGCGGCATTCTTGACCAGATTCAAGAACACCTGGACCAATTGATCGCGATTGCCTAGCACCGCAGGCAGCGAAGGGTCATAATCCTCGAAGAAACGAATGGTCCGCGCAAAGCCGTTCTGCGCGAGCTTGCGCACCCGCTCCAGGACTTCATGGATATTGACCGACCCCCGCTCCAGCGGGCGCTCATCCGAGAACACATCCATCTGGTTGAGCAGCGCGCAGATGCGATCGGTCTCGTCACAGATCAGGCGCGTCAATTCTCGATCGGCCGGCGCCACGGTTTCCTCAAGCAGCTGGGCCGCCCCTCTGATCCCGCTCAGCGGGTTCTTCACCTCATGGGCCAGCATCGCGGCCATCGCCGTCACCGACCGCGCGGCATTGCGGTGGGTCAATTGCCGGTCGATGTTGGCCGCGATCGTCAGTTCATTCAGCAGCAGCACGACATGGCCCGGCAGTTCGGCGATCGGTGCTGCGTTCATGGCGACCCGGCGATGGCCGGCGCGCAGACTGTCGAGACTAAGATCATATTCGGCAACGCTGGCATCGCTCAGCCGAACCGCCTCGATCAGGCCGAACAGCGCATTGCCCGGCAAAATCAGCTCGCTCAACGACAGGCCGATCAGCATGCTCGATCCGGCAGCGAAGAATTGCTCGGTTGCCGGGTTGACCGTGCGGACGATATTGTCGCGATCCAGCACCAGAACCGGCATGGGCAGCGCCGCCAAGATCGCGGCCGGGTCCGACGGCGCCTCGGACGGTGCCGGCCGGAATGGCCCGGCGGAACCGGGCATCATGCGGCGCGCGGCTCGAGCAACGGCTCGTAGAAACGCCGGATCAAGGCGCAAACCCGCTCGGCATCGGCCATCTGATTGACCTCGGCGCGGAATTCCGCCGAGCCGGGCAAGCCCTTCGAATACCAGGCGACGTGCTTACGCGCCATGCGGACACCCGTTTCGCGACCGTAATGAATCAGCATGTCATCGAAATGTTCGAGCAAAGCCGCCATCTGCTGCGCCAACGGCGGATCGGGGGCGCGGCGCCCGGTCTTGAGAAATTCGATGACCTGACGAATGAACCACGGCCGACCATAGGCGCCGCGCCCGATCATCACGCCATCGGCACCGGATTGGCGCATTGCTTCGGCCGCATCCTCCAGGCTGACAATATCGCCATTGGCGATGACCGGGATCGACACCGCCTCCTTGACCTGGCGGATAAACGCCCAATCGGCGTTGCCCTCGTAGAATTGACAACGCGTGCGGCCATGGATCGTCACCATCTTGATGCCCGATTCCTCGGCGATCCGCGCCAGCCGGGGCGCATTCAGGCTAGCATGGTCCCAGCCCATGCGCATCTTCAGCGTCACCGGCAGATCGACTGATTTTACCGTCGCTTCGAGGATGCGGGCCGCCCCGATCTCGTCGCGCATCAGCGACGAGCCGGCATGGCCGTTCACGACCTTCTTGACCGGGCAGCCGAAATTGATATCGATGATCTGAGCCCCCAGATCGGCATTGAGCCTTGCCGCCTCGGCCATCACCGCAGGTTCGCAGCCGGCCAGCTGAACCGCCATCGGAAATTCCTCGGGCGATTTCTCGGCCATTTTCAGCGATTGCCGGCTCTGCCGGATCATCGCTTGGCTGGCGATCATCTCAGACACGACGAGCCCCGCGCCATGGCGCTTGACCAGCCGGCGAAACGGCATGTCGGTGACACCGGACATCGGCGCCAGAATGACCGGATCGGCGAGGGTGATGGGGCCGATTGTGATGCTCATAATCTATGCAGACCGCGAAATATGCTCAATGCAGTGGCAAGGTAGCGCCTTGGTCCCACAACCGCAATATCAGGTTTCGGGCGGGGTGGACTCAGACGGCCAGTTCGGGCTGGACTCGCTGGGTCGCAGGCACAAGCGGAAGCCTAGGCAGGGCGGCGTCGATCTTAGCGATGCAAGGATTATCCTGAACGGACTCGCGTGCCGGTCCCAAGGCCGGGCGAACCGCCCAAAAGATTTGCTGAATTCAGTTGCTGGTCACCGTCGAATTCCGTTCCCAGGGCTGCCAAAAACGACCGTGCGCCTTCATCCTCAAGCCGCTTGATGGCCAGCATTTCCGAGGCCTGAGCCCACCGCCATCGTCCCGCCCCCTCAACCGACTCACCCGGCAGCGCCTTCGGCGCCGGCCAGACTCGGCTGGTCGGAACGATCTCAGAAAATCGCCCTAAGCGCAACAAACCACAGGGCACTTCGCGCGGAACACGAGCGCCGCCTAATATTTCGGGGGTCGCGGTCGGTAGGCGATCCAGGCGATGACGATGCCGCCCAGGATGATCGCCGGAACGATAAATTCCGCGGTATTATCGAACATGAAACCGAAATAATGGCTGACCATCTTGTTGACGCTTCGTAACAGCCATGCATCCCAATTGCCCATTGCGCGCCCCCCAAAACCGCGGTGAGTCTCGCCCGGCGCGGTGCTTCTGTCAAAGCCGAAATCAGCAGCCGATCGGCGAACAAAACCAAGCGTTCCCGGCCGTCGCCTGGCGAAAATCATGTCGCTTTCGACATATGCATTTTCGTCCGATGATTGCCCGGCATCCGCGGTTGCGGCAGAGTGGCCGATCCAGGGCTTGCAGAATGGGCGGCGATATGTCTTCCGGGTTTGATCCGGTCTGGGCCGGGCGGTCCAAGACCGACATCTTTTACGATGGCTGCGCACGCCACAATGCCGGCGATTTGGCAGCCGCCGAAGCTGCCTATCGCCATATCCTGGCGCTCGGTGCCGGAGACTTCGCGGCCGATGCGCAGCATCTGTTGGGCCTGGTGTGCTATCAGCAGCGGCGCCATGACGAAGCAATCGCGCTCTTTACCCAGGCGATCGAATTGCGGGGCGACCGTGCGCCATTCTACAACAACGCCGCACTCGCCTATTTGTCGCTGGGGCGGCTCGCAGAGGCCGAGGCGATGTGCCGGCGCGCCTTGCCGCTCGATCCGACCTACGCCCTTGTGCGCAGCACGCTCGGCATCACCCTGCGGACGGCCGGGCGGCTGGACGAAGCGGAGTCATGGACCAGCGCCGCGCTCACGCTCGATGGCGGGCTGGTCGGCGCCCATTGCCAGCGCGGTTTCATCCTATCCGGCCTTGGCCGCCTCGACGAAGCGGCCGAGAGCTTCCGCGGCGCGCTGGCACTGGCACCCGACCTGGTGGACGCCCATCTCGGCCTCGGCGCCGCGATGCGCCTGCTCGGCCGCCCGACCGAGGCCGAAGCTTGCTACCGCTCGGCCCTCAGTATCGATAGCGATATCGCCGAAGCCCATAACAGTCTGGGCACGCTGTTGAGCGAATGTGATCGGCATGCCGAGGCCGAGCCCTATTATCGCAGCGCGATCAAGCTGAACCCCCGATATGCCGAAGCGCACAATAATTTGGGGGCGACGCTGCTCGAACTCGGCCGGCTCGAAGAAGCCGAACGCAGCCTCGAACGGGCGATGAATTGCCAGGATGGTTTCGCGGCGGCCTGTTACAATTTCGGCAATCTGTGTCTGACGCTCGATCGGATGCCGGAGGCAGAGAGGCATTACCGGCGCGCCATTCTCGGCAATCCCGGTTATGCCGATGCGTATTTCGCCCTCGGCACCTTGCATTTGCGCCTTCGACAGCTTCGGAAGGCCGAACAGAGTTTCCGCGAGGCGCTGCGTTTCGACGCCAATCATGCGCGCGCCGAGGTCGAACTCGGTCAAACCTTGTTGCTGGCCGGCCAATTCGAGGCCGGATGGCGGCACTATGAACGGCGTCACCATCTGACCGGAGTCGGTCTGCGCGATGTCCCGGAACCGCGCTGGCACGGCGAAGCGCTTGGCGGGCGAGCGCTGCTGGTCCATGCCGAACAGGGTTTGGGCGACACGTTGCAATTCTGCCGCTACCTGCCGATCCTGGCCCGGCAGGCGCCGGAAGCCCGGATCTTCCTGGAAGTTCAGCCGCCGCTGGCGAGGCTGCTGTCCAGCGTGCCCGGCATCGCCGGGATCCTTGCGGCGGGCGATGAATTGCCGCCCGTCGATCTTCACTGCCCGTTGCTGAGTTTGCCACACTTCCTCGGCACCACGATGGCGACCATCCCGGCCGAGATGCCCTATCTGGCAGCCGATCCCGCGCGCCGCAATTTCTGGCATGAGCGGCTGGGCGCGTTCACCGGGTTGCGGGTCGGGCT
>JBAVTK010000476.1:0-1763 GCA_049696095.1 Aliidongia sp. | reverse complement strand
GCGTAACCGCCCGACAGCACCGCGAGCTTGCCTTGCTGGCGCAGCGGGTGATGTTTACCCGTCTCGCGTTTATGCCGCACGAACTCATCGAACGGCACGCCAGTCATGCGCGAAATTTGCGCCTCGTACAGCATCCCGTGGGTGTTGAACACGTCAATGATCCATTGCTCGCCCGCTAGCGCGGCAAGTACCACGCCCTCAATCGCGGAATAATCGGACGACACGAGTTGCATGCCGGGACCGGCTACGAACAGCGAACGCAGGCAATTGTTCACAACTTCTAAAGCGCCGCCGGGCCGTTCTCCGTCCTTGAAAGCCGCAGTTGCGGCCCAATGTTCGACTGCGGCGAGGCTCCGCGTGGCAATCACTCTCAACGCGGCGTCAACGTCTTCAGGCGTGTGCCATTGACCTTTGTACAGGTTCGCCGGCTGCGGGCCGTAACCGCCCGTGCGCCCGTGGTGCGTGGCAAACATTTGATACATGCCGTGGACGCGCCCATCGCTCGCCGTCTGCGCGCGAAGGGCATAGAGTTTTTTGACTGATGCCGAGCCGAGCATTTGGCGAATTTGCAGCGCTCGCAGCGGCGGCGGAATTTCGCCAGTATCGGCACAATCGGCCGTCAATCGCTCGACCATGGCGTCAATCGTTTTCTCGGTCATGTCGTACATGGTCACGCCACGCTCCGACAGCCAACCTTGCAACTGTTTTAGCTCGGTCGGTTCGATACCGCCGGTCAGCGCGCGAAACTCCGCACCGTACCGCGCATAGGCTTGTTCGACAATTGAAATACAGTCTTCGATTCCCGCCGAGTCGACCGCCATGCCGCGATCATTTATGTGTTGGTCGAGAAACCAACGGCGTTGCTCGACGGGCGGCAGGTCCGGCACGCGCTGCGATACTTGGTGCTCGCTGCGAATATCCGTCAAGTTGTACGCCTTATAGCGGGCCCATTCGTCGGGCGCTTCGTGCGGCAGCGTGATTACGCGCGGGTCTTTTTTGGTCGGCTGGCGTGGAATGCTAAATAGTTTCATGAGCCGGTCGCCGTCTTTGTCCTTTTGAATCGGCGTCGCGAGTACGCGCGTCACTTCGGCGAGCTTGCCCGGATAGCCGGCGGCGCGCGATTTGACGGCGCTGCACCGTTGCTGTTCGATTCGCAGGCGCGGCCAATGCCATTTCGGCACGCAAAAATAGTTCCAGACCTCCCGCTCAAATTCGGCGTTGTGCGATTCGATCAGGCCGCCCCGTTCGATATGGTCGAACAGCGGCGCGAGCACATCGAATGATTGGCCGTATTCCCATTGCCGCGCGCAGGCGCCGTCAAATTGGGGCATCAAGTCATAGGCGAGCAACTGCGGGTGAAACGTCTCATGCTCCACGTAGACGCGCGTGCCGACCGCCCCTAAGCCGCGTTTCTGAGACGAGAATCCGGGCAGCGATTCCCAACGGCCAAGCAGCTTAGGCGCTAGGCCGTCGTCGGGCGGGCACGCCCACAAGAACCCGGCAAACGATACCGTTTCGAAGTCAGCAACGGGTAAATTCACGTAGAATATATCCGAACGTAGGCTGCCGTAAAATACGCAGGATCGCGTTCTATTCCTATAAAATTGCGGTTTTCTAATACTGCGGCGACGCCAGTAGTTCCGCTGCCCATCGTAGCGTCTAGAATCGTTTCGCCTGGATTGCTATATGTCCGAATTAAATAACGCATCAACTCGACAGGTTTCTGGGTTGGGTGAATTGACGTGCGCCCACTGTCCGCGTTG
>JBAVTK010000475.1:0-6774 GCA_049696095.1 Aliidongia sp. | reverse complement strand
TCGCCCGATTCAGCCGGGCAAATCGCCGCGCTGGAGCGCAAGATCGCCAAGCTCGAACGGATCAATCAGGTGCTGATCGATCGGGTCGAGCGCAGCATGGACGGCCAGGGCTCGGCCTTTTCGCTGTTCCAGACCGCGATCGTGCTCGAAGCGCAGATCCGCGCGCGCACGCTGGCGCTCGAACAGACGCTCGCGGACCTCGAACAATCCTATCAGCATGCGGCCAGCGCGCAGGAACAGGCCGAGAC
Organism: Aliidongia sp.; assembly: GCA_049696095.1. Lineage (GTDB taxonomy): Bacteria > Pseudomonadota > Alphaproteobacteria > ATCC43930 > CGMCC-115725 > JAXDMU01. Next base: position 6,526 of record JBAVTK010000475.1, on the reverse strand, counting down.
CGCGCGGCTGCGCCTGCTGGCCGCAATCGAATCGATCAGCGAAGGCTTCGCGCTGTTCGATGCGGCCGACCGGTTGGTACTGTTCAATGAGCGCTATCTGACCTTCTGGCCCGGCATGGCCGAGCGGATTCATACCGGCATTTCCTTTACCGAGATCGTGCATCTGGCGATCCAGCACAAATGCGTGCTCGACGCCTGGCGTGATCCCGAGGGCTGGATCGCCCGCCGCCTGCAACAGCATGCCGACAGCCTCGGCCCGTCGGTCCATGCGCTGAGCGACGGCCGATGGATGCAGGTCAATGAAAAGCGCACGCGCGATGGTGGCATCGTCGGCATCTATACCGACATTACCAGCCTGAAACGGGCCGAAACCCAGCAGCGCGAGACCGAACTCGCTCAGAAGACCAATCTGCTGCAAGCAACGCTCGACAATATATTTCAAGGTGTCGCGGTCTATGCCCGCAATCTGGCGCTGGTCGCCTGGAATAACGAGTTCGTGCGGCTGCTCGATCTGCCGCCCGAATGCGTGGCGCCGGATGCGCGGTTCGACGATCTATGCGCGTTCAACCGGACGCTGGGCGCGCGCGGCATCTGCGATCACGATTTCCTCAATCCCTTGGAAGGCACAGTTCCCCTCAGCTTCGAGCAACGCTGGCAAAACGGCCGTATCCTGCATATCGACCGCAATCCGATGCCCGATGGCGGTTTCGTGCTGACCTTTACCGACATTACCCGGCAGAAGCGTACCGAAGAGGCGCTGCGCGATGGCGAGCGCCGCATCCGACTGATCGCCGATGCGGTGCCGGCACTCATCGCCTATGTCGATGCCGAAGAGCGCTATCAATTCGTCAACGAGCCCTATCGGCATTGGCTCGACCGCCCGGTCGGGGCGATCCTCGGTCGCAAGATGGGCGAGCTGATGACGACGGAACTCTATGATCGGCGGAAGGATTTCGTCGATCGAGCACTGGCCGGCGAGCCGGTCGAGTTCGAGGTCGAACTGACTCCGTCGGGCGCGCGCGAACCGCGCTATGGCCATGTCAGCTTTATGCCGCATCTGGGCGGCGACAACGGACGCCTCGGCTTTTTCACGCTGATGCAGGACATCACCGAACGACGCCGCGCGGACGCGGTGATCAAGGAGGCGAACGAAACGCTGGAGCGACGCGTCACCGAGCGCACCGCCGCCTTGACCCGCCTCAATGCAAAATTGCAGCGCGAAATCGCCGAGCGCAGTGACGTGGAACGGGCGCTCCAGATCGCCAAGAGCGAGGCCGAACAGGCCAATATCGGCAAGACCCGCTTTCTGGCCGCCGCGAGCCACGATCTGCTCCAGCCGCTCAATGCCGCCCGGCTGTTCGTTTCGGCACTGGCCGATCTCGATCATCCGCCGGCCAATCGCGGGCTGATCAGCAATATCGAACTGTCGCTCGGCACGGTCGAGGATCTGCTGGCCGCGCTGCTCGATATCTCGAAGCTCGATGCCGGGGCGGTCCTGCCCGAACCATCCGATTTTCCGATCGCAAGCCTGCTTGGCCCGCTGGTGACGGAGCATCGGGCACTGGCGCATGACAAGGGTCTGACGTTGCGCCATGTGCCGTCGCGCGCGATCGTGCGCAGCGACATCAGGCTGCTGCGCAGCATCGTCCAGAATCTTCTGTCGAATGCGATCCGCTATACCGGCAGCGGTCGCGTGCTGCTCGGCTGCCGGCACCTCGATAAATCGCTGAGGATCGAGATCTGGGACACCGGCCCCGGTATTCCATCGGACAAATTCGACGAGATTTTTGAGGAGTTCCGTCAGCTCGATACCGGCCGCGCTGGCCAAGAGCGCGGGCTCGGCCTGGGGTTGGCGATCGTCAAGCGTGCGGCGCGGACGCTCGGTCTGCCGATCGAAATGCGATCGCGCCTGGGCCGTGGTTCGGTGTTCTCGGTGACAGTACCGCTCGGCCGGCACCAGTCGGCCCGATCGAACCAGCCGGCCGGGCCGCGGCGGTTCGGCAACTTCGACGGTCATCCGATTTTGCTGGTAATCGACGATCAGCGCAGCATTCTGGCCGGCATGCAGGCGATGCTCGAAGGCTGGGGCTGCACCGCCGCCGTGGCGCTGTCCGGCGAGGAAGCGCTCGACGCGCTTGCCCGCCTGCCCCGCACGCCCGACCTGGTAATCGCAGATTACCATCTGGATGCCGGCACGACCGGCATCACCGAAATCAGCCGTATCCGCCAGGCGCTTTCGATGCAAATTCCCGGCATCGTCATTACCGCCAACCAGACCTTAGCGGTCCAGGCGCTGGTGCGGCAGCACGGGCTGTGGCTGCTGAAGAAGCCGCTGAACCCGGCTCAATTACGGGCGCTTTTGACGCAGTTGCTGGATGGCCAAAGGACAATTAGGGGGCCGACTTTTGTTTAATAAAACGTTACTCTTGTCGTAAGGCACCGCGGTCATCCGTATCGGCTTGTTGCCGATAGCGCCCGGAAAGGGTCGGCCATCGTATGACGCCAGGATGGATCTACATCATGACCGACCGGCCAAATGGTACGCTTTATGTCGGCGTGACGGACGATCTCGCCCAACGGGTCGGTCAGCATCGCGCCGGCGCTGTGGAGGGCGTCACCAAGGATTATGGCCTGACGCGGCTGGTTTACTACGAGCGCCATGACGATCTTGCGCCGGCAACTCGACATGCGAAGGAAATGGAAGAGTGGCCGCGCGGCTGGAAGGAGAACCTGGTTCTCTCGACCAACCCCTTTTGGACCGACCTCTTTAATCGGCTTGGATAAGTGCCGCACACCGGTCGAATCTACCTGTGGCGGGCCGGATATAGGGCATGCCCTTCAATCCCATGCCGGTAGAGGCCGACGGTCAGTCGCCCTCAAGCAGTGTACCGATGCCTTTCAGCACCGCCTCGGCCGCTATGGCCTTTCCAGCACCGGCAAATTGCTTGCCGGCACCGACATGGCCCCTGCGCTCCCAGGTCTCGGCCTTGTCCTGATACTCCTTGGTGGCGAAATAGCTGTCGGTGTCGGCCGCCGACAGACTCGGCGTCGTCGGACGGTTATTGCCGACCAGATCCTCGCCCGGTGCCAGCCCGGCCACGGCATCATGGCTCGATACGTCGAGTTTCAAGGCGGGGCGCGGTGAATCGAAGCCGCCGGCCGGCCGGCTCGACGTGGCGGCCGTCCCATTGGGCTCGACATGCAGCGTGGTGCCGGGCGAGGCCGCCTGCTGCGCCCACGCGCCGGATGCGGTCAAGACGAGCCCGAAGGCGCCGAACAGAAATGGTCTCACTATCCTTCGCATCATCGTCACCCCAGCGAACTGATATGCCCAATTATGAGATAGGAAGCGCCCGCGAATTTACCATGGGCTGTGGGCAGCCATGCCCGCCATTCCTCAGCCGGGAGCCCGCTACCGCAAGCCCAGCACCCAGAGCACCAGTTGTAACACCAGCCCGACCGTGCCACCGACAAAGGTGCCATTGAGGCGAATGAATTGCAAATCGCTACCGACCTCCAACTCGATCTTCTCGCTGACGTCGCGTGCATCCCAGCGTCGCACAACTTCTTCGATCAGCAGTGAGACCTGGTGGCGAAAGCGCAGCAGGCCGGCTTCGAGGACGGCGCACAGCCCGGTATTGAGCCGAGCGACCAGGGCCGGATCGCGGCCGATTTCGACAGCCAGGCGCTGTAATGCCTCGACTAAATGCCACTCGATCACCGAGTTTTCCGCTGCGGCATCGGCCAGGAGGCCGGCCTTGATTTCGGTCCAGAGCGCGCTTACCAGCTTGTCGACGGCAATCCCCTGCAGGATCTCGCGCTTCAATTGCTCGGCCTTGGCCTGAAACCCCGGCTCGAAGCGCAAGCGGGCGATGAATTCATGAAGATAGGCGTCGAAACTGAGCCGCAATTCATGATCGGGCGTCACCGCCACCTCGCCGATCAGGTCGATGACGCCATCGACGAGTTTATCCGCAAGAATGGTATCGACAAAGTCGGGCAGGAACCAGGTTTGCTGGCCGATTTTATACTTGATGAGGCCGCGGTTGCGGTCGAGCCATTGGCCGACGCGGTTCAGGATCTGATCGAGCACCGCCTGATGCCGCCCGCCGGCCGTGACGATCGCCAGCACGCCGCCCGAGGCCTTGGCCAGGTCGATCGCCTCGATCCGCGCCGCGACGGTGCCGGCGATCAGCCGCTCGATCTCGGCATCGTCGAACGCGGCCAGCAGGCGCGGCAGGAACTCGCGGATCGTCGCTGCGACCTGCCGACTATGCTCGCGCACGGCCAGCCAGCCGACGGCATGGCCGACCAGATCGAGCTGGGTCAGCTTGGCCACGATGTTTTCCGGCGTCAGGAAATTCTGCTCGACGAATTTCCCCAGCTCGGCGCCGATCCGGTCCTTGTTGCGCGGGACGATCGCGGTATGAGGAATCGGCAGGCCGAGCGGATGGCGGAACAGCGCCACCACGGCGAACCAATCGGCCACGGCACCGACCATCGCCGCCTCGGCAAAGGCTTCGACCCAGGTGAGCCAGGAATAGCGCGGCTCAAGTGCCACCGAGGCGATGAGCAACGCCGCCAGAACCAGAAGCAGCCCGGTCGCCAGCGTCCGCATCCGGCGCAGCCGGCGACGCTTCAGCCGCAGCCGGTCATCGCCCTCGTCAAGACCGCTCATCGCCGCGCGTCATTGATGCTTCAGCCCATCACCATGGTGAGCGAGGTCGCGGCCAAGGCCGGCTTGTCCTGGCCCTCGATCTCGATGACATGCTCCATGGTCAACAACACCCGGCCGCTGCCCTTATCCTCGATTTGGGTGAGCGTGATCCGGTCGCGCACCCGGTCGCCGCATTTCACCGGAGCGGCGAAGCGTACCCGGTTGAGGCCGTAATTGAACGCCATGGCGACGCCCGACGGGTTGCCCCAGATGCCCGCCGCCAGTTGCGGAATGAGCGACAAGGTCAGAAAGCCATGCGCCACGGTGGTGCCGAACGGCCCGTCCTTGGCGCGCTCCGCATCGATGTGAATCCATTGGAAATCGCCGGTACATTCGGCGAAGCGGTCGATGCGCGCCTGATCGATAATCATCCAATCGGAAAGGCCGACTTCCAGATTCACATGATCGGCAAGGTTGGTCAGGGTCAAAGCCATCTTTGGTCGCCTGTGAACACGTTGCGGGATCAAGATAATGTTGACGCCACCGGCCAAACGCAATCGAATTGCCGGCTTTACCGCAAGAGAGAACGCCATGGCGACGATTCTGATGCCGCTGCCGAGTTCTGATTTCGACCCAAGCGAAACCGGCGTGCCGTGGCGCGTCCTGAGCGAGCTTGGTCATCGCGTCATCTTCGCGACCCCGGACGCGGTACCGGGCGCCGCCGACGAGCGGATGGTCACCGGCGCGGGGCTGGGCATGCTGGGACCGGTGCTGCGCGCCGACCGCAATGGCCGGGCCGCCTACGCGGCGATGATCACCAGCCCGGAATTCCGAGGACCGCAACCCTGGGCCGCGATCGATGCCGCGCATTTCGACGCGCTGCTTCTGCCGGGTGGTCACGCCAAGGGGATGCGGCCCTATCTCGAATCGACGATCTTGCAGCGCGTCATCGCCGCCTGTTTCGCCGAGAACAAGCCGGTCGGCGCGATCTGCCACGGCGTGCTGCTGGCGGCGCGCACCATGAATGGTGCCAAATCAGTGCTGCATGGCCGGCGGACCACGGCGCTGTTGCGCCGCCAGGAGATGCTCGCCTGGAACCTGACCCGGCTTCAACTCGGCGATTATTACCGGACATATCCCGTGCCGGTCGAGGATGAGGTGACGGCGGCGCTGGCCCGGCCGGAGGATTTCGTCGCCGGCCCGACGCCGCTCGCCCGCGACAAGCCGGGACGGCCGAACGGCTTCACGGTGATCGATGGCAATTACGTCTCGGCCCGCTGGCCGGGCGATGCCCATGGCTTCGCGCGGGCGCTCGGCGGCCTGCTGCCAAGAAAATGACGATAGTGCCGACGATCGTCCCTATATAATCTCGATTGTCTTTGGCTTGCGCGTCCGACGCAAGGAGTTCCGAATGCCCGACCTGCTCGACCGTTTCGTCTATCGTGCCGCCGCCGGCGCCCGGTTTTCCTGGTATCTCGGCCAGAAATTGCTGGCCGAGCGGTTGGTCGAACCGACGCCGACGCCGCCTGACTTGAAGGCGCGGCTGCCGACCGGACGGGCCTTGCTGGCCGATCTGCGCGCCTTTCTCGCCGCCGATCTGGCGCGGATTGAGGCCGGGGATTACGCACCGCCGGCCGATCTGGCGACGAGTCCGCTCGCGGCCTTGCGCAAGGCCGGCGCGTTCTTCCGCGATCTCGGCCAGGTCGATGCCCGGCGCCATGCCGAACAGCATCAGGAAGTCGCGGCCGCGATGCCGGATGGCGGCTTTCCGCGCTATTATCTCCAGAATTTCCACTACCAGACCGATGGCTGGCTGTCGCGCCGCTCGGCCGAAATCTATGATCATCAGGTCGAGGTGCTGTTCATGGG
>JBAVTK010000474.1:0-11846 GCA_049696095.1 Aliidongia sp. | reverse complement strand
AGGTCAAGATCCGGGGTTTTCGCATCGAGCCGGGCGAGATCGAACGCGCGCTGGCAAGTCACGCCCGCGTAAAGCAGGCAGCCGTCGTTCTTCGCCACGACCGTGCCGACGACCCGCGGCTGGTGGCGTATGTCGAGCCCAAGGAGCTGGACGAAAACGACCGCACAACAGAAGCTCAGACCAGCTTCAGTTTATTTTACTTCGGTGCCGATAATTACGCCCGGAACAATAAATACGCGTTCTATCTTGAATCCGCTCGTTTCGCTGATGCCCATGGGTTTGAAGCGGTCTGGACACCGGAACGACACTTCCATGAGGTTGGTAGTCTTTATCCAAACCCATCGATTCTGAATGCGGCGCTGACGGGCATTACGCAAAATGTGCAATTGCGCGCCGGTAGCATTGTGCTGCCGCTGCACGACCCGTTGCGGGTGGCCGAGGAATTGTCGGTCATCGACAATCTGTCGGGGGGTCGTGTCGGCGTCGCGATCGCGTCGGGGTGGCACCCACGCGACTTCGTGTTCTATCCGGAACGTTTTGCCGATCGCCGGCGTGGTCTTGGGCAAGCCATCGAAACCTTGCAGCAGCTCTGGCGCGGCGAATCGATCATCCGTCCAGACGGGACCGGCGAACCGGTATCGGTGCGCATCTATCCTGAACCGCAGCAAGCAACGTTGCCGATCTGGCTTACAGCAGCGGGCACAGCCGCGACATTCGAACAGGCGGGGCGGAGCGGTCTGAATGTCTTGACTCATTTGCTGGGTCAGACAATGAGCACTCTGGAATCCCAGATCGCCTTATATCGTCAGGCTCGTTCAGCTGCCGGACACGACCCGAATACCGGACGTGTAACCTTGATGATGCATACTTATCTAGGGAATGATTTAGCAGACACGCTGGCCAGGGCACGCGGTCCGTTCATGGATTATATGCGAGCCCATGCCGATCTGATGCGAGTGCTGCTGAAGGGGCTGGAACTGGAAGAGCCGGATGCGGATCAGCTTGAGCAGGTCGTTGAATTTGCCTTTGAGCGCTATTCACGGACAGCATCGCTGATCGGAACACCGGAAAGCTGTTTGCCGATCGTCCATAAACTGCGCGAGATGGGGGTCAATGAGATTGCTTGTCTGGTCGATTGGATGGAAAGCGACCATGCGCTCGAATCCTTGCCAATATTGAGCCGGCTGCTTGATCTCTCGTCCAATTATGCGTGGCCGCGGATGCAAGAGCTACGAGAGCATTTGGCAACTCAATTGCCGGATTACATGGTTCCGGCGGCGATCGTCGTACTGGAGCGGCTGCCGCTCACGCCCAACGGCAAGCTCGACCGCAAGGCGCTGCCGGCACCGGACTTCACCCCTGTGTTGCTGCGCGCACCGCGCACGACCGAGGAAGAGATCCTGGCCGGCCTGTTTGCCGAAGTGCTGGGTCTCGACGCCGTCTCGATCGACGCCAATTTCTTCGATCTGGGCGGCCATTCGCTGCTCGCCACCCGCCTGATCAACCGGATCCGCAGCCGGTTCGAGTGCGAGCTGCCGCTGCGCACCCTGTTCGAAGCCCCCAGCGTCGCCCAATTGGCGGTACGGCTGCAGGGGAGTATCAGCTCCCGGCCGTCGCTTCTTCTAGCCAAGGATGGAGAAAAAATATTCTTCGGCAACACCCTCACCCTTCGGGCTACCGGATCTGAGAAGCCGCTGTTCTGCATCCATGATGGCAGTGGCAATGGTCTGAATTACGGCAGACTGCTCCCGATTCTTGACGCCTCACGCCCCGTATACGTCATTCAGGCAAAGGGGCTCTGGGATCAAGTCACTCTCCCCCAGACTCTTGAAGAGATGGCGAAAGATTATATAAATGAGATCCGTCAAATACAACCTACCGGTCCATACAATCTTCTCGGATACTCATTCGGAGCCGTAGCTGCTCACGCAATTTCGACACACCTACAATCAATGGGTGACGAAGTAAGCTTCCTTGGCCTCCTCGACGGCTACCCCGCCGACCCGGCGTCGCCTCGAAAAATCGACACAATTGCCATCGAACAGTGGAGAGCCAAGTTACACGAGGAGGTTCAGTCCTATAGTTTCCTAACCTTATCTCCTGGCGGTATCGCCGACTCTTTGGTGATTGAACGGATCATCGATATCACGATTAATAATAACAACATAATGCAGAATTATAAACCGACGATTTTTAAAGGAAATGTACTATTGGTTAGCACAAATGGAGAAGAAGACTCCGAACACAAGGCAACACCAGAGTATTGGACTAAATATATTGACAGAACTATAGATCACATAACGGTACAATGTGACCATTTTTCCATTTTTAATCACCCGGCAGTAGAATTAATCGGAGCTGCGGTAAATAATAAACTTTCTACACCGAAAAATCACTAACGGAGCTTGTCATGAACAGTCAACCCTCTCCCCTTTTGGTCGGACCTTCCGGTTCGTCGAGCGATCAATACGACGGGCCGCAGGAGCCGCCAAGTCACCGCCGAACCGAAACCAACGCTGACCGGCATGATCACGCCGGACTCAAACAGCTGATTTCTCAGCAATTGGCGCTGATGACGGACCAACTCGCCGTGCTGGGCAACCAATCCCCTCCGGAACCTGCGAACCAAGTGACGCAACTCGAGCGCCCACCCATACTACAAACGTCAGCCGATATAATCGATTACGGGTTAACCGCAAGGCAACGCGTATATCTAACAGAATTCGCGCAAGGGTACAACGAAACACATAAAAGATCGAAGGAATGCGCCAACAAATATCGTAGCGTTTTGGCCGATAACCGGCGGTCAGCAGGTTTCCGCCCCTCGATCAAAGAGATGCTCTATCCCATCGTCGGGGCTAGTGCCGCAGGTTCCCATATCACGGATATCGATGGCAATGATTACATCGATCTGACAATGGGGTTCGGCGTTCTTCTTGCAGGGCATGCGCCTCCATTTCTGGAAAATGGAATCTCGACGTGCCACCGAAGTGGTCTTATTCTTGGTCCGATTTCCGTCTTGGCAGGAGAAGTCGCGCAATTAATCAGCGAAATGACCGGAATGGAGCGTGTGACCTTCTGCAACACCGGGACGGAGGCCGTGATGACGGCTATTCGCCTTGCGCGCGCCGCGACAGGGCGAAGCCGGATAGCACTGTTCTCCGGGTCTTATCACGGCCACTTCGATGGTGTGCTGGCAATGGCACAAGGCACCGGTACGGTTCCCGCCACGGCAGGGACCCTCGATAAATTCGTGGAGGAGATCCTGATACTCGACTATGGCAGCGACACGGCCCTATCAATTTTGAGAGAACAGGCCAAGAGCCTTGCGGCGATCCTGGTCGAACCGGTTCAAAGTCGCGCGCCAGCCCTCCAGCCTCGTGATTTTCTACATGCTTTGAGAGAGATCACCCACCAGTCAGGGACCGCACTGATTTTTGATGAAATGCTGACTGGTTTCCGTGTAACGCCAGCCGGTGCGCAAGCTTGGTTCGATGTCAAGGCTGACTTAGCAACTTATGGAAAGATTTTAGGCGGCGGGACCCCGATCGGTATTGTCGCTGGCGACCGGCGGTTCCTCAACATGATCGATGGTGGTAACTGGGGCTATGGTGATAATAGTTACCCCGAAACTGAAAAGATCTTTTTTGCCGGAACCTTTAACAAAAATGGCACAAGCATCGCAGCCGCACATTCCATACTAACACACCTAAAGCAACAAGGTCCCGATCTACAAAAGAAGCTGAATGGTAACACAGAAATGCTCGCATGCCAATTAAATGCATTTTGCACTGAAGAGGGATTTCCTTTGAATGTCGAATACTTCAGTTCCTTTTTTCGATTTTCGTTCCAAGGAAATGCAGATATATTCTTTTTCAAACTTATCCAAAATGGAATTTATATTTGGGAAGGTCGCACTTGCTTCCTATCGACGGCACACACGGCAAAAGATATCGAAAGTATTATAAATATAGTCAAAAATAGCCTGCGCGAAATGCGTGACGGTGGCTTTTTCCCATTACCATCGTCTTCGAAGAAGCAGCCATTTAATCTTACTGAGGCGTAAACCGTCGCTTGAGTGATCTCCCCCCTAAATTAACCCCAACCCGCGCAGACTCGTCTGCTTCCCCCGGCCGATGATCAGATGGTCATGCACCTCGATCCCCATCAGCCGCGCGGCCATGGCGACCTCCCGCGTCATCTCGATATCGGCCTTGGAGGGCGTCGGGTCACCACTGGGATGGTTATGCACCAGGATGATCGCCGAGGCACCCAGATCGAGCGCGCGCTTGATGACTTCGCGCGGATAGACCGGCGTGTGATCGACCGTACCGCGCTGCTGTACTTCATCGGCGATCAGCGCGTTCCGGCGGTCGAGGAACAGCAGGCGGAATTCCTCGATCCGAGCATGGCCCATGGCGGCCTGGCAATAATCCAGCACGCCCTGCCAGGATGACAGAATAGGCCGATCGATCACTTCGGCCTTGAGCACGCGCTGGACCGCGGCCTGCACCGCCTTGATCGCGATCGCCGAGGTCAGGCCGAGACCAGGAATTTCCTGAAGTGCTGCAATATCGGCGTTGATCACCCCGGCAAAACCGCCGAACCGGTCGATCAGCGCCTTGGCCAGCGGTTTGACATCGCTGCGCGGCAGGGCCGGAAACAACAGCAATTCCAACAATTCGTAATCGGCGAGTGCCGCGGGTCCAGCCTCAACGAAGCGTTCGCGCAGGCGCTGCCGGTGCCCGTGGAAATGCGGTGTCCCGGCCGGATCGCGGGCCACGCGTCAGGCGCTATAGGGCGGCTTGGTATAGCCGGCGGGCGACAGGGTGAAGATCTCGCAGCCTTCCGCTGTCACCCCGATCGTGTGCTCGAACTGCGCCGAGAGCGATTTGTCCTTGGTCACCGCCGTCCAGCCATCGGCCAGAACCTTGACCTCGTAGCGCCCGCCATTGATCATCGGCTCGATGGTAAAGAACATGCCCTCGCGCAGCACCGGCCCGTCGCTCGGCTGGCCGTAATGCACCACGCTTGGTGCCGCGTGGAAGACACGGCCGATGCCGTGACCGCAAAAATCCCGCACGACCGAGAAACGCTGCGCTTCGGCGAAGCTCTGGATCGCATGGCCGATGGCACCCAGCCGAACGCCCGGCTTGACCGCGGCAATGCCGAGCATCATCGCCTCATAAGTGACATCGACCAGACGGCGTGCCTTGAGCGGCACATTGTCACCGACCAGGAAGGTCCGGCTGGTATCGCCGTACCAGCCGTTCAGAATGACCGTGACATCGACATTGATGATGTCGCCTTCGATCAGCTTGCGGTCGCCGGGGATGCCGTGGCACACGACATGATTGATCGAGGTGCAAATCGATTTCGGAAATCCGCGATAGTTGAGCGGCGCCGGGATGGCACCGTGATCGAGGATAAAGCCATGGCACAGACGATCCAGTTCTTGGGTCGTCACACCGGGCTTGACCGTCGGCGTGATGAAATCCAGCACCTCGGCCGCCAACCGGCCGGCCCGCCGCATATGGCCAAAGTCGCCCAGATCATGCAGCTTGATGCGCGCCTCTTCGACCGCACTGCTTTCAATCGCCAAATTGGTCATCATTATCCTGCTACCGACAGCCTCTACAGTGACGTTCGGGCATTTTGCACCCATGACAGGGGCAACGCCAGCGCCGTCTCGTTTCATCGCGTCTGCCGTGTTGATCTTGCCGCGGCGCCGGCCTAGTCTGGCGACACCATGAGCGTCGACACCGCCCCCCCCTCCCCCGCCCGCACGGTTACCGCCTGCCTGCTGATCATCGGCAACGAGATCCTGTCGGGCCGCACCCAGGATGCCAATCTGGCCTATCTGGCCAAGGGGCTGAATGAGGTCGGCGTGCGCCTGCGCGAGGCGCGGGTGATTCCCGATGTGCCGGAAACGATCATTGCTACGGTCAATGAGGTTCGGGCGCGGTATGACTATGTCTTCACGACCGGCGGCATCGGGCCGACGCATGACGACATCACCGCCGAATGCGTCGCCCGCGCCTTCGGTCTACCGCTCGTGCTCGATTCGGAGGCGCGGCGCCGGCTGGAAGTGCGCTATCGGCAAATGGGCGGCCAGATCGAACTGAACGAAGCAAGGCTGCGCATGGCCCATGTGCCGGAGGGCGCGGTGCTGATCGACAATCCGGTCTCGGCCGCGCCTGGTTTCCAAATCGGCAATGTTTTCGTCATGGCAGGGGTGCCGGTGATTGCCCAGGCCATGTTCGATTCGGTCAAGCATCGCCTGGTCGGCGGCGCCAAAATGCTGGCACGCGGGATCAATTGCCGCTTGGCCGAGGGCACCATCGCCAAAGATCTGGGCGATATTCAAGCGGACTATCCGCAGATCGATATCGGTTCCTATCCATTCTGGAGCCGTGGCGGCGGCTTCGGTGTCAGCCTGGTGCTGCGCGGCACCGACGCTGAGATGCTGGACCGCGCGATCGGCGATGTCGCCCGGATGATCACGCAGTTGGGCGGTGAACCGGTCGAGGGCGATGCAAGCTAGCTTCCCACCGGCCGCCATCAATGCTACTCGTCGTCTCGCGAGGACGTGGTGGAATCGGTAGACACATCAGACTTAAAATCTGAAGCGTTCGCGCGTGCGGGTTCGAGTCCCGCCGTCCTCACCAGAAATCTCGCCGGACTGATCGGCTTGGCGCTGCTCGCCGCCTGCACCGAAGCGGTGCCGGCGATCGGCAGCTTCGGCGATTTCACGCCGCCGACGGCCCCGCATTATCTCGCTTGCCCGCAGAATTACTGCCTGGCACCGCCGGACGAGGTCACAGCACTGCTGCCGGTCCCGGCCGATCGGATGCGCGCCATTGTCCGCGCCGCGATCGCCGCACAGCCGCGCACCGCGCTGATCTCGACCACTGAAGAAGGGCTTCGTCTGGTCTATCGACAGACCGCGGGCGAGGGAACGTCGGTTGTCACCATCGAGATCGTCGATGCCGATGACGGCGCCAGCGGCATCGCGGTCTACAGCCAATCCGCGGCGAAGGACCATTCGGTCGACCGCGAAATCGTCCGGTGGCTGATCGAGACGATCCGGCAGGCGACCTTACCAGCCGGGCGCCAGACCGGCTGATGGCGGGTATTCGACGGCTCGGACGCGGCATCTTTGCCGCACGCGACGCAATTGATGGAAAGCTTCGGCGTCGAGGCTGTTGAGTCGGTCAGCGTGATCCAGAGTCAGCAAAGAGGATGCGGTGTGCCCCGCCCCCGTCAGGAACCCTTCTTTACCGTCCAACCCCGTCCCGGCGCCACGCCCGCTTCCCGTGCCGCACCGGCCGCCTCCGGCTCATCGGCTGCGTCGACACGCTCGGTGCATGGGGCACGTCCGGCCGCCGCGCCGGTCGATGTGATCGCCAGCGAATCACCACCTTGGCGAAGTGGCGCACTCTGGCTCGCATTGACCGGCCTCGCCATCGCTGGGTCGGCGCTTTATCTCATCTATGCCGCGATCGTCGGGCCGATCGCACCACAAGCGCCTGCCCTGGCGCGTCCTCCACCAGAACCGCCTGCGCCGGAGGCCATCCTCGCTCCGCCAGCACCGGCCCCGCCGCCACCCGCGGCACCAATGCCGGCGGCCATGCCGCCAGCGGCAACGGCATCGCCACCGGTAATGCGGCCGCCTGCCGACAATCCGCTGCGGTACCGGGCCCCGCCGAATCCGCCGATCCACCTGCATCCGACGGCACCGGCGCCGCCGATACCGCGAACCGACTCTTCGACACCGGCCGATCGACCGCCGATCGATGCAAGTGATCTGCCGCCGCCCGACACGCCAATCGTCCGCCCGCCCGATCGCTAAGCGGGGAAAGGCTGCCTTTCGGTCTTAGCGATAGGTCTGGACCGGCGTCGATGCTATCCCAACGCCTCGCTTGACCTCTTCGCCGCTTCGAGGGCCGCCGCCGATGATCCCCCGCTATAGCCGCCCCGCGATGACCGCCATCTGGGCAGCGGAAAACCGCTTCCGCATCTGGTTCGAGATCGAAGCCCATGCCTGCGACGCGCAGGCCGCCCTCGGCATCATTCCGAAATCGGCGGCCGAAGCGGTCTGGGCGCGCGGCAAATGGGAAATCGACCGGATCGACGAGATCGAGCGCGAGACCAAGCATGATGTCATCGCCTTCCTGACCAATCTCGCAGAGCATGTCGGGCCGGACGCGCGCTTCGTCCATCAGGGCATGACCTCGTCCGACGTGCTCGATACCTGCCTCGCGGTACAGCTGAAGCAGGCCGCGGACATCCTGCTCCAAGATCTAGATGAACTGCTCGGAGCGCTGAAACGCCGGGCTTTCGAGCACAAGATGACACTGTGCGTCGGCCGCAGCCACGGTATCCATGCCGAACCGATCACCTTCGGCCTCAAGCTCGCCGGCTTCTATGCCGAATTCGATCGCAACCGCACGCGTCTGCGGGCAGCGCGGTCGGAGATTGCGACCTGTGCGATCTCCGGTGCGGTCGGCACCTTTGCGCAGATCGATCCGCGGGTCGAAGAACATGTCGCAGCCCAACTCGGCCTCACGCCCGAGCCGGTTTCGACCCAGGTCATCCCGCGTGACCGTCACGCCGCCTTCTTTGCGACTCTGGGCGTGATTGCGTCCTCGATCGAGCATCTGGCGATCGAGATCCGTCATCTCCAGCGCACAGAGGTGCGCGAGGCCGAGGAGTATTTCTCGCCGGGCCAAAAGGGCTCGTCCGCGATGCCGCACAAGCGCAACCCCGTGCTGACCGAGAATCTGACCGGTATCGCCCGCGTCGTACGCGCGGCCGTGACGCCGTTCATGGAGAATGTGGCGCTGTGGCATGAGCGCGACATCTCGCATTCCTCGGTCGAACGGCTGCTGGCGCCCGATACTACCGTGGCGCTGGATTTCGCGCTGGCGCGGCTCTCCGGCGTGATCGACAAGCTGGTGGTTTATCCCGACCGGATGCGCGCCAATCTCGATCAATTGGGCGGCCTCGTCCATTCGCAGCGTGTCCTGCTGGCGCTGACCCAGGCCGGCATGAGCCGCGAAGAGGCCTATGGCGCAGTTCAGCGCAACGCCATGCCGGCCTGGCGCGGCGAAGGCGATTTCCTCACGCTGCTGAAGAATGATCCCGCCGTGGCAAACCATCTCGACGCAGCGGCATTGGCCGAATTGTTCGACGAAAGCCACCATACCAAGCATGTCGAGACGATTTTCCGCCGCGTGTTCGGATCGGAATAGCGTGGCGTTGCCGCCGTTCATGCATCCATCAAGCGGGTATTGCGTAATTTGGCGCCGGTCATGACGGCATTCACATAGTCGGTGCCGCGGAAATCGGCGCGCGTCAGATCGGCGGCCGTGAAATCGGCCCCGTCGACCCGCGCCTCGCGCAGATCAGCATCGGTCAAATCGGCCGAGACCAGACTCGCGCCGCGCAAATCGCTCGGCCACATCCGTCCGGAGCCGCCGCCATTGGGGGTTCGGATCGGCATCGCACCGAACAGGGCGCCGCTCAACTTGGCATAAGCGAGATCGGCATTGGCGAGATTGGCCCCGGAGAGATCCGCGCCATCCAACCGGCAGTTGCGCATCCGACTTCGGTCGAGTTGCGCCAGACAAAGCTTCGCGCCCCTGAGATCGGCACCGGTTAGGTCGCAACCGGTAAGCTTGGCACCGGACAGATCGGCCTCGGACAAATCGACCCCGACCAAAGCAACACCGGACAAATTGAGCCGCGTGCCTTCGCGCCCATTGCTGGCGATCCAAGCCAGATGCCAACCGACTCGACGATTCATCTCTTCTTGGGTCGTTTGCGCGACCGGATCAGCCAACTGAGTTTCCTTGCATGAAGCGTTCGACATATCGACATTCATCAAGATTGCACCACGCAAGTCGGCGTAATCGAAATTGGCACCATCGACATGGGCATTACTCAAGATCGCCGCGTTCAGATTGGCATGGACAAAACAGGTCGCGACGAGATTGCTGCCGCTCAAATCGGCGCCGGCGAACACCGACCGCGTGCAATCGGCCTTGCTGAGATCGGCTCCGGCAAGATTGGCCTCGCTCAAATCGGCATCGACCAGTCGGGCATTACGCAAGATCGCGCCGGACAGGTCGGATGGGCGCTCGCGCAGCCGCCGCTCGCCGCCGACCCAACAAACCTGCTGGCCCGGACGCAGATTGGCGCGCTCAAGATTGGCGCCTTCCAATTTGGCCATGCTGAGATTGGAGCCGCGCAGATCGGCCCCGACAAACGATGCGCCGGTCAGGTCGGCACCGCTGAGATTGGTGCCACTCAAATCCGCACCGTCGCACAAGCTCTTGGTCAGACGCCCGGCACTCAGATCCGCTTCCGGTATCCGGGCGAATTGCAAACTCAAGGCCGACAGATCGACCCCGGTAAGCATCGCACCCTTTAGGTTGAGAATCTTGCCGCCAGCCCTACCATCTAGGTAGTGCCGATGCGCCATGACCGCGTGGAGTAGCTTATTCTGGTTCATTGTCCCTGTGGCTTGCCAATAGCCGCCGGCATCGGTGATCCGACGATCGACAACTATAAGTGAAACACCGGAAAACATATTGTCGCAATTCAATCGCGCTAGAGTATCTTCCGAACGCGACCGAATCAATCCAAATTTTGCCATAACTTTCATTGGAATTATTCTCAATTGAAAAATTGTCTACCGTACGTTTTAATAAAAGCTGAATATCATCGCATTTCAATCCACCCTATATTTCTACAATCGTTCACTGGCAACAGAAGTACCACTTTCAGCTATCTCGGGGACTTCACCTTCGATCAATTCGATGCCGAGATCGAACACCTGAAAGCCGGCAATATTGGCTGGTACCGGCTTTCCAGGGCGCAAACCCAGCCTGACCACATCGCGCGCTCGGGGCAGTACGCGGCCGTTGAGACTGGCGGTCAGTTTCGCAAAGGCATCGGCTGCGCCGCGAATACCCTTGCCGACGCCGCCGACATAACCGACGGTGACGGTGAGACTCTCCAAGAGTTTCTGGGTTCCCTGCACGATCCGATCCTGATTCTCTATCTGGCGCATCAAACTGATCTCGACCGAGGCGAACCCGATGATCGAGGCAAGACCGGTTGGTCCAGCGAGCAGGATCTGTGCTTGCGCTGCTTTATTCATGAACAATGGATCGGCCCGGCCAATCTTTTCCAATGCCGCTTCGTTCGGCAAATACATCACGGTGAGTTGGCGTGCGATGTCCCGCTGATTGCCGGCCTTGCGCCAACTGGCCGCGACGGCGCCGCGATAGTCGCGATCGACCAAATCCTTCAAATGCTGATTCATGGTGCGCGCAAGATTGCCATAGGCGTCGGCCTCGCGCTCGGTCCCCTCGGCCTGCGCCAGGTCAATCAGGAATTTCGACGCCTTGGCGTCGATCACCAGCACGCTGTCGGCCGGCAGGAAAACCAGCGCGTCCGGGCGTTTGCGCTGGCCCTCGTCGTCATTCAATGTCGCTTGCAGCACGAAATCCCGTTCGATCAGCAGACCAAATGACGTCAACGTATTGGCCAACCCGACCTCGGCGAAATGGCCGGCCCCGCCGGGGCTGGAAAGCGCGCGCCAAATCGTGTCGAGCACCGCCGCCTTCTCGCCCAATTGGCCTTTGATCTGCGACACGCCGTCGGCCAGGATCTTGACCTCGGCTTGCAGCGATGCCGCCAACGCCCCGGTTTCCTCGACTGATCGCTGTTTGGCCTCCTGCGTTTCGCGCTTGTGGTCGGCGAGAAGTTTGGACGAAATCTGCTGCGCGGTTTCCAGCACACTGGCCTGCGTCGATTTCAGCAGTTCGGCCTTGGTC
>JBAVTK010000473.1:0-2222 GCA_049696095.1 Aliidongia sp. | reverse complement strand
GAGCTCATAGGCATTTACAACGCTTCGACTCAGGTGCGGCGTGAGATCCGCCCCGACCTCGACCTTTTCAATCAACGCAGCCAATTCGTCCTTGTGCCCGGTCGCGGCCGCACTGGCCTGCATCTCCTGCGAGACGTGACAAATCCGAGGTCGCGCTGGGATATGGCGGGCACGCCAGCTGAAGAACACGGTGACCAGCTCGCCCAGCGGCATCGAGGAGAGGTCGCCGCTCGGGTCGCCCCCGGCCTCTGCAATCACGTAGCCGCGCACGGCGGCCTCTAGGAGCGTGGGTCGCTAACTGGGCTGGTGTTGTCCGGCGGGTTTAAGAGGATGTGATCGTCCCCGAATGGTGGAGGGTCATATGGCGAGTGTGGTGCGGGATCGGCTGGTCGAGGTGGAGTTGGTGGAGGTGCCGGTCGTGCAGCGGGTGGCGGTGGCGGAGGGGAAGACGTTTCGTGCGTATGACCCTGATCAGGTGTTGTTGATGGCGCCTTGTCTGCAGGACTGGGTGCCGGAGGGGCACTTGGCGCGGTTCGTCTCGGATCTCGTCGATGAGGCGCTGGACTTGTCTGCGATCTACGCCAGCTATGAGGAGGAGCGGGGTTTTCCGCCGTATGACCCGCGGCTGATGGTCAAGCTCTTGATCTATGGCTATGCGACGGGGACACCGTCCTCGCGGAAGCTCGAGGAGCGCACCTTCTCTGATGTGGCGATCCGGTTTTTGTGTGCTGACCAGCACCCGGACTACCGGCCGATCGCGCGTTTTCGTAAGCGTCATCTGGACGCGTTGGCCGAGCTGTTCGTTCAGGCGCTGCGGCTATGCCGCCAAGCGGGCCTGGTCGGGCTGGGGACACTCGCGCTCGATGGCACCAAGCTGCGTGCGAACGCATCGCGTCACAAGGCGATGAGCTACGAGCGGATGGTCAAGAAGGAGCGGGAGCTGGAGGCCGAGATCGCGGCTATCCGTGCGAACGCGCAGGCGCTGCTTGCTGATGCTGAGCGCGTCGACGCGCAAGAGGACGAGCGCTTCGGAGCGGATCGGCGCGGCGATGAGCTACCACACGAGCTTCAGCGTCGTGAGCAGCGCCTGGCCCGGATCCGGGAGGCCAAGAAAGCGTTGGAGGCCGAGGCGGCCGAGCGCGAGAAAGCGCGGCGCGCCGAGATGGCCGAGCAGGGCAAGAAGCCGCGCCAGCCACCGAACGGGCGCGATCCGTTCAAGCCGAAGCCCAAAGCACAGCGCAACTTCACCGACCCCGAGTCGAAGATCATGAAGACCTCTGATGGCGCGTTTCACCAGTGCTATAGCGGGCAGGCGATCGTCGACTCCCAGGCGCAGGTGATCGTGGCGGCCGAGCTCTCCGACCAAGCACCCGATGCCGAACAGCTGGAGCCAGCACTCGATCAGCTCGATGAGAACCTCGACGCGACCGGCGGGCAGCTACCCGAGGGCGCCGCGTTGACCGCTGACGCTGGCTACTTCTCCGAGGAGAACATCAAGAGGACTGTCGCGCACGGCCTGGACCCGCATATCGCGACCGGCCGTTTCAAGCATTCAGAGCCACCACTACCCGCTCCCAGAGGGCCGATCGCAAAGAACGCGACAGCCAAGCAGCGCATGGCGCGCAAGCTCAAAACCAAGGAAGGCCACGCCGTCTACGCCCGGCGCAAGGCGATCGTCGAGCCGGTCTTCGGACAGATGCAAACCGTCCAGGACGCCCGCCAACTACTGCTACGCGGCAAGGCCGCCGCACGCGCCCAATGGCACTTCCAGTGCGCCATCCACAACCTCCTCAAGCTCCACCGCAACGGCGGACTGACCCTGATCACGACCGGATGACCCGACCCGACAGTCGACCAGCACCCCCGATCCACTGCCGCCCACCCCACACCCGCCCCAAGCCCACGCTCAAAGCACCAAACACCACCACGACCACCCCACCCCACACGCAAAACACCCCACCCCAGGCACGTTAGCGACCCACGCTCCTAGTAGTGCTTTGGTAGTTTTGTTGTAGGGGTCATCGCTGGTTTGGCGAATCCTTCTTGCGTTTGGTTTTCGGCGTTGGGAGGGTGGGATGGCGGTGATGGCGGTGGATGTTCAGGGGCCAGCGGAGGTCAGGGAGCGTTTGGAGGCTTTCGGCGTGGAGGTGCTGGCTGGGGCGGTGAATCGGCCGGTGCAGCTGGTGAATGGCGGGGTGTATCTGCGGGGGTTGATCGAGCAG
>JBAVTK010000472.1:0-6088 GCA_049696095.1 Aliidongia sp. | reverse complement strand
GTGCGACCGTGCTCAGCCCGGCACCGGAGAGTTTCGAGGGGACGGGGCAGTAGAGAATGGCGAAGGGTGAGAGTTGCAGTCGAGATGCCTTATGGGCGTGTGGGTTCAGTTTGTGCCCTATCGGGGTGGCTCCGCTCGATTTATTCGGCTTGGTCGCTCTGGATGAAACGGCGCAATAGAAGGCGAACAGCATCATTCGCCTTCTCGTCTGAGAGCCGTTTCGATTGGCCTCAGGTGGCGCCTTCGGGCGGCTTGCGGCACAGAATCGTAAAGGCAAGCATCGATGGCTTGGTATCGTTACCGAAGGTTACCCATTGGAACACGAAGTCCGTCAACGTCGGCTCTGGGTCATCCTTTGTCTTGTCTCTCAAATTTTCGATGATAGGTATGCCAACTTTTTCTTCGTGAGCCGGGGCATTCTCAAAACAATACTGGATCAAAGCATCGAGCAAATCAACCCGTGTCGGTGGGATTGTTGCTACATCTCCGTTAACGGTTTCGTTATTTTTTATTAATTTCATGTCCTCTCGGGCCCTTTTTACAGAACCATTCCACTGAAGATATGTCTGGTTTGGCCATTTATCAGGGTCGGTAAGAAGAAATTCTTGCTCGTATTTGCCCCATTTGATCTCTGGTGTTGATAGGTTACAAATTTCCAATTTGGTCGCGCTGGCGTGCATTGCTGAAGCAGGAAAGTGTACGCTGTTCATCAGTCGTAAAAACGTAGAGTTATTAAACGCCTCATCTTTGGAAGGGTTTTCCGTCATGCGGGGGCGAGATACTGTATCGGTGGGAAAGTCAGCCATATTTAGTTCTCCAACATCAGGATTGATCATTTTCTAGGTGTCGATAGGGCCCTTGCCAGGACGGAAATCCAAACTTTTGTGCTCCGCCGGATAGTGGTTGGCGATCGAAGGGCGATACAGCAACAACTTGCCTTTTATCAATCTTGAATAGAACCGCACCTTTTGCATAGGCTTATGCATGGCCATCGCCAACTCAATCAGGCCACTTCCTCGCTCGGCAGTCCCGCTGCCAGGATGTCGGCTTCGGCGCGGAGCGCTTCGGCCTCTTGCCCTTCGAAGCCCTGCTGCCGCGCCGTGTCCCGCGCGCGCCTGATCAGTGCCAAGCCGGTCACGGTGTCGCCGCACTGGGCGCGCGCCATGCCGAGCAAGGTCGAGGCGCGCAGGCTGGCCCAGGTATATCCAACGGCTTCCGCGGCGATCTGCGCCTCGTCCAGCACCGTCACGGCCAACTCGGGCAGGTTCAGCGCCAGATAGGCGGCACCGAGATGTCCGGCGACAACCGGCAGATAGAGGAGAATTTCCTCGGTGCGCGCGAGCGAGAGGGCCGGCTCAAGCCGGTCGCGCGCTTTTTCCGGCGCTCCGCGGCCGAGGAGATAGATGCCGCTGGCGCAGGCCGCCGCAATCTGTTCGAGCGGCCGGGTCCGCCCGGCGGCAATTGCCTGGGCGCGGCGCTCGAAGCGTTCGGCATGATCGAACTCGCCCAGTGCCGTGTGAGCGGCGGTCTTGAGCAGGCAGCACAGCAGAGTCAGCGTCGGCACGCTTGTCCCGGCGGGCGCCACCGGGTCCGGGCCGGACAGTCGCTGATAGGCAAGTCCTGCCAACTCCGCCGCCTCGCGGCTACGGCCCGCATGGTACAAGGCCAAGCCCAGAGCGTACTCTGCCGAGGTGAGCCAGCCGTGATCCGCCAATCTCTCGGCGCCGTCGCGCGCTTCCCGGCCGAGTGCGATCGCCTCGCCCGGTATGCCGCACAGCGTCAAGGCGCTGACCCGGATCGCCAGGGCCGCGACCCGGCGCGCTTCATCGCCGATTGCCAGTGCTCGACGCTCCGCCTCGATCGAGAGGTCCTGGCGCCGGTCGACCCGGCCGGAGCCGGAAAAGGCGAGGCGCGCCTCGATGCGCAGATCGATCGATGCCGCCTCGCGCTCGACGGAATGCGGCGTCCGGTCCAACGCGTCCATCGCGGTGCCGAAGTGCCGAGCCGCCTCGCTGAAGGCCGACCGCGCCAAGCCGCCTTGCGCCGCCTTTCGGGCATAGCAATAGGCTTTCGGCCAAGCCTGGGCCTTGACCGCATGGTGGCTCATCAAGGCGCTGCGGTCTTCGCCGTCATCCGGTATTTCGGCTTCGAGCGCCGCCAAAATCGCGCTGTGCAACGCGACTCGCCGGGCCTCGACCATCGATTCATACGCGACGAGGCGCACCAGATCATGGCGGAACTCGAAACTCTGCGTCGGCAGAAGGCTGCCTTCGACGAGCAAACCTGCCTTGTCGAGCCGATCCAGGCCGGTGACGAGATCATCTTCCGGCAGATTGCCGGCCGCGCGCAGCAGGCTGACGGTCATGCGCGATCCGGCGGTGGCCGCAAGCTGCAACACGGCCCGCACGTCGAGATCCAACCGATCAATCCGCTGGGCAATGACCCCCTGTATCGTCGGCGGCACACCGAGGTCATCAAGCAACGCCGCCACTGTCGCGCCGCCCCAGCGGTCGGTCGGACCGTGCCGATCGACGAGATCCCGGCATACCTCCTCAATGAACAAAGGGATACGTCCGGTATGCCCCAGGATTCTCTGCTTCAGTGGAGACAAGAGGGGGAGCGATCCCAGCAGGGCGTCCAGCAACATCGTCCCGGCCAGCGCATCGAGCGGCGGTACCCAAAGCCGTGTCACCTCGTGGCGATCGAGCCAGTCGGCCGCGGGCCCCGGCCGGCTGGTATAAAGCGTCAGGATCGCGCGCCGCGCGCCCAGGGCGGCGAGCCAACCGAGAATCTCGGCACTGGCCGCATCGATCCAATGCACATCTTCCACCAGCAGAATCGAACGCCCTTGGAGAATTGCCGTTTCGATGACCGCCCGCGTGGCATCGGCGATCGCTCGACCGCGCCGACCGGGTTCAAGCTTGCGCCAACTGTCATCCGCGATGGCGAGATCGAGCACCGCGTGCAGCGCCGCTTGCCAGAGCGGCGGCAGTCCCAGTGCCGGATGTTTGATTTTTGCGCCAAGGGTCTCGGCTTCGGGCACGAGATGCTGGAGGCATTGATGCAGGATCGCCTTGACGGCGCCATAGGGCGCGCTTTCCGAGATCGGATCGCAGGCGGCGGCGATCACGCGCCATGTCGTTTTCTGCAATTCGTCAACGGCTTCATGCACGAGCCGGGACTTGCCGACGCCCGGTTCGCCGACCAGACAGATCGTCTGGCCATGGCCGGCCAAGCTGCTCTCGGCGGCATTTATGATCGCCGCCATCTCGCGGCTTCGTCCGACGAAGCGCGGACCGGCCCGTTCGGCACGGACATGCCAACTCGTGAGGCTGCCGATGCCGACGACACGGAACAGCCGCGCCAAGCCGGAGTGGTCGTCGCGCGGTTGTGCCGCCAACGGTTCGAATTCCACATAGCCGAGGGCCAGGAGATGGCAGGTCTCGCACCCGACAATCCCGTTCGGATCGGCCGCGGCCTGCATCTGCTCGACGGCAAACAGGGGGGCGCCCGCCAGATTATAGCCCGAGGCGGGATCGAGCGAGGTAAACAGGCTGACGACGCTGCCGGAATGCAATCCGGCCCGGACGCGCAGGCCCGAATCGCCCAGACGCATGACGCGCGCGATCAGATCGAGCGCCGCGTGACAGGCCAGAACGGCGTGGTTCTCCAGGGCCTGCGGGGCACCGAACACCGCAACGACGCCGTCGCTCAGTTCCTTCAGGACAAGGCCGCGGAACTGCCCGACCGCGCGCCGCATCGCCTCGACCGCCGGTGCGAGCCGCGTATGCGCTTGTTCAGGACCGAGTCCGGCAACCAGCGCCGTTGTCTCGACAAGTTGGGCACGCAGCAAGGTGACGAATTTGATCTCTCTCGGCAGCGTGTTGCCGATGGTCGGTGAGCCGGCCGAGACCGCTCGCGCGTCAGGCGGCACTCCGGCGGCCGCGTCGGCAGCATTTTCCGGCATCGACGGGCCGGCCTCGGCCACGCGCGCCACGGTCTGGTGATTCGGCGCGCTTTCGGCCGGCGCAATCAGGACGTAGCCGCGCCGGGGCACGGTCTTCAAAATCGCCTGCGCCTCATCGGCCAAGGCGCGGCGGACTTCGCGCACACACTGTGTCAACGAATCGTCGGTCACGACAACATTCGGCCAGAGCGTTTGAAACAATTCATCGCGCGGGACGAGCCGGCCGGCGTGCTGAACCATATGGCAAAGCAACGCGAAGCTCTTCGGTCTGAGGTCGATATCTTTTTCGTTCCGGCTGAGGCAGCCGCGCCGCAGATCAAGGACGCAATCGCCGATCTGGAAGATCGTCGTATCAGTCTTGCTCATTCACCCCTCTGCCGATCACGCCGTCCATCGTATGCGCGTGGTTTACCCCAAATCGGAAATTTTTCAGAGAAATTTCGGAACTCTTTCCGCGCCGGACGCGCTGCGATCGTGTGAACTCCATTCACTGCGGCGTTGGCGCGATCGTCTCGCCGGGGGCATCAGCCGCTCTGAAACACGCGTAATCCTAGAAAAGGAAATGTGACATGGAAAGTGAAAATAATTTTCGTATTAACGACGATGATATCGTCTGGGAAACTTTCAAAAGTGCGAAAGGAAAAGAATATCAGGTAGGTTATAGTAAACATCTTGACAAAGATGCCGGCGAAAACAATTCGCTAGAGTCTGCCAAAAAGTCATTTGGTATAGATGTAAACTGGCAAGTTGGTGACAAGAATTGGAAAAATGCTGATCCTCATGTGGTGAATACTGCGGCAATTACTCGTTATCGAGTGTATGCTCAACAAGGTATCTATGATTACATAATAGAGTTTACAAATCGTGTAAATTATGATTATTACTTTTATGATCGAACTGGAGATCATTATCGATGTAATTGTCATTTTAACCGAGATCACTATGTTAAATATAATTCTCATAACCCTGATATTATAAAGATCACTGGGAGCTAAAACTTCCTTTGCTGATTTCAGAAACAGTATACAGGTTCCAGATTGCGGTGGGGATGCCCATTACCGAGCGTCCTCCCGCATAGATCCGTACATGTCGCGGTGACGGTGCGCTCAAATGACACCACTTTTCTAAAAGGAAACCTATCATGGAACAGAATGTAAAATCGAATATCATCATTATCATTCCTGGTACGACGGGTTCACCGCTATTTAAGAAGGGGGACTTCGTACCGATTTGGCCGACCCAGGCGCTTTTGAAAGCGATCACAGCCCCAAAGGAAGCTGCCGAAATGATGGGACAAGCGCTTTATGCCGCTGAGCCTGGTTGGCCTGTAAGTCACGCCCCTTACAAGCAGTTAGCCCAAAAAATCCAAGAATTTGCGAAAAATCAGGGATTTACATACGACATGATATCTACCAAATGGCCGACGGACAAGCCGGTATCCGTGGGGCCGGAAGATAAAAATGATTGGTTTTCCAATGGGCAGTCAATTAATGGCCATGCGATCATCTCGTGGGGGTATGACTGGCGACAGGACAATCTAGTTACTGCCATGATGCTCAGAAACTTCCTCTACAATTTAACAAAAGGACGTGAAATCGGGAAAATTTCTCTAATCGGCCATAGCATGGGTGGCTTAGTGGCGCGCACTTATATAGAGTCCGTTGGCAAGGACGATCCCGTATTGTCGCAGATTGACCAGCTTATCACGCTCGGCACGCCGCATCTAGGAGCCGCTGAGACGCTTAGCCCGATCAGTAATACGCAGATCAATCGCGCTGAATCCGCCCCTTTCCCGATGATGGAACTCCCGGACGGTGACGAACTCGATAAAACCTTGCCAATAAATGAAGAATTTATGCACCGATTTGTGAATGGTCCATTGGGTACAAGCACATATCAACTGAACCCTCCATGGACATTGCCAAATGCCGGAAAATTCATCAAATTCGGTACTAACTTTTACCCACTTATGCCGCTCGACCGGCTACCGCCCGGTCTCCAAAATCTCCTCAAGAGCGCGAATATCAACAAAAAAAACCTAACTAGTGCAACAAACCTGTTCAATATCTTGGATTATGCCCGTACCGGCACCCCTTCGATCCAATATAATTGCCTCTATAG
>JBAVTK010000471.1:0-8728 GCA_049696095.1 Aliidongia sp. | reverse complement strand
ATGCATGCGATTATGGCGATCCTGATGGATAGCCGCTTTTCGCGCGGCTTGCCGAACTCGCTCAGTCCCCGGCTCGGGCTCTATCAGGGCTTCAAGGGCGTGCAGATCTCGCAGACGTCCCTGGTGGCGCAGATCCGGCATGATAGCGGGCCATCCAGCGTGCATACATTGGCGACCGAGCAATTCAATCAGGATGTCGTCAGCCTCGGCCTCCATGCGTCATACGGCGCGGCGGAAATCGAAGTGAAGTTGCGCAATGTCGTCGCAATGACCCTGATGGCGGCGTGCCAGGGTGTCGATTTACGGGGCTGTGCCGATGAACTCGCCCCCGCCTCGATGGAACTGTACATGGCCGTCAGAAAGATCAGCGCAGCGCTTGATGAAGACCGCCCGCTGGACCGGGACATTGCGGCGCTGGCCGGCGCGATCATCGAGGGTGTCCTGCCGGTTCCGCACTTTAAAATGACTCAGTGAGCAGCATCGGATGCAGAGTGATCAGATGAACCTGTTCGCCGCGCCCCGCGCCGTTGTCGAACGGCGCGGGGACGGCATTGTGCTTCTGCGCTCACCGATCCCGCTTGATACCGCCGCGCGCTGTGTCGGCGAGTGGCTGGCGCACTGGGCAGAACACCGGCCGCATAAAGTGTTCCTCGCCGAGCGCGCCAACCCGGCGCTGCCTTGGACCGTGCTGAGCTATGCAGAGACGTTCGAGAAGGTGCAGGCAATCGCAGCGTCGATCCTGGCGCTGCGGCTATCGGCCGAACGGCCGCTGGTGGTCTTGTCGGACAACAGCATCGCGCATGCCTTGCTCGTGCTCGCGGCCATGCATGTCGGCGTGCCCGCGGCATCGATTTCGCCGGCCTACTCGCTGGTATCGCGAGACTTCGACAAACTCAAGGCCGTGATCCGACTGCTCGATCCGGGCGCGATCCATGTCAGCGATGTCGCGGCCTTCGCCCCGGCACTCGCAGCCATCAAGCCGCTGCATCAGGCGTTGTTGGTCGCGGAAGAGACGCGGGGAACCGACGGCGTCACTCCGTTCGCGACCCTGGCGGCGGAGCGTCCGACCGACGAGGTGGCACGAGCCTTCGCACAGGTCGGCCCCGATACGATCGCCAAATTTCTGTTCACCTCCGGGTCGACCGGCGTGCCGAAGGCGGTGATCAACACCCAGCGCATGCTGACGTCGAATCAGGCGGCAAAGGCCCAGGTCTGGCCTTTCCTGGAACAAACCGACCTGATCATGCTCGATTGGTTGCCATGGAGCCACACTTTCGGCGCCAATCACAATTTCAACATGGTGCTGCGCCATGGCGGCACGCTTTACATCGATGGCGGCAAGCCGCTACCGCATCTTTTCGCGACCTCGCTGGCCAATCTGCGCAGCGTCAGGCCGACGATCTATGTCAACGTGCCGCGCGGGTTCGATTTGCTGATCCAGGCATTGCGCGAGGACGGAGATCTTTGTGCGCGATTCTTCCGCGAGGTCCGTCTCGCATTTTATGCCGGGGCAGCACTGCCGCAAAATCTGTGGGACGGGCTGGCAGCACTATCGATCGACACTGTCGGGCGCGCGATCCCGATCGTGTCGAGCTGGGGCTCCACGGAAACCGCGCCGCTCGCGACAGACTGTCATTTTCAGGCACCGCATTCCGGCAATATCGGCGTACCGGTTCCTGGCACCGAATTGAAGCTCATACCATCGGGCGAAAAGCTTGAGGTGCGGGTGCGTGGGCCGAATGTGACGCCGGGTTATTGGAAGGCGCCCGAGCTGACCGTGAAGGCGTTCGACGATGAAGGCTTCTATCGGATCGGCGATGCCGTGAGGTTCGCCGATCCGGCACGGCCGGAATGCGGCCTGTTCTTTGACGGCCGCGTCGGCGAGGATTTCAAACTGACCTCCGGTACCTGGGTCAATGTCGGGAATTTGCGCGTGGCCGGCATCGCCGCGCTGGCGCCGGTCGCGCAGGACGTCGTGGTCTGCGGGCATGACGGCGACGATGTCCGGCTTCTGGTGTTTCCCAACATCGCGTCATGCCGGGCGCTGGCGGCGTTGTCCGAGACAGCCGGCATCGACGAGGTGCTTGGGCATCCGGCGGTTCGTGCCGCTGTGGCCCGTGGCCTCGCCAAGCTGAAGTCCGAGGGCGCGGGCTCGTCGACCTTTGCGACCCATGCCCTGCTGATGGCGGAGCCGCCTTCGGTCGATGGCGGCGAGATTACCGACAAAGGCTATATCAATCAGCGCGCGGTGCTGTTCGGCCGCGCCGAGTTGGTGCGCCGGCTGACCGATGGCGCGTCACCGGAGTGCATCTGTCTGTCGTAGGGCGTGTCGTCAGTTGCGCCATGCCCTAGGGCCGCACGCTTCGCGGCCTTAAGCCGCGGGGCCCGGCGTGCCGCCCTCGACCTCATCGCCCCATTCGGCACGCAGCTTGTTCTGGATCTGAACCAGTTTCGCCTTGCGTCCATCGATCGCGCGTTCCAGCACGAAACGGACGATCAACGGCATGCCCAAATGCAAAAGCCAACCGACCGCCGCAGCGGAATACATCACCAGCCAGACCCAGACATTGGTCAAATCCTGCCCCAACGCACGAACTGTATCGGCCCCGAACCATAATTGCAGGCAATAGGGGCCGACACCGGCCAGATTGAGCGGCCCAACCGTCAGCGTCAGGGTCCGTCGTGGCGTATGGTCGATGATATAGGCGACGATCGACGGAACTATCCCGACCAGCAGCAGTAGCGCGACCGGCAAGGCGATGACGGCCAGCAACAGAATCGCCGCCCCGCACATGATCGGCGCGAACACGCCCGGACCACGCGGCGGCTCGCCTTTCGATCGCAGCCGGGCGGGCGGGATCTTCGGGGTTGATTTTCGTGGGAGATCCGGTTTAGCCATTCGACAATCATAGTCAAAACTGGTAAAGTTCCCTTAATGTCCCGGGTTGCCTCCTTCGTGAGCAATCGGCGGCACCGGTCAAGACAGCATCTTGCGACGATGGCTTGCAGATGAAGCAGCGGGCGAACCTTGGCGGCATCGGGCGTTGGGCCCTCGGTGCATTGATCGTCATTCTTGTGCTGGGCGCGGCACGGGCCGAACCATCAGTCCGCCAGCGGGACGATGATGAATTGGTCATCGGCGTACCGGGGTCGGTGACCTCCGTTCATCCGCTGCTTTTCACAATATCGCAGGGGTTCGTTCTGGGTTTCGCCCATCGCTGGCTGGTCATGCCCGACCAATCATGGCACCTCGTCTGCATGCTCTGCACGGAATTGCCCAGCTTGGAGAATGGCCGGGTTCAACTGGTAACCGCACCAGATGGTGGCCGGAGCATGGAAGTTTTCTATACCTTGCAACCCGAGGCGCGCTGGGCCGATGGCGAGCCCGTGACCAGCCAGGATGTGACCTTTTCCGCGGAAGTGGCAAAGCTGCCCGACATCGGCCTGCCCAACGCGGCGCTGCTGCGCGATCTGCGCGGCGTACGAATTATCGACCCCAAGAATTTCGTGCTGCTCTACGATCACTATGACGTTAACCTCAATGCGTCCAATGCCTTCCAGATCCTGCCCGAGCATATTGAAGGACCGATCTACCGAAAGCTGGCGAACAAACGAGATTACTTGAAGCATTCGGCCTATCGCACCATACCGACCGAACCGGGCTTGTGGATGGGACCCTACCGGTTGACCGGGTTCCGTGCCGGCCGCTATGCCATGCTGGAACGCAATCCTTTCTGGTTCGGCCCGCGCCCGTTTTTTCGCAAGATCACCTTGCGCTTCTACCCTTCGTCGGCTCAAGCGCAGGCTGGATTTTTCGCCGGCGAGACCGATTTTCTTCAGGAGGGAACGCTGACGCCCGCCACCGCGGCCGACGTGCGGGCCGAGCAGAGCGACAGGTTTAGTGTCAAAAGCGCGCCCGGTTCGACCTTGTTGATGGTCGATATCAATGTCGATCACCCCCAACTCGGCGATGTTCGGATTCGTCGCGCCCTGCTCCAGGCAATCGACCGCAAGTCGATCGCGATGGAATTGCTTGGCGACGATCGGACGGTGGCGACTTCCTTCCTGGCCCCACGAGACCCCGGCTATAACGCGGCGGTGCCGCAGGTGACATTCGACCCAGCCGCCGCATCGCGCAACCTGCTCGATGCCGGTTATCGCCAGGACGAATCCGGCCGCTGGCTCGATGGCCAAGGCAATCCGCTGGCCTTTCGGCTCTCGACCAATCCGGCCAACAGTCTGACCGGCCCGGTCGGCGATCGCCTGGCCGCCGCCTGGCGACGCTTGGGCGCGGACGTGACGGTGGTCGCCGATCCGCTTCTTGTCACCCAGACGCTCCAACATCGCGGATTCGACGTTGCTTTGTTCAGCCGGATTGCGATTCCGCTATACGTTCCCCGGACGATCCTGGAAAGCAGCGCGATCCCGACGCCCGCGAACAATTTTTCGGGCCGCAATTTTTCCGGCCTCAAGAGTGCCGCGATCGATAAGACCTTAGCCGCCCTGACCGGCGAGACCGACGACCTCAAGCGTCAGGCTCGATGGTCGCAGCTCCAGATCGAATGGATGGACGAATTGCCCGGCTTGCCGCTGTTCGATCTGCCACAGCTATACATCGTACCCAATTGGTTGGAGGGGTTTGCCCCGACCGGCCATTTGATCGCTTCCAGCCATTTTTGTGAGACATGGCGCCGCAAGCCTTAAAGAGACGCATTGCCCGCCACCGGCGATGACGCTAAGATCGACGCGATCAATCGGGGAGCATGTCATGAAATCAATTGCCATCGCGGTTGCGCTGATCGCGCTCACGGCCGGGACGGCCCATGCCTTCACCTATGACGGCCACAGCAATTTCAATGCTGACGGCACGACCCGCTTCACCGATCCAGACGACCAACTCGCCGATGGGCCGAAAAAGGCCAAGAGCAAGAGCGGGTTTACCATGCAATTCAGCGGAGGCCCGAGCAGCAGCGCGACCGGCCTCGGGCCGCAGAGCGGCTTCGTGCCGAGCGGCAACCGCGCCTTTTATTCACCTTTCGCACAGCAGAATAATTTCAGCCACCTGCCCGGTAGCCCGAACTGAACGGGAATTTTGGCGCTGGTGCGCGTGACGCCGCGGCCCTGCTGATTGAGGCACATCGTCGCAATCGCCCGATCGAGCGGCTGCCGGTGTCCTGTCGCCCGGCGACCACAGCCGACGCCTATGCCATCCAGGATGAAATCGCCCGCGCGCTCGGCCCGGTCGGCGGGTGGAAAGTCGGCATGGGCGGCCCGATGGCCGAACCGACCTGCGCTCCGGTCTACCGCGACCGAATCGTGGCTTCGGGTGCGGCGCTTGATCCAGCCCGCTACCACGGCATGGCGCTGGAGATCGAGTTTGCATTCAAGCTGCGCCGAGCGCTGCCGCCTCGTGCCCGGCCTTACACTTACGATGAGATCGCTCAGGCGGTCGATTTTGTGCCGTTGATCGAGGTCCTCGGCAGCCGCTACGGCGACCGGATGGCGGTGACGGCCGCCGAGCAGTTGGCCGATGCCAATGCCAATGGCGCGTTCATCGTCGGTACGCCGATCGTCGAGTGGCACACTCTCGATTTGCGCACATTGCGCGTCGGCCTCTCGGTCGACGGTCAGACCGTGCAGTCAGCCTGCGGCACCCACCCGGCCGACGATCCACTCTCGCTTGTGGTTTGGCTGGCCGATCACACCGCCGCCCGGTGCGGCGGCCTCAAGGCCGGCGACATTGTGACCACCGGATCGCTCCAGGGCGCCACTTCCGTCGCGGCCGGCAGTCGCGCTCTCGGCGATTGGGGTAGTGGAGGGCACGTTACCCTGACGATTGAGGGCTGAACGTCCCGCGCAAGCTGATTATTCTTTCGTGAAACTACACGGCTAACTAGGCTGAATCATTTGATAATTCTGCCATATCCAGAAATACCTTGTTAATCTCTACCATGCGATAAGCACTTTGCCGGGTTTTCGGGAGGGTGCCATGCGTTCGTTGTCGGAGACTATTGATCAAACTTTATCGAATATTGGACGCGAGCCGTGCGATCTATTGTTCGAGACGATCGTGGCTTTCGATAACCTCGGTCTGAGCGACGAAGAAGAAATCTGCGCGATCGCCAGCGCGCTTGCCACGAACGCCGCCGGCCCGCACCGACGCCATGTCGCGCGTTATCTCGAAGCCATCAAGGTCTGGGCAATCGAAATGGCGGCGGATGCGGCATCGCCACCGCCTCGGCTCTACAGTCTGCCGACACCGGAAAGCGTCATCGAGGGCACCGATCTGCTGGTCGAGGCGACTCGGGAATTGATCGAGGTCTTGGAACAGACAGAGGCTACGCTGCAAGACCGGCTGGTGGCCGAACTAACGCTCTATACGCGGTTGCTCAAGCGCCACGACATCAACACGATCAATCTGGCCCTGCATCAAGTCAACGAAGCGGCCGCCCTGGACGGCTTCAAGCCAGGAATTATGGTCGCCGTACAGCTGCGCGAGACCAGGGCACTCACCCGCACCGACCGGCTGGAAGATCTCATGGTCCGCGGAACCGCCTGACCGCAGCAGCTAGAATAAGTTAGAGCGCGATTCAGGCTTCGTCCCGAAACCATCGCGCTCTAGCGGCGGTGTTCCAGATAGATCGACAAGATCAGCGAGAATGGCACGGCTGGCGATAAGAGCAAGATCGACATGAGGATCTGGCGCATATCCGGCGATGCGGGCGGGACTGAGTACAATCCGATGGCCAACAGCAGGTCGAAGCCAAGAATCGCGGCAATCACGCAATACCAGGCGCCGTGCAGCGCCTCGCGCACCGTATCCTCGTCCCGATCGGACTCTTCCATCACCGCCGCCGCCCATGCTTGCGCGACAGTTATATCGCACCGCACATCAAAAATCAATCCCGGATAGCAGAGCGCCGCGAAATTCGCCCCGCCGGCATCAGGCGGCGGCGGCTTGGAGATTTTCCTCCGCGGTAAGCCAAGCGGCCTCGGCTTCGTCCAAGGCGCGGGATGATTCGACTTGCCGGCGCATCAGTTCGACACGGCGGGCGGCATCGAGTTTGGGCTTGATCAATTCGGATTCGATCGCAGCCTTGTCTGCGGTCAGCCGCGCGACTGCGGCCTCGGCGTCGCGCGCGGCACGGCGCAGTGCGTCGAGCGATTTGCGTCGGTCGGCTCCGCGCGGCTTTTCGACTACCCTCGGCTGGAGTTCGGCCTGGGCCTTGGCTTCCTGGTCGCGGCGCTTCTGGCCGCGCTGGCCCAGCATGAGCTTGCGGTAATCTTCGAGATCGCCTTCGAAGGGCTCGACCTTGCCGCCGCCGACCAGCCACAGCCGATCCGCGGTCAGTTCGAGCAAGTGCCAATCATGGCTGATCAGAATGACCGCGCCGGAAAAGTCGTTGATCGCTTCGGCCAGCGCCTCGCGGCTGTCGATGTCGAGATGATTGGTCGGCTCGTCGAGGATCAGCATCGGCGGCGCATCAAACGTGATGAGCGCGAAATTGAGTCGCGCGCGCTCCCCGCCGGACAGATCCTTGACCTTGACGAACGCCTTGTCGCCCGAAAAACCGAACCGACCCAACCGGTTGCGGATCTCCATCTCGCGCGCCTGGGGCAGCAGTGCGGCCAGATGGG
Organism: Aliidongia sp.; assembly: GCA_049696095.1. Taxonomy (GTDB): domain Bacteria; phylum Pseudomonadota; class Alphaproteobacteria; order ATCC43930; family CGMCC-115725; genus JAXDMU01. The sequence goes on along the minus strand of JBAVTK010000471.1, from coordinate 1,090 downwards.
AAAAGGCGGTGCCGTCCGGCGTCATGTCTTCGATCTGATGTTGGGCGAAAAAGCCGCTGCGCAGCTTATTCGACCGGTGCTGGCGGCCGGCCATCGGATCGAGCCGGCCGGCGATCAGCTTGGCGAAGGTCGATTTGCCGTTGCCGTTGGCGCCAAGCAACGCGATCCGGTCGTCCGGGTCGATCCGCAGATCAAGGCCCTTAAGGATCGCCTTACCCGGCTCGTAGCCAACGGAAACCCCATCAAGCGCGATCAGCGGCGGGCTCAACTCGGCCGGTGACGGGAAATTGAAGACGACGCTCGGATCTTCCTGGAGGATAGCGACCGGCGCCAGCCTTTCGATCATCTTCATGCGGCTTTGCGCCTGTCGCGCCTTCGACGCCTTGGCGCGGAAGCGATCGACGAAGGATTGCAGATGCTTGCGCCGCTCTTCCTGCTTGGCGGTCAGCGCACGCGACTGCGCGATCTTTTCCGCGCGCAATCGCTCGAAATCATCATAGCCGCCGGTGTAATAGGTCAGCACGCGCTGATCGAGATGCAGGATGTGATCGACCGAGGAATTCAGGATCTGGCGATCGTGGCTGACCAGCAGCAACGTGCGCGGATAATTTTTCAGATAGGCTTCGAGCCATAAAGTTGCTTCGAGATCGAGATGGTTGGTCGGTTCGTCGAGCAGCAGCAGATCGGGCTCGGCGAACAGCACAGCCGCCAGCGCCACACGCATGCGCCAGCCGCCGGAAAAATCCGACATCGCCCGCTGTTGCATCGCATCATCGAAGCCAAGCCCGGCGAGGATCTGCGCCGCCCGCGCCGGGGCGGCATGGGCGTCGATATCGCCGAGCCGGGCATGGATCTCGCCGATCCGATCGGGATCATGCGCGGTCTCGGCTTCAGCCAGCAAAGATGCACGCTCGGTATCGGCCGCCAGCACTATCTCGACCGGCGTCTGCGGCCCACTCGGCGCTTCCTGCGCCACAATGCCGATGCGAACGCCGCGGTTCAGCTCGATCGAACCGCCATCCGGCTGTAACTCGCCCTGGATCAAGCCCAACAGGGTCGATTTGCCGGCGCCGTTGCGCCCGACGAGCCC
>JBAVTK010000470.1:0-4672 GCA_049696095.1 Aliidongia sp. | reverse complement strand
GCGGCACAGCACATCGCTCAAGACCGCGCGCGGCGGGCGAACATCATCCTCGATCGTGACGGTGAAAACCGAAAACCGGTCGTTGAGCAAGGCGTCGAACAGCGCGGTTTTCGACGTAAATATCTGATAAAGCGTCTTTTTCGACATGCCGGCCTGCTGGGCAATGTCCTGCATCGTCGCGGTATGAAAGCCTTGTTCGAGGAACACCCGCTCGGCCGCGTCGATCAAATGCGTGCGACGCTCCTCGTCCGACAGACGGCATTTGCGATTGGCGAGCGGTAAGGCAGTGGATGCCCGGGCGACGGCCATAAATCTCGGTTCTTTCGTTTTATGCAGCGCAGGTCCAAGGGCGCGTTTCAGCAGGTCGATCACCAGCCATTCAGATAACACACTTGACCACAAATCGGAAACCAATCAGTTTCCAGGTTGAAAAACTGATTGGTTTCCAGGGTCACCCCCTTCACGGGACCGACCGATCCAGGCTTGTGGAATCCACACAGAAAGCCGAGAGCGACAGCATGATGATCCTTTCCGGCCGGAACCGGCCTTTCGCCATTTTCGCACTCATCGCGATGCTCGCCGCCGGCTGCGACAAAAAAGACGAGCACAAACAGGCCGGGCCGCCGCCGAAGCCGGCGGTCGAATTCGTCGTCCTGCACGCCCAGCCGGTCTCGCTCACCACCGAACTGCCGGGTCGGACGACGCCGTTCCGCGTGGCCGAAATTCGGCCGCAGGTCGGCGGCATTCTGCAAAAACGCCTGTTCACGGAAGGCAGCGCGGTCAAGGAAGGCCAGTTGCTCTACCAGATCGACCCAGCGTCGTATCAGGCCGCCCTGGCCAGCGCCGAAGCCAGCCTGCAACACGCCGAGGCCTCGGTCGCGGCGGCGCAAGCGACGGTCGATCGCTACCGTCCGCTCGCGGCGGCCGCCGCCGTCAGCCGTCAGGATCTGGATAATGCGGTGGCGACCCTGAAGCAGAACCAAGCCGATGTCGCGTCGGCGCAGGCTGCGATCAAAACGGCGCAGGTCAATCTGTCCTATACCAAGATCGTTTCGCCGATTTCCGGCCGATCCGGCCGGTCGTCCGTGACCGAGGGAGCGTTGGTGACGGCGGATCAACCGACCTCGCTCGCCACCGTGACGCAGCTCGACCCGATCTATGTCGATATCACCCAGCCCAGCACGACTTTGCTGCGTCTGCGGCGCGAACTGGCCGCCGGGCGGCTCAAGAGCGCCGGTGCCGATCAGGCGGTGGTCCGGCTGACGCTCGAAGACGGCACGGTCTACGACCAGCCGGGCCGGTTGCAATTCTCCGAGGTCACGGTCGATCAGGGCACCGGATCGGTCACGCTGCGCGCCCTCTTTCCCAATTCCCAGGGCGTGCTGCTGCCCGGCATGTTCGTACGCGCCACGCTTGAGGAAGGTATCCAGCCGAATGGCATTCTCGCACCGCAGCAAGGCGTCACCCACAATGAACGCGGCGAGCCGACGGCGCTGGTCGTCGATGCCGACGGCAAGGCGGCGTTGCGGGTGCTGACCACCGATCGGGCGGTCGGCGACAAATGGCTGGTCAGCCAGGGGCTGAACGAGGGCGACCGGCTGATCGTCAAAGGGTTGCAGATGGTCCACCCCGGCGCCGAAGTCGCGCCCCAGGAAGTGACCCTGGCGCCCGATGGTCGAACCGCGCCGGTGGTGAAGGCGGCCGATGCCGCAGGCAACCCGGCAACGGCGCACTGAGAGGGTTCGATGTCCAGATTCTTCATCGATCGGCCGATCTTCGCCTGGGTGCTGGCGATCATCGTCATGCTGGCCGGCGCGGTTTCGATCTTCCAATTGCCGGTCGCGCAATATCCCAGCATCGCGCCGCCCGCCGTCTCAATCTCGGTCAATTATCCCGGCGCCTCGGCCGAGACGGTGCAGAGCACCGTGGTCCAGGTGATCGAACAGCAATTGAGCGGGCTCGACCATCTGCTCTATTTCTCCTCGGAGAGCGACAAGGACGGCTCGATCCAGATCACGCTCTATTTCGATCAGGGTACCAATCCAGACATTGCCCAAGTCCAGGTGCAAAACAAGCTGCAATTGGCCGAGCCGCGCCTGCCGCTGATCGTGCAGCAGCAAGGCGTTACGGTCGCCAAGGCGACGCGGAATTTCTTGGTGGTCATTGGTTTCGTCTCGACCGACGATCGGCTGAGCACGACCGATCTCGGCGATTTCGCCGCCTCCATTGTGCAGGACCCGATCAGCCGCACGCCCGGCGTCGGCGATTATCAATTGTTCGGCGCGCAATATGCAATGCGGATTTGGCTCGACCCGGCCAAGCTCAATAATTTCGGCCTGACGCCGGGCGACGTCAGCACCGCCGTCCAGGCGCAGAATGTCCAGATCGCCGCCGGCGAGTTGGGTGGACTGCCATCAACGGCGAATCAGCAGCTGAACGCGACGATCATCGGCCCCTCCTATCTCGAAAAGCCCGAACAATTCGCCTCGATCCTGCTGCGTGTTCAACCGAATGGCGCCAAGGTGCTGCTGCGCGATGTCGCCAGGGTGGAATTCGGCGGCGAAACTTATGCGCTTTCGACCAAATATAACGGCCATCCGGCGGCGGCCCTCGCGGTCAAGCTGGCCAACGGCGCCAATGCGCTCGCGACCGTCAAGGCCGTGCGCGCCACGATGGAGCGGCTTCGACCGGATTTTCCGCCCGGTGTGGAGGTCATCTATCCGTATGACACGACGCCCTTCGTCATTCTGTCGCTAACCGACGTCGCCAAGACGCTGGCGATCGCGGTCGTGCTTGTCTTTCTGATTATGTATCTGTTCCTGCAAAGCTTTCGGGCGACGCTGATTCCGACGATCGCGGTGCCGGTCGTGCTGCTCGGCACTTGCGCGATCCTGAATTTCGCCGGCTATTCGATCAACAGCCTGACTATGTTCGGCATGGTGCTGGCGATCGGCCTGTTGGTCGATGACGCGATCGTCGTGGTCGAGAATGTCGAACGGGTGATGCAGGAGCGCGATCTCTCGCCCAAGGAAGCCACCCGCGCCTCGATGGATCAGATTTCCGGGGCACTCGTCGGCATCGCCCTGGTCTTGACCGCCGTGCTGCTGCCGATGGCCTTCATCGGCGGTTCGACCGGCGTGATCTATCGCCAATTCTCAATCACCATGGTCTCGTCGATGGTGCTGTCGGTGCTGGTCGCGCTGATCTTCACTCCAGCACTCTGTGCGACCCTGCTGCAAAAGCCGGAGAAGGTCCATACCGAACGGCGCGGCCTGTTCGGCTGGTTCAATCGCGCTTTCGAGCGCAGCAACCGGAACTATATTGGCATCGTCCGCGCGGCGGTTCGTCACCCAACAGTCTCGCTTCTGCTGTTCGGCGGCATCGTCGCCGTGATGGCCATCCTGTTCCTGCGGATTCCCACGGGATTTCTGCCCGACGAGGATCAGGGGGTGATGTTCATTCAGGTCACCGCCCCGCCCGGCGCCACGGCCAACCGGACCCAGGCGGCGCTGGACGAGATCGCGGAATATTTCCGCACCGAAGAAGCCGCCTCGGTGCAGGGCGTCTTCACCGTCCAAGGCTTCAGCTTCGGCGGCCGCGGGCAGAACGCCGGGCTGGGCTTCGTCAAGCTCAAGGATTGGAGCGAGCGGCCTGGCGCGCACAACCGCGTGCAAGCGATCGCCGCGCGCGCCATGGCGCGATTCCGGCAGATCAAGGATGTCCAGGCCTTCGCCTTCGCGCCCCCGGCCGTGCTGGAATTGGGCAACGCCACCGGCTTCGATTTCGAGTTGCTCGATACCACCAATCAGGGTCATGCGGCGCTGGTCGCCGCCCGCGGCCAATTGCTGGGAATGGCGGCGCAGGATCCGCGACTGACCGGTGTCCGGCCGAACGGCATCGATGACGAGCCGCAATACCGCATCGAGATCGATCGGGAAAAGGCGAGCGCCCTTGGCCTGACCCTGGCCGATATCAACACCACGCTCTCGGCCGCCTGGGGCACGTTCTATATCGACGATTTCCTCGATCGCGGGCGGGTCAAGCGCGTCTATATGCAGGGCGAAGCGGCCTCTCGCATGCTGCCCAGCGATCTCGGCATCTGGTTCGTCCGCAACAATGCCGGCCAGATGGTGCCGTTTTCGGCCTTCGCCGAGGGCAAATGGAGCTATGGCTCGCCCAAGCTCGAACATTATGGCGGCCTGCCCTCGGTCGAAATTCTGGGCTCGCCCGCACCCGGCCTGAGCACCGGCACGGCGATCGCGGCGATGGAGGAGCTGGCGGCGAAGCTGCCGCCCGGCTTTGGCCATCAATGGACCGGCCTGTCCTATGAGGAACAGAAATCCGGCACGCAAACCAACGTGCTCTATGCCGGCTCACTGCTCGTCGTGTTCCTGTGTTTGGCCGCACTCTATGAGAGCTGGTCGATCCCGGCCGCCGTGCTGCTGGTCGTGCCGCTCGGCATCGTCGGCGCCGTGCTCGCCACCTGGCTGCGCGGGCTCGACAATGATGTCTATTTCCAAGTTGGATTGCTGACCACCATCGGGCTTTCGGCCAAGAACGCGATCCTGATCGTCGAATTCGCCAAGGAGAATTTCGATCGCGGCATGGGGCTGGCCGAGGCGGCGACCGAGGCGGCGCGCGAGCGGCTGCGGCCGATCCTGATGACCTCGTT
>JBAVTK010000469.1:0-8502 GCA_049696095.1 Aliidongia sp. | reverse complement strand
TAAGCTCCCTTATCGTCATGCCCGGCCTTGTGCCGGGTACCCACGTCGGACCGCCGCCGCCTTTGCTTGAAGCAAAATGTGCTGTGGCCCGACGTGGGTGACCGGGACAAGCCCGGTCATGACGGGTCGGGGTATGCGTCAACTTAGCGCCTATGGGATCCACACCGGGCTCAGCCGTTCGAGTTCTCATGTCTCGAGCTGCTTTCGGATCGACAGCAATTCGCACCGGCGCTCGGCGCTCGTTTCCGGATAAGCCATCTTGAGGCCCTCGAAGGTATCGAGCACTATTTGGGAAACGATGAGCCGGGCGTTTTCTTTGTCATCAGCGGGGACGACATACCAAGGCGAGTCACTCGTGCTCGTTGCGCCGAGACAATCCTCGTAGGCTCGCATGTAATCCTTCCAGAATTCTCTTTCCTTGATATCGGCAGCACTGAATTTCCAATTCTTGTCCGGTTCGTCAATGCGGGCAAGGAATCGTTTGCGCTGTTCGTCCTTCGAGAGATGAAGGAAGAATTTCACGATGTGGGTCCCGTTGGCATGCAGGTGTCGCTCCAGATCAGTGATCGAGCGATAGCGCTGATGCCAGAATTTCTTGTCATTGCCTGGCGGGTCCACGAGCGCTTCGGCGCTCAGCAACTCGGGATGCACGCGGATGATCAGCACCTCTTCGTAGTAGGATCGGTTGAAGATGCCGATCCGCCCACGCTCCGGCAGATCGCGCGTGGTGCGCCAAAGAAAATCATGCTCCAGTTCCGTGGCGGTGGGATGCTTGAAGCTGAACACTTGGCAGCCCTGCGGGTTGACGCCCGACATCACGTGCCGGATGGCACCGTCCTTTCCCGCGGCGTCCATTGCTTGGAAGATCAGCAAGAGCGCATGGCGATTTGACGCGTAGTGCATTTGTTGTAGCGCACTCAGCTGTGACACGTGCTCCTCCAGGAGCTTTTCGTAGTGCTTCTTCGAGTCGTAGACGGGGCGCACATGCGTCGGCCATTTTTCGAGATTGACTTCGTCGCCTTCCTTCACGCGAAAGTCTTCTGAATGTATCTTCATCTTGTTCCTCTGGGCTATGCAGCCAACCGATCATGTCGGTTTTGCGCTTACTCGACGGCGGGCGGCGGGGGAGTTGTCGGTGTTCCAGCTTTGGCGTCCGGCTTGGGCTCGGCTTCGGAGCGCTGCGCGCCGGCATCGGGCGGTTCCGCCTGGGTGATCGCCTGAGCAACGAGACGCCCGGCGGCTTCGGGGTCCTTCAGAACGGCTGCCAGGATGAGGTCGCCGAGGGTCATGTCGACGAGAGCTGCCATGTCGGCATTTGCCGAAGGCTGAGCGGCGGCCGGAGCTGTTGATGTTGGTGCCTCGGTCTCGGCGTCCGGTGTGGGGTCGGCTTTGGCATCATGCTCTGGCTGAACGTAATCTGCGGACTCAGACCCGGCCGGCTCGGCGGCCGGCGGTTCGGCCTCGGCCGTAGGCTGGGTTGCGGCCAGCGTCTCAATTTTCGAGTCGGGCTGCGGTTCCGCTTTGGCCACGGGCGCAGGCTTGGCCTTCGTCGCGTTGAGGATCCAGTAGGTGAGCAGTTTCGCGCGATCGTTCACGAGCGCCCAGGCGAGGGCGTAGCCCCAGACGAGCAGTGCCCAATACCAGCCGAGCGGCGTTACCAATCCGAAGCCAAAGATGGCAATGCAGGTTGCAAGCGCCTGCGTGCCCAACACCGCGCCCAATAGGATCGGGGCGGGCCGAATGGACCAGAACGGCCCGCGCGCTCGGGTCAGGAAGATCGTTAGATGCCCGGCCACCGACAGCTTCAGATACATCATTGTTTGGATGTGCGCCCGATCAAGATGCAACACCCGCTCGCCGATATAGAAGAGGCCAAACGCGGCGAGCACCCCAAACACCCCCAATACCGTGGAGACGCTCAGGACGACGCGCATGTCCCAGGATTCTGGCACGTCCCTGTAGCGCACATTATCATAGGCAATGGACAGGATCGCGCCGTCGTTGAGCAGTGCGAGCATCACGATCATGATCGCCGTCAGCGGGTAGAACTTGAACACCAGGATCGCGAGCGTCATGAACAGCAGCACGCGCAGCGTCTCGGCGATGCGGTAGATCGCGTAGCTGTTCATGCGCTGGAAGATCCGCCGGCTTTCCTTGATCGCGTCGATGATCACCGACAGTCCGGGGGCCACCAGTACGATGGACGCCGCCGCACGCGCCGCGTCGGTCGCACCCGAAACCGCGAAACCGCAATCCGCCTTCTTCAGCGCGGGGGCGTCATTCACCCCGTCGCCGGTCATGCCGACGGTGTGGTTGTGCTTTTGCAGAATATCGACGATGTGAAACTTGTGCTCGGGGAAGACCTGCGCGAAGCCATCGGCATCCTCGACCGATTTGACCTCGGCCGCGGTCTCATCGGTTTTCGAGTCGCCAAGAGTAGCGCCGTCGAGAATGTTCGTGCCCATCCCCAGTGTCTTGGCGGTCTCACGGGCGATGGCCAAGGCATCGCCGGTCACCATCTTGATCTTCACGCCCATTTGGGCCGCGGTCGCGACGGTGGATTTGGCATCGTCACGCGGCGGATCGAACAGCGGCAAGACACCGAGCAACTGCCATTTGCCAGTACCCTCCGCCCGGGCAACACCAAGCGCACGAAAGCCGCGCGCGGCGAAGTCGTCGACCGCCTTGGTGACGCTGGCCTTTACCGCCGGGGAATTCGCCGCCAATTCCAGAATGACCTGGGGGGCGCCCTTGGTCACTTTGAAGGTGCTGCCGTCCGCAGCCTTGATCGTGGCCTCGGTGCGCTTGTGTACCGGATCGAAGGGCTGGAAATGCGTGACCTCGAATGGCTTCAGCGCCGCCTTGTCCTTTAGCCCGCCCAGCACGGCGAGGTCGATCGTGTCGTCGTTCTCGGCCCGCGAGGCGAGCGCGCCGGCAAGGATCAGTTGATCGGGGGTGGTCTTATCCAGGCAGAACGGGTCGCCCAGCGTCAGCTTGTTCTGCGTCAGAGTGCCGGTCTTGTCGGCACACAACACGTCCACGCCGGCCAGTTCCTCGATGGCGACCAGCTTGCTCACGATCGCCTGCTTCTTGGCGAGTAGCCGCGCACCGACCGCCATCGTCACCGAGAGCACCGTCGGCATCGCTACCGGAATCGCGGCCACAGTCAGCACCAGGGCGAATTGCAACACGGTCAGCACCGGCTCGCCGCGATAGATCCCGACGGCGATGATCACTGCGACCAGGGCGACGGCCAACATGATCAGATAATTGCCGATCCGCAGCACGGCTTTCTGGAAATGGCTTACGGTCACTGCCGACTGGACAAGTGCCGCAGTCTTGCCGAAATAGGTCTTGCCGCCCGTGGCATAGACCAGCGCACCGATCTCGCCACGGCGGATGATCGACCCGGAGAATATCGCATCACCGGGTTTCTTCGACGCCGGCAGGGACTCACCGGTCAGCGCGGACTGATCGACCGAAACTTCATCGCCGTCCAGCAGGCGCGCGTCAGCGGGCACGATATCGCCGAGGCGCAAGCGGATGACATCGCCCGGCACCAGATCCTTGGCCGCCGGGGTAATCCATTTGCCATCGCGCTTCACCCGCGCCTTGATCGCCAACCGGGCCTTCAGGGCCGCAATGGCATTGCCCGCCTGGTGCTCTTCCCAGAATCCCACGACGGCGTTGGCCAGGAGCAGCACGAGGATGATCCCAAAATCCGGCCAGTGCTGGTCGACCGCCGACAGAATCACGGCGACTTCGATCATCCACGGGATGGGGCCCCAGAAATAACCGAGGAATTTCAGAGCCTCGTTGGTTTTCTTCTCTTCAATTTCGTTGGAGCCATATTGGGCGAGCCGCTTCTGCGCTTCGGCTCCGGTGAGCCCATCCGGCGACGACCCCAATTTTCTTTCCACGTCCGCCAGGGGCAGGGTTTTCAGATCGTCCTTCGCATCGGGCTTCGATTCCGGATCGGGTTCGGTTTCGGGCTTCAAGACAGGAGCCTTGGGCTGACCAGCACTGGGTTTCGTCATGGCTGCCTCTTCCATCTTGCTATGCCGGGAGCTTCCGTGTTGCGGGATCTTTTCTTTCGAACGCAGCTCCCTAGAGCTTCAGCGTGCGCAAACGCAGCGCGTTCACGATCACCGACACCGAACGCTGCCGAAGCAGATCGAGGAACAGAACGCCACCCTGGAACGCGTCGACCAAACATTCCGGCCACACCATCACGCCGTTGCCGCAAGCCGCAGCGGAAATATTTGAAAAATCAGGTATTTCAAGACCGGGAGAACTCGCTGCCGGTGCCGGCTTGGGCATTGTCCGGCCTGCGATTTTCATGGTTTTGTCCCTGTGTGGTTGGACAGCCGCAAAGTGTCTCCTCACTGTCGACGCAACTCGATTTCGAACGAACCGCCGGAGGGTGCGATGACCTCATCCGCCCTGCGTCGGGCTGAGGCTTTTTCTAGCCCTTGCGAGCCGGATCGGTTCGGTAGCCCGCATCGATCCGCATGATAAGGTCATCGACCACGTCCGCCAGATCGTCGACCATGCAGTCCATTTCGGCCGCTACGGTCGAGATCGCCCCGGTCCCCTGTGGATCGATGTGGCGAATCCGGTCATTGAGCGCCTTATAGCGCCCGTCCAATTCACCGATCTCGGCGACTTGCGCGAGCCGTTCGGCGCCGCTTGCATGGCGCATCTTCTGCCTCAGATCGGCGATCCGTGTTGCCAATAGCGTCAGTCGCCCTTCCATCCTCAAACGCAATCCGGTCAGTTCCATGTCACGTCTCCTGGGTCGCCGCGAATCCTCACACGCCCTGCGGTGTTCCTAGATCAAGACGATTTTAGGTCGTTTCGACCTGAACGCATTGGGCTCTAGGCGATCAATGCCGTACCGTCGTGATGTGGGCTTTGAACGGCACCATTGGCACCCTTCGCCTTGCCGGTTTTGTCGAAGAGATCGAGGAAGGGCTTGATGAGGTCGATCGGCATCGGAAACACGACGGTCGAGTTCTGTTCGGCCCCGATTTCCGTCAGAGTCTGGAGGTAGCGCAACTGCATCGCGGCCGGGATGCTGCCGAGGATCTGGGCGGCATTGACCAGCGTCTGCGAGGCCTGGAATTCTGCCTCGGCATGGATGATCTTGGCGCGCCGGTCGCGTTCCGCCTCGGCCTGTTTGGCGATCGCCCGCACCATGTTGTCCGTGAGTTCGACGGTCCTGATCTCGACATTGGTGACCTTGATCCCCCAGGTCTCGGTCTGGGCGTCCAAAATGCTTTGGACATCGACACTGAGCTTCTTGCGTTCCGAGAGCATCTCGTCGAGATCATGCTGACCGAGCACGGCGCGCAATGTCGTCTGCGCCAGCATATTCGTCGCCGGAAGGTAGTCCTGGACTTTGATAATCGCCCGTTCTGGATTGACGACGTTGAAGTAGAGCACCGCGTCAACCTTCATCGAGACATTGTCTTTCGAGATTACGTCCTGGCTGGGGATCTCGATGACCTGGATGCGCAAATCAACACGGACCATTTCCTGGATAAACGGGATCAACAGGACCAGGCCTGGCCCTTTGATACTCTGGAAGCGGCCGAGCGTGAAGACCACCGCGCGCTCATATTCCAACAAGATCTTCACGCTCTTCCCAGCCAGCAGCAATAGCACGAGCAAAATTACGGGGGTGAGCATCAGGCTTGAGAAGGACATGGCGTTCCGTCTTTCGGTCGGAGGCTGGACAATCACAGGAGCGAGCCTGACGATGTGTGACCGATGCGAAGCGCCCGAGGCCTCTGGCCCGAGCATGCTTCGATCAGCCGGCGCGGGCCGGACAGTTCGATCAAAGTTGCGACGGTTCAGAATATCGGCCATCGCCGTCGCTTCGGTAGATTCGGAATCTACGCACCGCCATCGGCCGGCGGGTGGACCGATTGCCGGTCGCGCCGATCCCAAGTGCGGAAGTGGCCTTGGCGCAAATCGGCACTCGGAACCCGGGCTATATCAAGCGTACCGACAAAAAGATGGCGGTTTCGAACTCTCGTACCGCTGCGTTTGAATTAAGCCAGAAATATCAACTAGATGGCTCTAAGTAGATTCCGACTCTGCCTGGGATTTTATTTCGAGAACTATTGTCCGGGCAATCGGACCCCCGATCTCGATCGAGGACACCGCATTGGCGCGCGCGCCAACGCGGCAATCGAATACTTGAGCCAGATTCACCGCGACAGGGATGTCAACTATGAGAGCGCTCGTTTATCAAGGGCCAGGCAAGAAGGCGCTGGAACAGCGTCCCAAACCGGAAATCGCGGCATCGACCGACGCGATCGTACGGATCACCAAGACGACGATTTGCGGCACCGATCTGCACATCCTCAAGGGCGATCTGCCGAGCTGCGAGCCTGGCCGCATTCTCGGCCACGAAGGCGTCGGCATTGTTGATGCGGTCGGGGCGGCTGTCACCGCGTTCAAACCCGGCGATCGGGTGCTGATTTCTTGTGTCAGTGCCTGCGGCAAATGCCTGTATTGCCGTAAGCAGATGTTCTCGCACTGCACGACCGGGGGCTGGATCCTCGGCAATACGATCGATGGTACGCAGGCCGACTTCGTCCGAATTCCCCATGCCGATACCAGCCTTTACCCCATCCCCCCCGGCGCCGATGAAGAGGCGCTGGTCATGCTGAGCGATATCCTGCCGACCGGCTTCGAATGCGGCGTGCTCAACGGCCGGGTTCAGCCGGGCAACAGCATCGCCATCGTCGGCGCCGGGCCGATCGGGCTCGCGGCACTGCTGACGGCGCAGTTCTATTCACCGGGCGAGATCATCATGATCGATCTCGACGACAACCGCCTCGATGTGGCCAAGCGCTTCGGCGCCACCTCGACCGTCAACAGCGGCGACGGCAAGGCGGTAGCGGCAGTCATGACGCTGACCGGGCAGCGCGGCGTCGATACGGCGATCGAGGCTGTCGGCATCCCTGCCACATTCGAGCTGTGCGAACGGATCGTCGCACCGGGTGGAACCATCGCCAATATCGGGGTTCATGGCAAACCGGTGTCGCTCCACCTCGAGACGCTGTGGGATCGCAACATCACGATCACCACGCGCTTGGTCGATACCGCCAGCACGCCGATGCTGCTCAACATCCTGCGGTCTCACAAGATCGATCCGAAGCTGCTGATCACGCACCGCTTCACCCTCGATCACATTCTGGACGCCTATGAGACCTTTGGGCACGCAGCGAATACCCACGCGCTCAAGGTGATTATCGAGGCGTGAGTCCCTCGATCGACCACCCGACGGCACCCGTAAAGGAGGACGAGACGATGGCTTATCAAAGTGTCAACCCCGCCGATGGCAAGCTCCTGAAGAAATTCGCGGATCTGACCGATGCGCAGCTCGAGGCCAAGCTCGCTGCGGCCGCTTCCTGCTATGAAAGCTGGCGGCACAGATCCTATGCTGAGCGCGCGAAGATCATCGCGCATGCGGCCGAGATGCTACACGCCAAGGCTGGTGAGTTCGCCCATACGATGACGCTGGAAATGGGCAAGCGCATCGCCGAGGCCCGCGGCGAGGTCGAGTTCAGCGCGCGGATTCTGGCCTATTACGCCAAGAACGCCGAGCGCTTTCTGGCGCCGGTCAAGCTCCACCCGACCAATGGCGAAGCCCATATGGAGAGCAGCCCGATCGGCGTGGTCTTCTGTGTCGAGCCTTGGAACTTTCCCTATTACCAGTTGGCGCGGATCGCCGGCCCCCATCTGATGGCCGGCAACGTCCTGGTCGTGAAGCATGCCGGCATCGTGCCGCAATGCGCGATCGCCTTCGAGAAGCTGTTGCTCGATGCCGGCGCGCCGCTCGGGCTCTATACCAATCTGCTGATTTCGCACGACCAAGCGAACCGTGTCGTCGATGACCCGCGCATCAAAGGCGTCGCCCTGACCGGCAGCGTCGCCGCTGGCCAGACCATTGCCGCCCGGGCGGGCAAAAACATCAAGACCTCCTCGATGGAACTCGGCGGCAGCGACGCCTTCATCGTCCTCGACGACGCCGATCTCGACCACGCCGTCAAATGGGCGGTCTGGGGCCGGATGTACAATACCGGGCAGACCTGCTGTGCCGCCAAGCGGTTCATCGTGCTTGACCAGGTCGCGGACACGTTCCTCGCCAAGTTCAAGGTGGCGCTCGCGGCCCTTAAACCCGGCGATCCGCTCGATGAGAAGACGACATTGGGACCGCTATCGACGGAATCGGCCTTGGTCGATCTTCTGAAGCAGGTCGATGGCGCCGTCGCCAAGGGCGCGAAGCTGGTCCTGGGCGGCAAACGATATGATCGTCCCGGCGCCTATATGGAGCCGTCGATCCTGACCGACATCAAGCCGGATAATCCGGCCTTCCGGCAGGAATTCTTCGGACCGGTCGCGTTGTTTTTCCGGGTCAAGGATGAGGACGAGGCGGTAGCGCTCGCCAATAATTCCGATTTCGGCTTGGGCGGCTCGGTCTACACC
>JBAVTK010000468.1:0-3455 GCA_049696095.1 Aliidongia sp. | reverse complement strand
ATCACCTTTCAGCCGAAAACCTATTTCAGCGTGCAATGGACCGCCTACATGATCTTCATGGTCCTGGTCGGCGGCGTCGGCACGTTCGAGGGGCCGGTGTTGGGCGCCATCCTGTTCTTCGTCATCGAGGTCTGGTTTGGCGGTGCCGGCGTCTGGTATCTGGTCGGGCTTGGCGGCACAGCACTGCTGTTCACGCTGTTTCTGCCGCGTGGCATCTGGGGCTGGGTCGAGCAGCGGCTCTCCCTAAGGCTGCTTCCGGTGGGCTATCGGCTACGTCTGCCGAGCACGGACGATCGATCGTAATTACGGCGCGACCGGTCGCGCCAGCAGCCGGGTGATTGCGAGTGCCATCGCATCAAGATCGACCGGCTTGTACAGCACGGCCGCCGCCCCGAAATGCCCGGCGGTCGGCAAGGCGTCCATGCGCCGCCCCGACGCGTTGCCGGACATGGCGATAATCGGCGCGGCCGGTTTGGCAGCATTGATTTTCCTGATCAATTCCAGCCCGTCCATGTCGGGCATATAGATATCGGTAATCACCAAATCGATTGCGTGATGCTGATAGGCTTGCAGCGCATCCACGCCGTTTTGCACCTTGATCGCCTCGTGGCCCATCGCTTCCACCAGGCCGGAAAGCAAGATTCCGATCACGTCATCATCATCCACGATCAAAACGCGCGCCACTGTAGATCTCCACAATCAAGAACGGATTGCCGTCCGGAGGGTCTACCGCCTAGACAGTTCTGAGCATGTCATCAATCGCTCAACCGTGAAAGAGCGATGAAGCAGTCGGTATGGAATTTTCGATGTTCGAGTCGATCGCCTCACGCCATCCGCGCTTGACCCGGCGGGTCCCGATCCGCATGGTAAAGTCATTCAAGGAGCAATGGCGGCATGAGCAATTGGGTCAAAATCGCCCAGACGGCGGATTTCGCAGACGGCGATGTACGGGCGGTCGAATATGGCGGGACGGCGCTGGCTATCTATCGCGTCGACGACCGGTTTTTTGCGACCGACAACATCTGCACTCACGCCTACGCGCAGCTTTCGGATGGGTTTCTCGACGACTGCACCATCGAATGCCCGCTGCATGCCGGCCGCTTCGATATCCGCACCGGCAAGGCGCTCGGCGCGCCGGTGACGCAGGATCTGCGCAGCTATCCGGTAAAAATCGAAGATGGCGCAGTGCTGGTCGATTTGGCCTAAGACTTTCTTTCCGCTGCCTGCGCGACACCGGGCCGATCGGCCCGTTAATGAGTGGACATTCCGGCCGGAACGGCCATAGAGATGGGGGCGTGCCGCTGATGCTCTCGCGCTGAATAGAGCCTGCGGTGCCGCCTCGCTGATGGTTGGTTTCATATGAATCTGTTTAGCTATTTTCGGACGGAAATTACCGCGGTGCTGAGTCGGCTTGAGGCTGAAGGGCGGCTGCCGCCTGGCGTCGATTTCGGCCGAATCACCGTTGAACCGCCGCGCGATGCCGCGCATGGCGATGTATCGACCAATGCCGCCCTGGTCCTGTCCAAGCCGGCCGGCATGACCCCGCGCGCCGTGGCCGAATTGGTAGCCGCGGCACTGGACGGGCACGAGGCCGTTACCGGGACGATGATCGCCGGACCCGGCTTCGTAAATTGGCGGCTGTCCGACCGGTTCTGGCAGGCGCGGCTCCGCGACGTGCTCGAAGCGGGCCAGCGCTACGGCGACTCGACGCTTGGCCACGGTCGAGCGGTCAATATCGAATATGTCTCGGCCAACCCAACCGGACCGATGCATGTCGGCCACGCGCGCGGTGCCGTGTTCGGCGATGTGCTGGCCAATCTGCTGGTCAAAGCCGGATTTTCCGTCTGCCGTGAATATTACATCAACGATGCCGGCGCCCAGGTCGACGTGCTCGGCCGCTCGGCCTTTCTGCGTTATCGCGAGGCGTTGGGCGAGGAAATCGGCGAAATTCCGGCCGGCCTTTATCCCGGCGATTATTTGAAGCCGGCCGGCACCGCGCTCGCCCAGCGCTTCGGCACCAGCTTGCGCGACATGCCCGAGGCCGAATGGCTGCCGATCGTCAAGCCGCTGGCGATCGAGGCGATGATGGCGATGATTCGCGCCGATCTAGCCTTGCTGGGCGTGCATCACGACGTCTTCACCTCGGAACGCACGCTGCACGAGTCGGGGGCGATCGATCGGGCGCTCGACACGCTGACCGCGGCCGGGTTGATCTATACCGGCGTGCTCGACCCGCCCAAGGGCAAGCTGCCTGAAGATTGGGAATCGCGTCCGCAGACTCTGTTCCGGGCGACCCAGTTCGGCGACGATACTGATCGGGCGCTGAAGAAATCCGATGGCAGCTGGACCTATTTCGCCGCCGATATCGCCTATCATCTCGACAAATACCGGCGCGGCTTTGCCGAGCAGATCCTCGTGCTCGGCGCCGACCATGGCGGCTATGTCAAGCGCATGCGGGCCGCCGTCGACGCGATCACCGAGGGCAAGGGCGCGCTCGACGTCAAGATCTGCCAGCTCGTCAATCTGTTCGAGAACGGCCAGCCAGTCAAAATGTCGAAGCGGGCCGGCACCTTCGTCACGCTGGCCGAGGTCGTCGACGAAGTCGGCAAGGACATCGTCCGCTTCATGATGCTGACGCGCAAGAACGACCAGACGCTGGATTTCGATTTCGCCAAGGTGCGCGAGCAATCGCGCGACAATGCAGTCTGGTATGTCCAGTACGCCCATGCCCGCGCCCAATCGGTGTTGCGTCACGCGCAGACTGAACTGGGCGATATCGGTGGCCTGGCCGGTGCGGATCTGGCGCCGCTCGTCGATCCGGCCGAAATCGCGCTGATTCGCCTGTTGGCCAGTTGGCCGCGCATGGTCGAGAGTGCGGCCGACGCCCACGAGCCGCATCGCGTGGCGTTTTATCTCTATGAGGTCGCCGCCGGCTTTCACGGGCTGTGGAACAAGGGCAAGGATGATGCGAGCCTGCGCTTCGTGCTGGCCGACGACCGTGCCACGACCCTCGCCCGGCTGGCGTTGGTTCAGGCGGTTGCCTGCGTCGTCGCCTCGGGATTGCAGGTGTTCGGTGTCGAACCGGTAATGGAGATGCGCTGATGGGACCGCGGCTCTATCCTGAAGAATCCGATCCGCCGCCCGGCGAAGGCGGCTGGTCGATCGATCCGGAAGACCGGCCATTCTATGGCGAGACCCCGCCGCCGGCCAGCGGCTTCGGCCATATTTTGCGCGGGCTGTTTTACCTTGTGGTCGCCGCCGGCTGTGCGGCCGCACTGTGGTACGCCTATAACAAGGGCCGGGAGAATGGTGCGTCCGGCACCGGTCCGGTACCGCTGATCCGGGCCGACCCTGGCGCCACCAAGGTCAAACCGGACCAGCCCGGCGGTGCCTCGGTACCCGATCAGGATAAGCTGGTCTATAATCCGAGCCAGCCCGGCGCCAAGGTCGAACGC
>JBAVTK010000467.1:0-1739 GCA_049696095.1 Aliidongia sp. | reverse complement strand
ACCGGCGAGACCAAACAGGTGCATGTTCTGGTCAAGCCGGTGGCGGCAGAGCTCAAGACCAATCTGGTCGTCACCACCGATCGCCGCACATATCATCTGGCGCTGGAAAGCACGGCGCATACCGCCATGGCGGCCGTGTCCTGGAGCTACCCGCAGGATAAATTGGTCCTGCTGAAGCAGCAAAATGCCCGGGCCGAACAGGATCGGCCAATCGATCAGGGGCTGGCGCTCGACAAGCTCCAGTTCCGCTATGCCATCACCGGCGACAATCCGCCCTGGAAACCGATCCGCGCCTTCGATGATGGCGGCAAGGTCTATATCGAGTTCCCCGCCCGGCTCGATCAGAGCGAGGCGCCGCCGCTCTTCGTCATCGGTCCGACCGGAGAGAGCGAGCTGGTCAATTACCGGGTCCGCGGCAATTACTACATTGTCGACCGGTTGTTCGGTGCCGCCGAGCTGCGCCTGGGCAAGGACCCGCAGCAGATCGTGCGGATCACCCGTGCCGATGCGCCGGCCCAGACCGCCTCGGCGGCGGGAGTCCGGCCATGAGCGATCCGAGGCACGAGCCCGATCCGGTATCGGGGAAGATCGATCCCGACACTCTGATGCTGCGTGCCCGGCCGCGCCGGGTGGCGCGGTTCAATCGCCGGGTCGTGATCGGCGTCGCCGCTGTGGCCTGCGTGGCGGTCGGCGGTGCCACCATGATGGCGCTTTATGCGCCGTCGCTGCCACATGGTTCGGGCGGCGAATTGCTCGACACCGGCCGCAAGCAGATCGCCGACGGCCTTGCCGGCTTGCCCAGCAGCTATGGCGATCTGGCCCGGCAATCGCCCAAGTTGGGCTCGCCGCTGCCCGGCGATCTGGGGCCGCCGGTGACCGCGGTCGAGCGGGATCTGGGCGTAACGCCGCCGCAAGAGACTGGGCTGCGGCCGAACCCGGAAGAGGATGCCGCGCGGGCGGAACGCATCCGTCTTGCCCGGCAGGCGCAGGATGCGATCGAGTCAAAGGTGTTCTTCGCCGTCTCGCTGCCGGCGGCCCAGGCCGGCACCGCCGTGGCGAGCGCTGGGAAGGAGGAGGGGGCGGCGGATACCGGCAAAGAGCCGGCGGCCTCGCCGGCACGGCTCGATCTCGATCCGACCAAGGACCCCAATGATCAACAGCACAAGCTGGATCTGATGAACGCCAAGCAGGATGATCGCGAGATCTACAACCCGCATGGGTTACAACACCCGGTCTCGCCCTATCAGGTGATGGCCGGCACGCTGATCGCGGCCAGCCTGCTAACGGGCCTCAATTCCGATCTGCCTGGTTTGGTCACCGCCCAGATTACGGAAAACGTCTACGACACCGTGACCGGCCGCGCCCTGCTGATCCCACAGGGCGCGCGCCTGATCGGCGCCTATGACAGCGTCGTGGCCTTCGGCCAAAGCCGGGCGCTCGTGGTCTGGCAGCGCATCATCCTGCCGAATGGCAGCTCAATCGTGATCGACAATCTGCCCGCTACCGACACATCCGGCTATGCCGGGCTCGAAGATGATGTCGACTACCACACCTGGACGATGTTGAAGGGGGTGGCACTCTCGACGCTGGTCGGGGTCGGCGGTCAGGTCAGTTTCGGCAACCAGCAGAGCAATCTGGTCGAGGCGATCCGGCAATCGACCCAGGACAGCACCAATCAGGCCGGCCAGCGGATCGTCCAGAAGGATCTGAATATCCAGCCGACCATCACGATCCGGCCG
>JBAVTK010000466.1:0-11731 GCA_049696095.1 Aliidongia sp. | reverse complement strand
GTCGACGCCGCCATGAAAACCACCACCGCCATGGAAGCCGGCGCCGGCATGAAAGCCGCCGACGAACCCGACCGGCCCGATATGATGCCAGGTGGCGCCGCCGACGAATCGCGCATGATCGAAGCTGATTCGCGAATAGAACGCGTTATCGATGATCACGCCACGCGCGCCCCAGGACGGCCGGCCCCAACCCCAGAGCGGCCCGACCACGCCGAAGCCGACGCTAAAGCCGATGCCGACCCCGACCGGCCCGACGAAAAATCCGGGGGCCGGCGGAAAAAACAACGGCGGATAGGCGGCATAGGCCCAGGGCCCATAGACGATCTGCGGATTATAGACCGGCACATAGAGGATTGCCGGGTTGGCCGGCTCGATCACCACGGCCGGACCTTCATGAATCACGCGGATCTGCGGCGTCGAGACCAAGTTATTTGACCGCTCGGCCTGAGCGCGCAGAACTTGGACTTGTTCGAAGACATCGGCCTGCTGGTTGACGAAGGCATCGCCCAGTGACTGCGTCCAATCAAGCTGTTCGTTGAGCTGCCGGACGATCTGTGGAAACGGCACCAGCGATTTCACGCTCGGATCCCACGGCAATGGCTGAAGCACCGCCACCAGTTCCGGCCCTGGGATCGCGGCATTCGCCGGATTCTGCAACCATTGCCCGGCCTCGACCAACTGCGCCGGATAGGTTGCCGCCATCAGGATCTGCGTCAGCAACGCATCGGGGTAAAGCGCGATCGGCGCCAGCATCTGATCAAGTTGGGCAAGGCTATAGCCCGGTCCTGCGGGTGCCGGCTGCGCGGCGGGCGGCGGTATATATCCCTGAGCCCAGCCGGTCACCGACGCAAACCCCAGCAGAGGCAGCAGTCCTGCCGCTGCGGCCGATCGAAGACGCCTCATTCCTGTTCCTCCGTTGCCGCCGCCGCAGGCCGACGCGTGCCGCGCTCGCCGTCCGGCGGCCGATTCGTAATCCTCACGAGCATAGTGGTAAGCCAAACCGATGGGAAGCGCAGCGGTGCATCAATTCAGGCGATCGCGTGACCATTTCGGGGCGATCTGGTGACTGTGAATTTGCGCCGTGGGGAGGACGCCAACTCTACTATTGTCGGAAAAATCGGAAAATCCTATTCAACGGGACATTGCCTGGATTCGGCCTTGCATGTGATTGAGATCGGGATTGAACCTCCAGCGTCAGACGGCGTTCTCGGTCGTTCGCTGTCCTTCCGTTTCAATCGGTGAGATCCTGTGCCCAGCACTCCAATCGCGACCCTCCTTGCCCGCACCGAAGCCGGTGTCGCCGCGGCTGATCGCCTGGTTGCGGCCGCCCGCCGCAATGTCGCGACACTGGTCGGGTCCGGCGGCGACGCGTTCGATCGTCATCAATATCCGGCCCATGGTTTCGCCTGGTTTGCGACTTATGCCCAGGCGTTGCGCCAGCTGCGCGCCTGGGCGGCGGCGCTTCAGGCTGAAGGCCATTTCGGCGAGCTTGAACAGCTGATTCTGACCGCCGGCTTCGGCGAATATCTGGCGCAATTGCTGGGCGGTGTACCGCTCAGCCAGGTCGAGATTGCGCGGCCGGCCGATCTGGGCCTGACGCCGGGCGATCTCGACGAATTCCGCACCGTCGAGGTGACGGTACTGATCGCCGCCGGAACCGCGCCGCAAACGCGGCTGCGCATCGCGGAACTTTTGGCGCTCGGCCACGGTTTCGGCGAAACCGGTCTCGACGAGACGCTGACCCTGGTGCGCGACCAGTTCCGCCGGTTCTGCACCGATAGGATCGAGCCCTACGCCCATGGCTGGCATCGGCGCGACGAGTATATTCCGATGCCGGTGATCGACGAGATGGCCGGCTTGGGCGTGTTCGGCCTGACCATTCCCGAGGCCTATGGCGGGCTGGGCCTGGGCAAGCTTGCCATGGCGGTGGTCTCCGAGGAATTGAGCCGGGCCTATCTGGGCGTCGGCTCGCTCGGCACGCGTTCGGAGATTGCAGCCGAGTTGATCCGGCTCGGCGGCACCGAGGCGCAGAAGCAAAGCTGGCTGCCGCGGATCGCGTCCGGCGAGATATTGCCGACCGCGGTCTTCACCGAGCCCGAGACGGGCTCCGATCTGGGGGCCTTGCGCACCCGCGCGGTGCGGGAAGGCGCGGTCTATCGGGTGAGCGGCAGCAAGAGCTGGATCACCCATGCCGCGCGCAGCGATCTCATGACCCTGCTGGTGCGCACCGATCCGGCCGAGACCGGCTATAAGGGCCTGTCGATGTTTTTGGCCGAAAAGCCGCGCGGCACCGATGTCGAACCGTTTCCGGCCCCCGGCATGACCGGCGGCGAGATCGGTGTGCTGGGCTATCGCGGCATGAAGGAGTTCGAACTGAGCTTCGACGGCTTTGAGGTGCCGGCCGGCAATCTGCTGGGTGGGACCGAGGGTCAGGGCTTCAAGCAATTGATGGCGACCTTCGAATCGGCGCGCATCCAGACCGCGGCGCGCGCCGTGGGGGTCGCGCAGAACGCGCTGGAACTGGGCCTGTCTTACGCGCTCGGCCGGGTGCAATTCGCCCGGCCGATCATCGGGTTCCCGCGCGTCGCCGGCAAGCTCGGCTGGATGGCGGTCGAAACCGTGATCGCCCGGCAACTGACCTGGTTCGCCGGGCGCGAAAAGGATGGCGAGCGGCGCTGCGATATCGAGGCCGGCATGGCCAAGCTGCTGGCCGCGCGCGTCGCCTGGGCCAATGCCGACAACGCGCTCCAGATCCATGGCGGCAACGGCTATGCGCTGGAATACCCGATCAGCCGCGTATTGTGCGACGCGCGGATTCTCAACATCTTCGAGGGTGCCGCCGAAATCCAGGCACAAGTGGTGGCGCGCGGGCTATTGAGCGGGCGGAATTGACCAGCGTCCCGATCCCGCTTGACGCGATATTGCCGGCATGGTCGAGTAACGCTTTCAACCAATCCGCGCCTTGGAGTGTCGAATGGACGCCACGCAAGAAACCGCTTTGTTCGCCGGCCTGACCGTACAATTTCTGGTCTTCCTGATTCTCGGCGTCTTTTTGGCCATCGGCAATTACGCACTCGCGCGTCGGCTCGGCAAGAACCGGATTGCCTGGGCGATCCTGTCGCTGATTCCCGGCGTCAATTTCATCTTCCTCTATTACGTGTTCTATCAGGTCATCTTCGGCATCCTCGACCGTCTGCCGGCCGAGAAACGCGCCGACGCGTAAGCCGCGCCGACCGGGGCGTTCGGATCCCGCCGCGCGACCCTGGCGACCGAATCCCCGGCGGTGGCTTGGGTGAACCATTGTCCAATCGGCACCAAGGATAGAATAAGTCTTGTTTCTATCGATATATTCAATGGAATGACCAGGGCGCCGTATCATCACAAACAAAATATTAATCATGCCCCAACACCATTGGCGAGAATATGCTAATTCTTATGTATAATCGAGTACCTATAACGAAATGCCGAGGGAGGATGAGGCTTTTTTTCCTGGCGTTCCGCGACCCGATAGCGGATCATGCCAACAGGTTCGGCATCTTTCATGAAAAGGTACTGACGAAATGCGCGGGTTATCTATTCTGTTGTTCGCTGGATTGGTTCTGGCGGCGTGCGATATGCCGGATCCATCACCATCGCCCCACCATGCGTGGCAGCAATCCTCCATCGGAACGCGGATACATTCCGATAGCGTCGGACCGACCGGCGATTCCGGTTCGACGACCGACACCACCTTCTTGCAGAATTTGCAGCGCTCCACGGGCATATGCGCTAATGCTGCGACCTGCGGTCGCTGAGCTTTTGCGGCGGATTTGGGACGAGGCGCTCAGCCTCGTGATTTTAAGGGACGTTACCAGAGCGCCGCGATCGTGATGCCGGCCATTGCCTGCATGTCGGCCACTTCCTGGTGAATGCGCGCCACGGCGGCGGCCTTGATGGCGATTAAATGGGGATCGGGTTACGCTGTCGCCGGTCACCCGTTCGAGGTGAGGGGCATTTGAAAATGCCGGGCGTGTGTTGATATTCCTTGAACGGCCCCGCTCCGGCCGGTGTCCGCCGATCCGAGGCCGTAAGGCTGACGAGATATTAAATGCACTGTCCGGTATGGACGGCCCCTGCGACGGCATCGAAACTACCGATGTCGAAAATGCTTGCCGTTTCCGATGTATTCCTGGTGATTACAATGCAATATAATAGATTGCATGCAACGTGATCCGCAAATTTCGACATCGTAGCCTTGAACGTTTTTTGTCAAAGGCGATTACGGCGGTATCCCCGGCACGTTTGCGCCGCGGATTGAACGCATGTTGGACCGTTTGGACGCCGTAGCGAGGCCCGAAGATATGAAGCTTCCCGGCTTCAAGTATCATCCGCTCAAGGGGATCGCCAGGGCACCTATGCCGTCTCGGTGTCCGGCAACTGGCGCCTCACCGTTGAATTTGACGGCCAGGACGCGGTGAATTTCGATCTTGAGGATGACCGCTGATGCAATCGCTTCGAGACCCGAACCGAAAACCCACGCACCCCGGCGCCGTGGCTTGAGCGAGGATGTGCTGCCGGCGCTGGAAATGTCCCAAGCCGAGTTCGCGCTGCGCCTGGGGGTCAGCCGCCTGTCGGTGTCCGAATTGCTGCGCGAAAAGCGCCGCTTGTCGGCCGAAATGGCGACCCGCCTGGCCCTGCTGCTGGACACGACCCCCGAAAGCTGGCTGCGCATGCAGGAAGCCATCGATTTGTGGGAGGTCCGCCAGCCCCCGGACCGGTTCAAAGACATCAAACCGATCGAGGAAGGCCGGCTTGGTATTTAGTGGAATTAAGCTCGCCTCTCGCAAGGAGGGGTTTTAACATGCTTGCTATCGACTTTAGCCACCTGACCACCGAGCAGCGCCTGGACCGCATTGACGCGCTTTGCGAGAGCATCGACCGCGACGCGCTGCCGCTCACCGCCGCCCAGGCGCAGGAGCTTGACCACCGCATCGCCATGCTCGATCAATCGCCGGGCGAAGGCCGTGACGCTTTCGAGATTCTTGCCGAAATGCGGCAGCGCTTCGGGTAATGCGCCGGGCCGTCCACTGGACATTGCCCGGTCGGCAATGCCATATTCATCCCATGATCGACCGCGACCCTACCACACTGACCCTTGACGACTGGATTACCGAACTCGACGCCAGCGAGGCGGAAGTTGAGCTTGTGCCGGGCGATGTTGTGCTTGCTGAGCTTGAGCAGCAACTCGCTCGCCTTGAGGCGAGACTACAGTCGGCCCCGGCGGCACAGGTCATTACGCGACGTTGATCGCCTTAAGTCCCCGCGCCCGCAAGCATATTGCGGCGCTTGCAGACCATTATGACGCGCGCGGCCGACCCGACGCCTTCCGCAATCTGCTTTTGGCGCTTCGGGAAGCGTCCGCAAAGATCGAGCACGCCCCGACCGCGGGACTGCCCGCGCCGCGCCCGTACCCGCAGCTTGCCAAGACGCGGCGTCTTTGGCTTCACGTCCGGCGATATTGGATTGCCTACAATATGACACCGCTTCGCATCGTTGCCGTTTTCTACGACACGGCCAACATTCCGAGACGGCTGTAACGCCCGGAATCGGCCCTCAAGGTGCCGCGGAACAGAAAGCCACGGTAAAGCTCGCGAGAGCGTTTAAACGCACTGGCATAGTTATCCAGAGGCCGGCTTGTATTCTGGTGATGCGGCCGAGTCGCGCCGGGTTATCCACAGCCGGGCCTCGGTGCGGTCAATCCGTGCCTGAATCATCCGGTCAACTTCATCCGCCGACACCACATTGCCGGCCAGAATGTCCGCCTCGCTGCTATCGAGCGCGGCGGCGATCTCGTCAAGGTAGGGGCAGGGCTGGTTTTCCATGATGGCCATTATATGGGTATCGGGGTACGCTGTCACCAGTCACGAGTTCGGAGGCTTGATCGCAATGGCAGCACGGGAAATCGTGTACTATGTCCCCGCATCTTCCGGCGCGAGTACATTCAATTGTGTTACCAACTGGGGCATTGGGTGCGCTGCAATCGTAACCTTGTCTTCGGCTGCCGTAGAATTACCAGCCGTGACGATTTTCTCCAAATATGGAATGAATTCATCGACAATCCGCACCACGTCATCGTCGCTGGATGCGAGGAAGCAGGAGGCACTAACAAAGGGGAATGCTAGGCCAAGCCGAAAATGCAAAGCGTGCTCGGCAAGCTGAACGCCAAGCCCGGTCCAGTCCGCAAGGTTAAAAGCCCATACTCTCGTCCCGAATGGCGACACTCGATGGCGAAAAAGCTGTCTTCCGCTCTTCTGGTGCTGCGATCGCCAATCTCTCGCATGAGAGTTAAATCTATGGAGAAGATTTCCGTTCTGTTCAGAACGGACGCCGGCAGCACCGCAACTGTAGAGAGCGGAGGCATCATTGGTCCGAACGTCATCGTTGGTGCATTTCACTATATAGACAGCTCGTGTGATTTTTTTAAGCTGCTCGTTTGTCATTAATGACAAATTGTCCAGACGGATCATGGCGTTTGTCGACTCCTGGCGAGGTCAGTAGGAAGTTAGGCGAGTTTCGCCGGGAACACGAGGAGCAGCGTGACCGAAGAATAGGGGACAGACCCAATTCTCAGCCCTGAATTACGGGGACATCATACAAAACTCCCGCGATTCTCCAGCCGCTTCATTAGAAGCCCACCCTGCACATTGGGCGCAACCGTCAATCTGGACCACCCCCCCCCACCGTCACAGCGGCTTCGCAAAACCCGGTCATGATAACAGCCGGAGTTACGGCCTGCCGAGAAAATTCCCCCGGTGGTTCCTTCCTATGGCAACACCACCGGCAGATGCTCGCGCAGCACGTCGTTGATGCGCGATTGCCAGCCCGGCCCGGTCGCGCGGAAGCGCTCGATCACGTCGGGGTCGAGGCGGAGGCTCACCAGGCGCTTGGGCGCATCCAGCCGGGGCCGGCCGCGCAGGCGGCGGTTGAGATCGCCGGCATTTGCGGTCGATGCCGGGCGCATCCGGTCGAACTGCGGCTCGTCGAGTGGTTGGGCATCGGGGTCGGCGAGGGCTGCAATTGTAATCGTCCGGTCTTCGTCGTCGGTCATGGCAGCGAGCTTTTCGCGCGCCCTGGCACGGGCCGCAATGCGCCTCGATTCAGGATTCGGCATAGCGTCTCATCTCCAGCTTTGTCGCCTTGCGTAGACTGATCACCCGATTTCGTCATCGCCGCGCCGCACGAATACCAGGACGCACAGCCGCGTCCCGCACCAACCGATCGCGATCTCCCGAACCTCGCCATAATCCTCGCGCTCATCGAACCCGAGCAGCGCGGTTTCGAAATCGAAGTGGACCACATCGGCGAAGTCCAAATCGTGCTTGGCGAGATTACCGGCCCGCTTGGCTTCGTCCCACGTGATCATTGGATATGATCACGTGATCATTGGATATGATGTAGCTACGGAATGTCGGCTGGTCAACGAATTTATGTAGATACGGAAATTTGGAACCGCTGGGCCGCAGACTTGATCGAGGTGGCACGGGAAATCATGAACTATGTCAAGCCATCCCCGCCGTCATACTTGATATAGACGGAGTTTTCCCCTGTGATTTCAGAGCGTTCCCCACCTCACCCGGCCTCTCCGCCCCAATGGGGCGGAGAGGGGAAACGAGTGTAACCTACTTCGTTTCGCCCGCCTTCGCGGCATCCACCGGAAACCCCTTGGCCCGCAGATATGCCGCGACCTCCGGATCCCGCCCGCGGAAGTTCCGGTAGGCCTGCGCCGGATCGACGCTGTAGCCCACCTGCATGATGTCGTCATGCAGCCGTTTGGCCATGGTCTTGTCGTACGGGCCGCCGGCTTCCTGGAAGGCCTCGAACGCGTCGTGGTCCAGCACTTCGGCCCAGATGTAGGAATAATAGCCGGCGGCATAGTCATCGCCGGCGAAGATATGCTGGAATTGCGGCGTGCGGTGCCGCATCACGATTTCCGCTGGCATGTCGAGCTTGGCCAACTCGGTCTTCTCGAACACGTCTGGATCGCCGATTGTCGCCGGGTCGGCCATGTGCAGCTTCATGTCGATGATCGCCGCCGACAGATACTCGCCGACCGTGAAGCCTTCATTGAAGGTCGCGGCCTTCTGGATCTTGGCCACCAGATCGGCCGGGATCGGCTTGCCGTTCACATCGACGGCAAAGCGGTTCAGGATCTCCGGCGTCGAGAGCCAATTCTCATTGAGCTGGGACGGGAATTCGACGAAATCCTGCGCCTGACTCGGGCCGGCCAGTGTCGGATAGGTCACGTTCGAGTTCAAGCCATGCAGCGCGTGGCCGAATTCATGGAACATGGTGATGCCGTCATCCCACGAGATCAGCACCGGCTGGCCCGCCGCCGGCTTCACGAAATTGGCGTTGTTCGAGACGATGCTGGGAATCTCGCCGTCGAGCTTTTGCTGCGGGCGATAGGCGTTCATCCAGGCGCCGGAATTCTTGCCGTCGCGCGCATAAGGATCGAAGTACCACAGCCCGACATGCTTGCCGGCGCTGTCCTTCACCTCGTAGACCACCATCGACGGGTCGAACACCGGCGCACCCTCGACCTTGGTGAAGGTGAAGCCGTAGAGCTGGCCCGCGGCCCAGAACATGCCTTCGCGGATCTTGTCGAGTTGGAGGTAGGGCTTGACCTGGTTCATGTCCAGATCGAATTTCGCCTTCCGCACCTTCTCGGCATAATAGCGGTAATCCCACGCCGCGATCTTGATGCCGGCCTTTTCCTCATCGGCCATCGCCTGCATGTCGGCCACTTCCTGGTGAATGCGCGCCACGGCGGCCGGCCAGACCCGCAGCATCAGGCCGAGCGCGTTTTCCGGCGTCTTGGCCATCTCGTCCTGGAGCTTCCACGCCGCGTAGTTCGGATAGCCCATGAGATGGGATTTTTCCGCACGCAGCTTCAGGATCTCGGGGATGATGGTCTTGGTGTTGTCATGGGCATCCTTGTTGTC
Source organism: Aliidongia sp. (assembly GCA_049696095.1). Lineage (GTDB taxonomy): Bacteria > Pseudomonadota > Alphaproteobacteria > ATCC43930 > CGMCC-115725 > JAXDMU01. The sequence goes on along the minus strand of JBAVTK010000466.1, from coordinate 2,750 downwards.
GCCGCGGCTATAGAAGGTCCGCCAGACCTTCTCGCGCAGATCCCGGCGATCGGAATATGTGAGGAACGGGTCCATGGAAGAGCGCGTGTTGCGAATGGCATATTCGCCCTTGTGGCCCTTCTCGGCGGCGGCGTTGGCGGCGGCATCCTTCACCGATTGCGGCAAGCCCGCCAGATCCGCATCCTTGAGATAGAGGACATAATCCGCCTCGTCGGCCAGCAGGTTCTGGCTGAATTGGGCGTAGAGCGCGGCCAGTTTTTGATTGAGTGCCGTCACCTTGGCCTTGGCCTCGGGCGAAAGCTTGGCGCCTTCCTTCACCGCGCGGTCCCAGGTGACCCAGGTCAGCTGGATCTGCTCCGGCGTCAGATGGGCCTGCTCGCGCGCCTGATAAACCGCGTCGATCCGGGCGAAGAGCTTCGGGTTCTGGGTGATCTTGTCGGCGAAGGCGGCCAGTTCGGGCGCCATCTCCGACTGGACCTTCTGCATGTCCGCGGTATTGAGGTTGCCGGTCCAGACACCGAAGAGCGCGAGCGCCCGCTGGAGCGGTTTGCCGGTTCGCTCCAGCGCGGCGATGGTGTTGTCGAAGCTGGGCGGCGCCTTGCTGTTGGCGATCTTGTCGATCTCGGCAAGTTGCTCGCGCATCGCTTGACGCAGCGCCGGCTCGAACGCCGCGACCTTGACCTTGTCGAACGGCGGCTCACCGCCAAAAGGGCCGGCCCAGGGCGCCAGCAGCGCCTTCACATCGGCCGGGCTCGCCGCGGCGGGGGCTGCTTGCGCCGGGATGGACAAGGCAGCGAGCAGGACGGCAAAGGCCGGACCGGCAAGAATCATGGAACGCATCAGCGGGGGATCTCCGGAAATTTATGTCGCCGGTTTCGGGTCAGAAAGAGCACGCGGCGAACGCGCGCAAGTACGGCCATTCTATGGCCTCAGCGCCGGAAACCTGTCAATGCGTCATGGCCATGCTGTCACGTTTGTAACCTTTGCCGGGAGCATTGATAGATTTCTTGGCGGCGAGTCGGCCCGGCCGCGGCTGGTCCTTGATCACGAGGCCGCTATAGTGGCCACGCCCGCGCGGCCCCTGCACCGGGATCTTGGCTCGCACAAGCGGCAGGGCCGCTTCCATTTGGTCGGCCGTCCGGCCAATCTGGGCGTGATGGCATTGAGCGGCTAGTCGATGGCAGCCTGGCGATCGTTCGCGGGCCGGGAACCTGAAGCATGTCTGGTACAGCGCCCTTATGGCCGGTACACCGAACACAGGGTTTGTACTAAGAACCTTCCGTGCTATATAGCGGGTAGTCTTTCGGAGAGTAACTGTCGAGTTCCATGCTGGCTTGGCGTCCGATCCGCCCCTCACGTTTGGTGTTCGAAGCGCTATGTCCAAGCCACCAGCCCAAAGCGCGTTGCGCTACCCGCTGTCGGAACTTCTCGGAACGGAAGCCAACGTCCGGCTCCTGCGGGTTTTGGCGCTGCATGGCGGCCAATTATCAGCACCCGCCCTCGTCTTTCGGACGGGTTTGGCCAAGGCAACCGTCTGGTCGGCCCTTGCGACCTTGGAAGCGATGAAGATCGTCGAGATGGCCGGAACCGGCCGGGCTCGGCTCTATCGTCTGACGATGACCAACCCGCTGGCTGAGGCGTTGGAAGGACTATTCCAGCACGAGGAAACTCGTTTCTCGGAAATCTGCGACGCCATCCGATCGGCGGCGGCCGAGGCCCAGCCGGGCGTGCTGGCCGTCTGGCTTTACGGCAGCGTCGCCCGCGGCGTCGATCGGCCGGACAGCGATCTCGACATCCTGGTGATCGCCGAACCCTCGGAGCGTCAACGCATCATTGATGTCATCCGCGACGGCCTGTTCGAACCGGGGAACCAGCATGGTTTCAACCCGTCTCTGGTCGGGATCGAACCGGCCGATGTCAGCCGACTCGCGCGCGACCATGATCCGTGGTGGGAGGGCGCTTCTGCTGACGCGATCTTGCTGTTCGGCGCTTCTCCCGAAGAAATCGCCACCGGATCGGCCGGACAGGCTGCGGCGTGACCCGAAAAGGCAATACCAAAGCCGCCGATGCCGCCTTCGGCGATGCACGCCTGCGGATGGCGAAGGCTTTTCTGAAGGCCGCGCGTGATGGCTTGCTGCTGGCCGACGAGGAAGATTACGGCAATCCGGTGATTTCCAACATCGTCAATGCCGCGATTGCCTTCACCGACGCGGTGACCGCGCGCTTTGCCGGCGAGGTCAATCAGACGGACCATGCCGCCGCGCCCCAAATTCTCAGACACGCCCTGGGCAACCTGCTGCCAACGGCGCAAGAGACGCGGTTGCGACGGATTATCCACGACAAGGACGAAATCCAGTATGGCGGAAGGCCAAAAACCAAATCCGACGCGGAAACGATGCTGCGGCTGCTTGAGCAATATGCCGAATGGTGCGAGATGATTTATAAAAGGTCGAAGTGAGAATAGGTTGCGGCTGGCCCTCAATCACCAGGCCGCTATAATTCCCGTACCGGCGGCCGGATGCTGGTTTCAGTTGCGGCTGGCCCTCAATCACCAGGCCGCTATAATTCTCTCGGGATGCCGAGCGCGATCAACTCGTTGCGGCTGGCCCTCAATCACCAGGCCGCTATAATGCCTCGTCGATCGGATAGCGAAAGCGGATCGTTGCGGCTGGCCCTCAATCACCAGGCCGCTATAATCAAGCGACCCGACACTGTTCCTCCACCCCGTTGCGGCTGGCCCTCAATCACCA
>JBAVTK010000465.1:0-13327 GCA_049696095.1 Aliidongia sp. | reverse complement strand
TGACGCAACTGACGACACGCCCTAGCATAACAGCAATTTAAGCGGGCTTATCGATATAATAATAATTAGAATATAAGAGAGGCAAAAATTTAAAATTTTGTAGTTGCATATCGAAAGATCCCGCTTTATCGTCAAAAAGCCAAGATTTACACTGGTAACGCAATATCAACAAATTTATAAACTGTCATGATACACTGATAACTTCAATGCCAAACGTAATGGATAAATCCTTGAAAGGATCCACCATGGACTTCCGGAGCAACGGACTGCCGGTCGGTCGCATAGATCTTCGACGAATCGCAAGGCATTGCATCTTGCGGTCAACCGCGCTTGCGGTCGCCACGCTCATTGGCGTTAGTCAGCCGGCTGCTGCTCAGACCACGATACTGACAAGCGGTGGTGTGGCGACCGGTGCGATTAGTTGCGCACCCTCCAACAATGGCACCGGGCATATGGTGTGCCTGGAATATTCGACGTCTGGATCGTTGATCGGCCTGTCGTGGCAGGCGCCGCCCGCCGCGGGGGGCAACACCGAGCTTGTCGGCAAAATCGATACGGTCAGCCTCGCCAACCCCGGCGGCACCCTGGTCGGAGCGCCGGGCTGCGGCCCGGAAAACAACAATACCGGAACCATCGCCTGCCTGGTCGTCAGCAAGACGTCAAACGGCAGCTTCATCCTCCAGGGGATCGCCTTCTATCCACCGGCGGACATTGCCGACACGGCGACACCGTCCGGCTTGGTGACGCTCGCGACCGAACCGGCGAATACCGTCATCGGCAATCCCAGCTGTGCCGCCGCCAATATCGGCGGGGCGGTTATCTGCGCGATTACCATCAATGGCGAACTGCTCGGCACCGGTTTCGAGCCGAAGACCAACATATTCAGCGCCCCTGGCAACACGACAACACCCGCCCTTACGCCTTTGCTGTCGAGTAACGTCACCGGCAATCCGAGTTGCACCTCCGGCGAGGCCGCAAACCCATCGGATTGCGCTATCAGAGAGGGGAACGCCCTGGTCGGGTTGGCCGTCAGCTTCACGCCGCCACCGAGCGGCAGCACGGTCGCGCGGATCGCCGCGGAAGACGCGGTCACCATGGGATCGATGAGCTTCGCGGGCGACCCAAGCTGTGGTGTGCCGCCCAATGGGCAAGTCGGGACGACCTCGTTCGTCGCGACTTGCGGGATCGTCAGCGGCACGACGCTCTTCGGATTGTCGTTCGACCCGATCGATGCGATCCCGGCCTCGTCGCCGGCCTCGCACACAACCGCGTTTCAGTCGCTGGGGACGGCCCCGGATATCGGTAGTTGGACCGGCAGCATCGGTTGCTCAAGTTTCTCGGATTTCAGGGGGGCGACAGCGCCGGATATCAGTCCTACTCAGAATTTGATTGGCTGTGTTCCCATATCGAGCACTCACAACGTCTTCGAAGTCACTTTCGACCCGCGCATGCCGGTTACTCGCGGCATGATCGGCCCGTTCGGGGCGAACGCCAACGCCAACCTTAGCTGCCTGCCGCTCGCCATCGACCGCGATAATATCTATTGTGGCGGCACGACCACGACCACGACCGGTGCGTCGGGCGGTTATATCGTCCCAGTCGGGGTTTTGTCGCCGGGAACGGCGGCTGTCATCGTACAGCTTCTGTCGAACTGACGTTCCGGCGCAATAAAACCGGCGACCGTAAGGATACGGGCGCAATCACCCATCGAACGACATTCAAGTTTGATGTTCTCACCCGTCAAACCACAACACTCATGTCCAAAACGCCAATTCACAAGGAGAAATGAAATGCGCAAATCGGTGATCTCAGCAATTCTGGCATTATCGCTTTTGAGCTTCTCGACGCCCAGCCACGCCAAATTGGTCTTTACGACCGGTACAGTTATCGGGCTCTTCGTCTCGGGTGTTGGATCTCCGGCACAGACGGTCAACTTCACAATGTCCTTCGGGCCCCAGACGACGGGATGTACGAATCCCAATACAACCAATCAGGTTTTCGTCTTCAATCCGACGGATATACCGGATACTCAGACCAGGACGAATATGTTGGCATTGCTCATGGCGGCCCGAACCTCCGGCATTCCGGTGACAGTGGACTGGGATAATGCGGGTGCGGATTGCGACGCGGACGGATTCCCGATCCCGCTTTTCGTCGGCATGTAATGTCGATCGGCGTTGATATAGTGAACGCTATCGCCGCTTATGCGGGTTGCGGCGAGGCAGACACCACGCGTGCCGGGTTAGGAGAGGCACGCGTGGGGGAGGGGCCACAAAATGGGATCGGCGCTGCGATGGCGTGCGCGATAAATTGCAGGTCGATTCCCAGAAGATTTTTCGGTTTCCTGCGGCGCCAGCGTATAAATCGTCCTGCTGCGCGGTTTATTGCGGCGTTTCCTTCTGCGGATGCAAAGTCAGTTTCTGCACCCGCCAATTCAGCAATTCTGCGACATAGAGTTCGTTCTCGGACGGGCAGGCGATCTCGTGGATCCAGCCGAACCGCTTCAGCGGTTTGCCGGCCTTGCCGAGCACACCCAGCACCTTGCCGTCGAGGCTGAGCTTATAGATCCGACCGGGATAGGCGTCGGAGGTATAGAGCACCTGATTGGGGCCGGGCGTGATGCACAGGGTCCAGGGCGCACCGGGCACCATGGTTTGCTGCATGCCAGGCGGCGCCGGCAGCACCGGCTTGTTGCCAATCGCGGGCTTTGCGTCTGGATCGTAGGGCACGTCGATTGTGATCTGACGCAGCAGCTTGCCATCGGTATCGAACACCTGGATGCGCCGGTTGCCGCGGTCGGCGACATAGATGTTGTCATGCGCGTCGATCGCGATGCTGTGTGGCGTCAAGAGCTGGCCCGGCCCGCTGCCCGGTTCGCCCCAACTGGTCAGCCAATCGCCATCCTTGCTGACCTTGGCAATGCGGCTATTGATATAGCCGTCGCTGATATAGGTGTTGCCGGTGCTATCCCAGGCGATGTCGGTCACTTGGCGGAAGCGGCCATCGACCGCCGGCAGCGGCGGGTTCGGATGCTTCAGCGGCCCGGTTTCCTCGTCTGACGCCTCCTGCTTGCGGCCGAACACCATGGCGACCCGGCCGTCCGGATCGAATTTGATCACCATGTCCGAGCCCTTGTCGGTCGCCCAGATATTGTCGTCACGGTCGATTTTGACGGTGTGGGCAAAGGACCAGGCATAGAGATCATGGCCGATCTCGCGCAGGAACTTGCCGTCCGGGGCAAATTCCAGCAGCTGCGCCGCGGTGGCGTGATAAGCGGATCCCGTCGTGTTACCGCGCGAAAACACGAAGATATGGCTCTTCGAATTGACCGCCACGCCGGAAACCTCGCCTAAATACATATCGGGCGGCAGTTTCAGCGGGTTGGGGGTCGAATCGAACGGAATCTCCGGCACCGCCTGGGCAACCGCTTGGAGTGGGGCGACGGCCAGGCAGAGAGCAAGAAAACCGGAAAGCCTCGTCATTCGCCCACTCCCGGAATTCCCAGTACCTTTTCGAACCACAGCGTCTCGGCGGCGCGCTGGGCGTCACGGTTGGACTTCTTGCGGAAGCCATGGCCCTCGTCATTGGCCAGCATGTACCAGACGTCGGTACCCGAGGCGCGGACCTTGGCGATCAATTGCTCGCCTTCGGTATAGGGCACGCGCGGATCGTTCTTGCCGGCCACGACGAACAGCGGCTTGGTCATCTTGGCGGTGTTGTTGAGCGGGGCGGTGTCTTCCATGAATTTGCGTATCGCCGGATCGCGCTCGTCACCATATTCGACGCGCCGCAAATCGCGCCGATATTCCTCGGTATGTTCGAGGAAAGTCACGAGGTTCGACATGCCGACCACGTCATAGGCCCCGGCGATCCGGTCGCCATATGTGGCATAGACCGATAGCGTCATGAACCCGCCATAGGAGCCACCGCTGACCACGACCCGGTTCGCATCGAGTTCCGGGCGGGTCGCGATCCAATCGAGGAGCGCGCCGATATCCTTGACCGCATCCTGCCTTTTGGTGCCGTTGTCGAGCGCCAGATAGCTGCGGCCATAGCCCTCGGAGCCGCGCACGTTGGGCGTGATCACCGCCGCGCCCAGCTCATTTACCCAATATTGATCGACCGGCCGAAAGCCCGGTCGCTCCTGTGCCTCCGGCCCGCCATGGATCGAGATGATCACCGGCAGCTTCCCCGGACGATTCTTCGGTTCGTAGAGAAATGCCGGAATCGACCGCTTGTCGAAGCTCGGATAGTGGATCAGCGCCGCTTCGACCAGCGTCGCCGGATCAAGGCCGCCGGTCTCGCTCTTGGTCCAGCGATCAAGCTTGCCCGAGGCTGGCTCGAAGCTCCAGACATCGGGCGGCGAGGATGCGGTTTCGAGATCGATCGCCAGGCGCTTCGAATCCGGCGAGAATTTCACGGTGCCGATCACGCCCTTCGGCAGGCCGGGCACCGGCTTGGCCGGTCCGCCGGCCAGCGGCTGAATCTGGACCGTGGAAAACCCGTCCTCATTTACCGTGTATGCGACGAGCTTGCCGTCCGCGCTCAGGTCAACCGCCTCGACATCCCAATCGATTTTGGCGCTGATCGGTGTGAAACTGCCGGCGGCGAGATCATAGCGAACGAGACGGCCGAACTCCGCACCCTCGTTCGAGGTCAGCACCAACGCTTTGCTGTCCGGGGTGAAATGCGGCCGGCCATAGGCGATTTCCGCCGTGGTCGGATTGATTTCCTTGGCCGTGCCAGTGGCGAGATCGAGCAGGAATAGCTTCTGCGAAGCGGCCGAGATCGCATGGCGAAAGACCAGCGATTTGCCGTCAGGCGCAAAGGCCTCCGGATCGGCTTCGCCCGTGCCATGATACGCGACATGCCGGCTTGCCGGATCGTCGGTGCGCATGACCCAGATATCGTAATCCGCCTTGCCCTTGACGACCGAGGACCATGCAATTTGGGTGCCGTCGGGCGAGAATACTTGTGCCTGATTTCGCGTGTTTGGCTCAGTGATCACCTGCGCCGCACCAGCGAGCGTGGCGAGATAGAGCTGAAAATATTCGGCCCCGCCGACATCGCGGCGGAACAGAAAGCGATCCGCCTTGCCCGGCCGCGCCAGCGCATCGGCAACCGGTTCGTCGTAAAAGGTGATCTGCTCGCGCGCCGCACCGGGGGTGGCCACGCGATGGATCTGCGCGGTCTGGCCGAACCGTGTCGCGATCAGCATTGAGCCGTCGGCCAGCCAATCCTCGAACGCCGCAGCGCGCGCATTCTCGTACCGGCGCAGCGATTCGGCGAGAGCCGGCGGTGTCGGCGGAATGTTTTCAAGCGCCAGCGGCCCGACCTCGCGCCGCTCAACCGGTCCGGCCGTCGCAACGCCGGCAGCGAAAACCCCCACCGTCAACAAGCTGACGAAGGGGAAGAGATGAGTGCGGTGCGGCATTGCGATCCTCTCTGGCTGAGCCCGGAGTGCGTGACATCTCCGCCGCGTGAAATTACCCGATTCAATCGCAGTCGCCATCTTTTTCTCGCAATGCTCGCCAGATTGCGTCGGCAGGTTGGGGTACTTATCTGCCGGGGATCGCCGGCCGTTCGGTTCACGTGATTTATCAGGCGATCGGCTCAGGTTTTTTCCGGATGGGCGTCCGGAACGACCTCATAGAGTGCCCAACCGGAATTGGGGTCGCCTGCGACCGAACGCAGCCAGCCCGGTGGATCGCCGTGGTTCAGTCGGTCGAACAATGTTGTTTCCGGGCCATCCACGAAAGGCGACCGCGCTGCCCCGTTGCAGGCTAGCAGGTAGCGTGCATCGGTTGCCCGGAGTTCCGGTGGAACCGCGTCAAGGTCGCGTGCGCGCAACGCGGCGCGAAGGCGCATGGCACCCGCCATGCCACGAACGTAAAGCGCTCCCACGATTTTGACCTGGGTTCGATAAAGCAGTTCGGGTCCGAGGTTCATATCGGCCAGCACGATTGCACCGCCATAGGGCGCAAGCAGGCGCGCGGCATCCGGCATCGAACATTGCGCATTGCCCGCGGCCTCGGAGGCGGAATTCCGAGGGGCCGAATCAGACAATGCGCCGGCCAACGTCGGGACCAGAAGGAACAGTGCCAGCAGACCGGGCCGGGTCAGCGTCCGCCAGCGCAGCAGGGCCGGATCGCCAGCATGTGACAGCAGCACGGGTAGCATCATGGCTGCGCCGGCCGCTTGGTAGGGCGCGAAGCGTAGATGCAGGACCGCAAGCGTAACGCACGCAACCTCGCACAACCCGGCAAATGCCCAAAGCAGGCCGGATGGCGTCTTCCTCTGGCGAAAAGCGACGGTGAGTGCGCCGATGATCGCAATAACACCGGGTCCGGCCACTGCAATCACGAGGCTGGGCGTATCGAGCGGCTGCCATTCCGCGTTATTTAGGATGAGGGCCTCGACCTGTTCCGATGTCATCAGGCCGGTGAGCCCGCGCAAATAGCCCGGAAAGAGCGCCAGCCACAACAATGTTCCGACGCTTCCCGCCGCCCCAATCGCCCCGACCCGCCTTGCAAGCGATGGACGGAACCGGGCGAGGCCGCGCGGCAACCAGCAAAGCGCACAGACGATCACGGCCAAGCAGAGAAACGGAAGCGATATCCGATCGAGTTCTACGGCGCCATAACCCGCATGCGGTGGGTCGACCAACAAGCCGAAGCCGATGGACGCGACATATGCCGAACCGGCCGCGGCGAGCACAACGGCCACCCTCGGCATCGGGCGTGCGAGCCAGGAAAGAAATACCGCACCGAACGCCATCATGCCGAACGGCATAGCTTCAGGGCTGAGCCAGATGCCAAGCCCGGCAAATAGTCCGAGCAGAATCCCGCTTCGGATATTCCCGAACGCCGCCCGGCCACCGGTACCCCAAGCTCCGACGGCGAGTGCGACCAGTGCGACGTGATGGGTCACGCCACCGAGTTGTCCATAGCCCAGGATCGGCGGCGCCAGTGCAACCGCAACCGCGGCGGTCCACAGCCACGCGCGTTGCGCCAAGGGCGCGATCGCCCAGACGCAGAGCAGGCCGAGCAACCCGACCGAGAGCGGGCCGATGATCGAACCGGCCCAAAGCAGCGCTTGGTCGGGCGGCAACACTAGTCGCAACGGAGCAAGCAATAGCAGAATGACGCAATCCAGAATATGCGACCATGCAAGTGTCAAGCCCAAGCCTGAATCACCACCCGCGACGACATCGCCAAACAAATCGCCGCGATCCAACGCCTCCCGTATGCGTACAAGCCGCATATAGCCATCGGGATCGCTCAGCGTGCCTTGCGCGACTTGGCTGAAATTTCGCCAAAAACCCAAAAGATCGAGCGAAATCGCCAAACAGAAACCGACGATCAGCTGGACCATCATCCCGCGGCGACTTTGTTTCATGGGTCAGGCTGTGGCGCTGTCATGTCGCTTCCATGCGACCCCTCATTTTCGGCGATATCACGCGCCTTGAACCGCTCTGGGTCACTGGTGAACCGCGAATGTCGATGCTCATCTATGGAAAACCGCAGGTTCGGAGGGGTTGAGGTTATCGATACATGAGTCATCATCAGATTAAAAAAATCACTCCCGGAGCCGCCGGTGAAATGCACGCCATCGTTCAGATAGTATTTTTCGGGTGCGTCCGTCACCCACTCGTGATCGGCAAAGGCGGAATGCGTCATCTGTGCCCATAGGTGGATAATCGGCAGCGCGGCAATCCGCGGATCAGGCGGCGCTTCGAAGAAAATTACTTTGGTTCCATTTTGCTCCATTTGAGACACAAGTTCGGCGGTTCGCTTCAGGATGCCGTCCATGTGATCGCGCGACCAATCGCTGACCGGATTGCCGTAAGTCGCGACATGAATATCGGCATAGGCTTTGCGCATCTCCCGCCACTCATCCCAAGGCTCCGAAGGTCGATAAAGCTGCTGTTCGATCGGATATTGGGATCGCCACAATATATTGATCCAATTCCCCTGCGCGGTGGTCAGCGGCAGCCAGTCATGGAGTGTTCGGCGCAGCGGATCGGTAAACATCGCTATCTGGTCGGCGGGCGCATCACGAAAGCCGAAACTCGATTCGACGAATAGCACTTTCGGCGCGGCCGGAGACTTGGCCAGTACTTCGAGGCCGAGAAATGAGCCCTGTCCGACGAGCGTAATTGTACAGACGTTTGGGCGTTCCCACCCCGGCGGTGGCAAGCCACCGGCAATGGACGAGCCGAGGATGACGACCGGGCAGTGGGGGGAATTGATGAAATAATTCTCGAAGCTGGCGGCGACATCGAATTTGCCCATTTGGACCCGCCGGGTCAGGACCGACCAATGATGCAGCCCATATCCGGCCAGCAAATTCGCCGCCACGCTCAGTGCGACGACCCACAGCGCTAGAACGCCGATGAATTTGCGGTCAGAACTGGAAATAAATGAACGCATTCTTGTCGCCGCTGCCAAACAGAATGAAGACGACCATCATGGCCAGGACCGGGAGTTTTGCCGCGCTCGCCCAGCGCGATAGCGTGAGTCCGGTCGTGAATTCCGTCACGAGTTGATAGAGCAGGGTCATGGCCGAGAGCACCAGGATGATATTCACATTGATCCAACCGCCATAACCGACCGTTAGGGGAAATTCGAGCAGGCGCGTCAGGTAATGGATGACATCGGCAAAACTGTCGAGCCGAAACAGCAGCCAACCGATCGTGACATAACAGAAGACGAACAGAATCTTCGCGACCTTCAGCACGGGCGCGAGACCAACGGCGATCGCAGCTCGCCGGCCGGGCCAGTGGGGTAGGTGCTCACTGAGCGCCCGCTCGACCATCAGAGCGACACCGTGCCAGATGCCCCAGACGGCGAACTTCCACGCGGCACCGTGCCACAACCCGCCCAGCGCCATCACGATGAACAGGTTGGCATAGGTCCGCAGCGCGCCCCGCCGATTGCCGCCGAGCGGAATATAGAGATAGTCGCGCAGCCAACTCGATAGCGACATGTGCCAGCGCCGCCAGAACTCGTTAAAGGATGCGGCCAGATAGGGATTGTCGAAATTGCGCGGCAGATCGTAGCCCAGCAGCTTCGCAAGGCCGAGCGCGATCAGCGAGTACCCGGCGAAGTCGGCATAGATCTGGGCTGAATAGGCCAGCATCATGGCTGCCAGATGATAGACAGAATCGACATCCCAGGCGGCTGGCGTGCCCATCGGCGCGGTGAATTGCTGAAGATTGTCGGCCAAGACCGCTTTCAGGAAATAGCCGCAAATCAGAAATTCGAGCGCGGTTTGCCACTCGATCGCCGCCAGACGCTTCGGGCCGATCTGCGGGAACAGGAACTTGCCCTTGGCGATCGGTCCGGCGACGAGCTGCGGAAAAAACGACATGTAAAGCAGTGTCTTGGACAAATGTGCCCGCCATCGCCCACCGGTCGCGCCGACCAGCGTGCCGGGTTGGCGATAGGTATCGACGATCAGGCTGATGCCGTGAAAAGTATAGAACGAGATACCGACCGGCAGGCCGAGATGCAGGATCGTATCGAGCAACCCGCTCGGCGCCGATGCCGGCAGGTCCGGCACGAACAGGGATTTGTATTTGAAGAATCCGAGAACCGAAAGGTTGCCGACGATACCGACGAAGGCAATCAGATATCGCGCCTTGCCGCCGGGCTTTGCCAGCCAATAGCTCAACATGGCCGTCGATATCGACGAGATCAGCAGCAGCGGCAGAAATTCCCGGGACTCAACACCGTAAATGAACAGGCTGGCGGCGATCAGTATCTCGATCTGGCAACGACGCGCGATCGGCAAATAATAAATGGTGAAGGTCGCAACGAAGAATGCGCCGAAGTCGAGCGATGTAAAATACATACCGATCAGTCCAATGGCGCCGCGATGGTCGGGATCGAAGCGCTAGATAGCCGGTGTGGCCCCACACATCAAGCGTTGCGGTGTGGGGCGCTGTCTCATTGGCCGATCGTGATGCTCCCGCTGCCATTTTTATGGCTTTGCACGGCGCCGGTCGCACTGGCGAGTGAAATGTCGCCCGACCCTTCACTGGTAAGCGCCGCATCCTTGACCGTGCCGTCGATGCGGATATCGCCCGAGCCGGCGGTGCTCGCGATCAGCGTGCCGATTTCGCCGGCACCGATCTCGGCATTGCCGCTGCCATGCAGGGCGATGGCGAGATTGGGCATGTCCCCGCCGCCGATCGAGACATCGCCGCTGCCACGAATCTCGATCCGACCGGGACCGTCGAGGCGCTCCAGCGTCAGGTTGCCGGAACCGAGGCCACGTAGGTCGAGCGATTTCACCCTGTCGGCCTCGACATCGCCCGAGCCCGATGTGTCGATTTGCAATTTGTCTGCCGCCAGGCCGAGTTTGATATCGCCGCTGCCATGTAGATCGACCGCGACCTCCGGTGCTGTGCCGGCTTCGATCCGCACATCACCACTGCCGCGAACATCGATCTTGGCCGGGCCGTCCAACTGCTTCAGCGAAAAATCACCCGATCCATTGATGCGCAGATTGACGCCGGTGCTGTTGGCGGCCTCGACATCGCCGCTACCGTCCAGTTCGACCGTCAAACGCGATCCAGTCGCGCCGCTTTTATAGAGGCCGATCGGTTCATCGCGCGACGTCACTCGATAGTCGCCGCCACTGGAATCATGCAGATTGATCGCGGTGGCCGGCGGCACTTTGATGGCGAGCGTCAGGGTGGGCGGGGTCAAATGGAACTCGCAATTCCCGGTTCGTTCGATCCGGGCGGCCTCGCCGCCCGCCAAGGTCAGACGATCAAGCTCGTCTTTCGCTTCGGCATGCGCCGAGATTTCGACCTTGCCCTTGAGATCAGGCTGGGGATCGATCGTGACGGATCGGAAACAACTCATCCGCAGGTCGAGCGTCGTTCCGTCGAGACTGCGGGTCAGCATTTCCGCGCGGGCCGAGGCCGTGCTGACGACGGCAACCGTCAAGGCGGCCGAGAATGCTATGAGATTCATGCGCTTCTCCGTAGGAAAATCGGATTTGCCGTTCTGCCCGGTTACTTGCCGACCGTGATCTCGCCGCTGCCGGCTTTGCTGCGCTGGACGGCACCGGTTGCCCTCGTGACGTCGATATTGCCGGACCCTGTACTGCTGAGGCTGGCGTCCTTGACCGTGCCGCCGACGTGAATATTGCCCGAGCCGGTGAGACTTGCGGCAAGGACGCCGACGCTGCCCTGGCTGAGTTTGGCATTGCCGCTGCCGCGCAACTCGATGGCAAAGGTCGGCATCACACCATCGCGGATCGTCACATCGCCGCTGCCGCGGATTTCGATCTTGCCCGGTCCGTTCACCCGATCCAGATCGATATTGCCGGAGCCGGCGACGCGGGCGTCGAACCCGGTCGTTTCAGCCGCGTGAACGGTGCCGGAACCGGCGACAGAAACCCTAAGCAGCGCGCCGAGCGCACCGATCCGATAGTCGCCCGAACCGGCGTCGCTCAAATCGACCGCCGTCGCCGGCGGCACTTTGATTGCCAGTGTCAGGGTTGGATGGGACAATCGGCAATCGCCTTTGCGGTCGATCCGTGCGGTCGATCCGCTGGAGAATTCCAGCGGATCGATTTCATCCAGCGCGTCGGCTTTCGCTTCGACCTGGATCTTGCCCTGCAAATCGGGCTGCGGATCGATGGTGACCGATTTGACGCAACTCATATGCATTTCGAGTTCCGTGCCGTCCAAGGTCTTGGTCAATGTCTCGGCAGAAGCGGGGATCGCGGTTGCTAGACCGAGAAGGAGTGCGCTCGGCAGAAGATGGCGGTGCATAATTTGTCTCCAGGCAATGTTTCGGGATGACGGTAATCCGTCGGTCGCCGCAGGCCAAGTCGGATCGCGGTGTAACAAGATGAAATCGCTGTAAGATTCCCGGTTACCGATTACGAACCGATATCGATGTTGCCGATGCCGTGGATTTCGCGATGCACTGTTCCGGTGACGCGCTTGACCTCGATATTGCCGATTCCAGAGATTGTGAGCGTAGCATCCTGCACGATGGCATGGATCGTCGCATCGCCGGCACCGGCGAGCGACAGATCGAGCGTGCCGATCTCGCCGGCTTTGACGGTGATTTCGCCGGCCCCGCGCGAGTCGACATTCAGGCTCGTGATCCGGCCGTCGCCGATCGTGATCGAACCGCCGCCTTTCATGACGGCGGTGGCCGGCCCGTCGAGTCGATCGACCCGGATTTCGGCCGCCCCGGCGCTGTCAAGATCGAGGCTGGAGAGCTGTTCGGCATGAATTTCCGCGGCGCCCGCCAGCTTGACCTTGAGCGGACCGCCTACGGCACCGATTTTGTATGTCCCGGCCAGGATCGCATCGATATCGATCGGCATGCCGGGCGGGACATGGATGGTCAATCCGAGCACGTGGTCGTCATCGCGGAAATGACAGTGCCGGCCATTTTCGAGCGTCGCCGTATCGCCGCCCGAGAAGGTCAGCCCGTCGATGGCGTCGTGCGAATCCGAATGGGCTTCGACTTCGACTGTATCGGCGAGATCAGCGCGCGGCTGGATTTCGACCTCGGCCGGGCAGGCGAGGTGGAGTTCGAGGCGCTTGCCGGAAAGCTGATGGGACAAAGATGCGGCCGCAGCGAGCTGAGGTGCCGTGAAAATGAGCACGGCTGGAATGACGAAACGCAACATGGGTTCCCCCCGAAGAAAAAATGGTCTCGATTGCAAACGCACAGCCCGTGCCAACAAAATTCCGCAGTTTTGCTGGTGTATCAACGGGGGTGGTGACAATTTTCACCACAATATGGTAGAAATGCGTATATTTTAGTTCGCCACTGGTCTTGCGGCTAACCCTCCCTTGATGAAACGGGGTGGGTTCAGAACGTTCCGACCGCGCCTGCCGCGGTGCGAACATCCTCGCTTCCGCTGCGGCCGCTGTGCTAGCGTCCCGCTCGGATTCGAGACAGGGAAGTCCGGTGCGGCGGGGTCACTCGCCCAGGCCGGCGCTGCCCCCGCAACTGTAAGCGGCGAGATCGCGAAATCGGCAAGGCCACTGGGGCACCCGCTCCGGGAAGGCGTTCGCGATCGATGACCCCAAGCCAGGAAACCTCCTCGCGATCCGGGATGAAGCACGCCATCCTCGGGCGGAGGAAGGGAAGTTCGATTGACGGAATTGGTTTTGACCGCACCCGGCTCGGGGCGCGGCTCATCCGGGAGCATCAGTTCGGTGCTGGTGCTGGGCGGCGCGCGCTCGGGCAAGAGTGCCTATGCCGAGCGGATCGTGCTGGCCTCGGCGCCGGCCGCGCTCTATCTCGCGACCGGTACGGCCGGCGATGGCGAGATGGCCGAACGC
>JBAVTK010000464.1:0-2217 GCA_049696095.1 Aliidongia sp. | reverse complement strand
CGTCACGCTATGTTGAGGCTTTTCCTGAGCGGCCAATTCCGCTGGTGCATTAAAGCGGGTCGTTTCCTCTGCAGTCGACCCCATCGTGAATCGACCCGCGGGGATCACCACCATCTCCGGTAATTTTGATCCCTCCCAGAGCGTCAAGCTTTGCGTCCCCGGATGCCAGACGGCGGGCGTGGCATCGTCAGTTGCGTGTTTTTCCAGCGCAATCAATTGAGCGCTCTTTGTCAGATAGTCGGTGATCGCGCTCTGCGCATTCGGATTCGCCGCCTTCCACCGAGCGAAGGCCTCTTGACGTTGGTCGATCCAACTCTCCTGCGCCGAGCACTGCTGCCCGACAGGCACGATAGCGAACAGAAGCGCGGTAAAACCTGTCGCTAATGCCCTATAATGAATTGTGCCGGTAAAAGCGAACGCCGAAGCCTTGATCCGCATGACTAATCTCCTGCGATCTGCGCGACCGTCAAACGTGAAATGGGAGCGCACCCTGCACCCGCCGAGACCAGTACGTCAACGATTTGTCCGACGCACGCCAGGGCAATCGGGTGAATTAAGGGCGCTCCAACATCCGCCTCGAGCTCTACATCAACGCCCTCAATCCCGCACACGCCATGGCCTGCGCCGTTACATAGTTAGAACTGAACAGCCCTGCCGGATCCGAAAAGCTGCGGTCAAGCGCTCCCCACATAGAGAATGAGTATCCGACTGCGTTCAGCGCCGGACCGTTCGGCCGGTGCCGGGTCATCTGACACCGCGGATTATAAGGAACGGGCCCGGCGACCTCGCCGGTCGGACGGATTGCCGGTGTGCCCGATTCCTTTCAGTTCCAACCGATCGCGATCGAGTATCGCGAAGACGCAAGTCACCGCCAGCCACGCTGACCAAGAGATAATCGCGGACAGCGTTTCGAGTGCCACGGTCGGCCGCTGCAGGATTCCATCATGGAGCGCGAGTACGGATAAGAAGGCAGCCACGACCGCAAGCAGGAATAGAGCGGGTTGCTGACTCGCCCGTCCCGGGTGGAGGTGGCGGAGAATGCGGACTATCATATCTAGAGCGCCGGGTATCTCGTCGCGACTGTGAACGACGGCCCGAGAGTGACCGATCGGCGCGTGAAAAATCCATATCGTCGTGGGGCCGCCAATATTCACAACGCGTGAAGACGGGGCGAACGGTCGGCGCTACTGTCCGGCGCTTTCCGGCAGGATGCGCCGGGCGATTGGTTCCAGCGTAAGGCCCTGGACGACGATCGAAAAGACGACGATTCCATAGGCGATGGTAAGGATTGGGGCCTTGCTCGGGCCTTCCGGCAGCGACAGGGCCATGGCGACCGAGAGACCGCCGCGCAAGCCGCCCCAAGTGAGAACCAGCAGGGAGGCGAGCCGATTGGGCAAACGCAAATTGAGCGGCAGTGCCGAGGCGGCGACACTGATCCAACGAATCGCAATCACGGTCGGGATCATCGCTACCATGGCGATGATGTTCGAGATTTCCACATCGATCGCCGCGACCTCAAGACCGATCAATAGAAACAGCAGGGCGTTCAGAATTTCCTCGACCAGCCGCCAGAAGGTCATCAGATGCTCCCGGGTCGCCTCGCTCATGGCCAGTTCCATGCCGTAATTGCCGATCAGAATGCCGGCAACCACGACGGCGATCGGACCAGACACGCCGAGCATGCCCGCAAGGCTGTAGGTTCCAGCCGCCAATGCCAGCGAAATGATCAGCTCGACATTGTAGTCGTCGACTTGTCGGATCACCAGAAAGGCGAGATAGCCGAGGCCAAGGCCGAGGAGACCGCCGCCGACGGCCTCCAGCAGAAACAGGCCGGCGATCTTGCCGGCGCCGAAATCATCGAATTGCGTGCCGCTGGCCAAAGCCAGCATGAGTGTGAACACCACCACGGCAACACCATCGTTGAACAAACTCTCGCCCGCGACGGTAACCTGGAGATGTCGCGGGATGCCGGCGCGCTTCAACACGTCAAGGACCGAGATGGGGTCGGTCGGGGAAATCAGGGCACCAAAGACCAGGCACCACGGCAGTGATATATCGAGCCCGAGCAGTCGCGCGGCGATCAGGAGCGCGCCAGCCACCAAGCCCGTCGACAGCATGGTGCCTAGTGCGCCGAGTCGTTCATAATGCGGGGTACAACCTTTTCAATTTCACGCGCGCGTCATCGGTTTTGAAGCGCCAGTCGGCTTTGGCGTGCTT
>JBAVTK010000463.1:0-1870 GCA_049696095.1 Aliidongia sp. | reverse complement strand
ATGGATCGGCTGCTCAAGTCCAATACCTCAAAGGCCCGAACTCATTCGCTCTTCCGTCAAGGCTGCATGCTCTACGAACTCATCCCGACAATGCCGGAAATCAGGCTAGCGCCGCTCATGGCGCGCTTCGCCGACACAATTTCCGAGTGTCATGCATTCAGTGGGCTGTTTTCAGTTGTATAATATGAGGGGATTGGTGAGCACTACCGTGGGAAACTTGTCGGTACCTATATTGTCGATCTGGTGGTCGAGAATATTGTGATTGTAAAACTGAAGGCCGTCGAGGCATTGACGAAGGCACATTATGGTCAAGTTATTACTTATCTGAAGGCGAGGCAATTGCCGGTCGGATTGCTCTTTAATTTCTGAAGACCAAGTATAGAGATCAAACGCATTCTTCTTGGATAATCTGTGCCATCCGTGGAGATCCGTTAAATCCGTGTCTAAATTTCCGGTTCTGAGCGATGCCGGTTTGGGGAACACGGATTGCGCGGATACGCTTCATCGAGCGAGGTGGTGCGCGATGCGCTCTGGCTGTTGCAACATGACAAAGCGCTGGAGCGGGAAAAGCTCGCAATTTTGCGGCGTGAGATCAATCTCGGCCTGGACGCAGCGTCCGCCGGCCGCTTCTCGGTCAAGAGTGTGAGCGATATCGCCGATGAGGTCAGGCGCGAGCACGCCAGCGGATGATCTACGAAGCGGAATTCAGGAGGACGACCGATGCCCAATGCCATGGTGGTGTAGCGGCGTGTGGCGGGATTGAACCAGATCTCATGCGAGCCTGCGGCCTGCCGACCGAACTCGAAGCCGAACTGCGTTAGCCGCTTGATGATCTGCCGGTAGCGAAAGCCGGCGAGCCGGCCCATCAGGCATTCACGATCAGCGGATAATCGAAGGATTCCTGCGCTAGAGGCAGGGGGGCGAGGCCGGTGTGCTCGCCTTGAATCTCGATCAGGTGCCGCGCCACGTCGCGGGCGATCTCGATGGTTTCCTGAATGGTCGAACCTTGCGCGACCAACCCCTGGATCTCGTCCGAGGTCGCCAGATAGACACCTTCCGGCAGCTTCTCGATATGCAGCGTGACGATCCGTTCCATGGTCTTTCCTTGGCTCCTGTCGCCTTGGCCGCGGAGTCCGGCGAAGCCCCGCGGTAATCGGGAAAATAATCCTGACGGTATCTCGGTCATGAAGCCAGACCGTTTTGCCACGCGGGTGGCCGTCCGGCGAATTGGTGCGATTCGACCGGACCTCTCGACCCGGTTCCCGCGCGTGTTGCGCGAGTATATGGAGTTGCGCTACAAGAGAGGTCAGATCGCTCAAGGGGCTCGTCTAACCCGTCGCTGTCGCGTAGATTATCAGCGCATTATCGGCCCGCCGGAGCGTCCTACTCTGTTGGGCGCGGTAATAAGGCCCGGTTCGGAAGAAATGTAAGCTGCCACCGTAATTCGCGGTAATAAGGCCCGGTTCGGAAGAAATGTAAGCTGTCACCGTAATTCCGAGGTGTCGCTAGCACACGAGAGGTGCTGACCGAACCATTGCGACATCGCCCGCGATGTGATATCACTTTCCTATGAGGTTGGTGCTCGACACGGACGTGATTGTCGCGGCGATACGAAGCCCAGCCGGGGCATCGGCGGTGCTGTTGTTGGCGATTGACGATGGGTTGGCGGAAATGCTGGCCACCGTACCATTGTTTCTCGAATATGAAGCGGTCTGCCATCGGCCTGAGCATATGTTGGCGAGCGGGTTGCGGTCGTCAGAGCTGGCAGTGTTCTTCGATCGGCTGGTCGAACTGGTCGTACCGATCGAGCCATGGTTTCTGTGGCGCCCGCAGCTTCACGACGCGGCCGACGAAATGGTGCTCGAAGCGG
>JBAVTK010000462.1:0-15663 GCA_049696095.1 Aliidongia sp. | reverse complement strand
GCGGGCCTGCTCGCCGGACGGCTGGCGCCGGGCATGCAGCGCCGGGTCGTGATGCTTCAGCCGAAGACCAATGGCATCGGCCGCCCCGCGCACTTGGGCCGCGATGTCGGCCGGCAAGTCACGCGGCGGCAAAGGCAACCTGGCCTTGGTGCCGCTGAGACCGGGTGGCTCAGCGGCATAGGTCACGCTCACATCCTCGCGTTCGGCAATCGCGCGCAACGTCGCCGCGGTCGAACGTTTGAACTGATCGATCGGGGATTCGGCATTGTTCATATCAGGCCCGCGCGGCCTTGACGCCCGTTTCCTTGAGTTCGGTGCCGAAGCAGCGCTGGTAATATTCCGCGACGGTCGAGCGTTCCACCTCATCGCATTTATTGAGAAAGGTGACACGGAAGGCAAAGGCCAGGTCGTTACCGAAAATGGTCGCATTCTCTGCCCAGGTGATAACCGTGCGCGGCGACATCACCGTGGAAATATCGCCGTTGACGAAGCCGGCCCGCGTCAGATCGGCCAAAGCCACCATGGCAGAAATGGTCTTGCGCCCGGCCTCGTTATCGAATCCCGGCACCTTGGCCAGCACGATCATGACTTCGGCATCATGCGGCAGGTAATTCAGTGTCGCGACGATGTTCCAGCGATCCATCTGGCCCTGATTGATCTGCTGCGTGCCGTGATAGAGGCCGGTCGTGTCACCGAGCCCGACCGTGTTCGCCGTGGAAAACAGGCGGAACGACGGGTGCGGGCGAATCACGCGGTTTTGATCGAGCAGGGTCAGCTTGCCCTCAACTTCGAGCACGCGCTGAATGACGAACATCACGTCGGGCCGACCGGCATCATATTCATCGAACACTAGCGCGGTCGCCGATTGCAGTGCCCAGGGCAAGATCCCCTCGCGAAACTCGGTGATCTGCATCCCGTCGCGCAGCACGATGGCATCCTTGCCGATCAGATCGATTCGGCTGATATGGCTGTCGAGATTGATGCGCAGGCATGGCCAGTTGAGCCGTGCCGCGACCTGTTCGATATGGGTCGATTTCCCGGTGCCGTGATAGCCCTGCACCATGACCCGGCGGTTATGGGCGAATCCGGCTAGGATCGCCAGGGTCGTATCGTGATCGAACCGATAGGCATCGTCGATGTCGGGAACATGCTCAGTGCCGGAGGAGAACGCCGGAACTTGCATGTCACTATCGATGCCGAACGTCTGGCGAACCGAAACCGTGATATCCGGCAAGGATATCGCCAACGGTGGCTCGGCCGTGAGGGGAAGATGGGTTGGCATCGGGTTCGGGTTCCGTCGCAGTTGCGGGATTCTAGGATTCGCTGGGCGCGAAAAACCGCGCTTTCAGCAGGGCGTAAGCGTGGGTAATCACCTTGAGGCGTTCCTCGGCCGATTTATCGCCACCATTGGCATCAGGATGGTGCAGCTTGACCAGCGATTTATAGCGTCGCTTCAGCTCGGCGAGGACAAAAGGGACACCGAGATCGAACACCATCAGCGCCTTTTCCTCATCGGTCAGCTTGCGCTTGCCCGCCGCGCGTTCCGAGCGGGACCGCCGGTCATCTTCCCCGAACAAATCCAGCGGATCGCGATAAAGGCCGCTCGCCAGACG
Source organism: Aliidongia sp. (assembly GCA_049696095.1). Taxonomy (GTDB): domain Bacteria; phylum Pseudomonadota; class Alphaproteobacteria; order ATCC43930; family CGMCC-115725; genus JAXDMU01. The sequence continues at coordinate 14,050 of JBAVTK010000462.1, read as the reverse complement.
CCAGCCGAGCGGCCAGGTCGGACGTTGCCATACCGTGTCCTTGCGCAGATCCGCCTCGATTTCCGGCTCGCTCATCCCGGCGTAATAGTTCCACGCGGCATTGTAGGCGCGAACATGGTCAAGACAGAACCACAGATAATTCTCGCTCGCCCCGAGGCGGTCGCGTGAGCGGGGCGCGCGGAATTCGCCTATGCCTTCGCAGCCCGGTTCGTCGCAGCAACGCGCTTGCGTCTGCGGGCGCCGGTAATCCTCGCTGAAGCTGAAACGCGAACGAGCCATGATGACCGAGTATGGGAGCGTCGCGGCGTCAACACAAGCGCGCACGGCTGCGCGCCCGCCATGCCTATTCGGCGGTGGCGGTTGACAGCGCGTTCGGTTGGGAACCATGTCTCCAGCCTCCCCGTTACGAAACAGACGAAGGAAAGTCGAAATGCGAGTCGCCCAGATCATCGAAACCAAGCTCACCCAGGCGCTGCATCCGACCAGCCTCAAGGTGATCGACGATTCGGCGCGTCATGCCGGGCATGCCGGCGCACCGGGCGGCGGCCAATCGCATTTCCAGGTCGAGATCGTTTCGGCCGAATTTTCCGGCCAGTCACGCATCGCGCGCCAACGTCGGGTCTATGCCCTGCTGGCGGAGGAGCTGAAAGGCCCGATTCACGCCCTATCGGTGATTGCCAGGGCGCCCGATGAAGCGTAGACAGAGATAGCCGCCTGCTACTATCTGATGCGACATAGGTAGCTAATAGCGGTTTACGAGCATCATAACCTCAGGTAACGTGGCGCACATTCAATTCTCCTGCATGAAAGGCGAAGAGAATGGACCACTCTACCGTCCGGAGCTTCATACCATCGACCCTGGTCAATCGGAACGTCACCGTCATGGGGCATCGCACCAGCGTTCGGCTGGAACAGGCCATGTGGGACGCGTTGGAAGAGATCTGCCGCAGAGAGCGGAAAGTCCTCAACCAATTGGTGACCGAGATTGACCATATCCGCCGCGAATCGAGCCTGACCGCAGCGATTCGCGTCACCATCATGCTGTATTTCAAGATCGCGGCGACCGAACGCGGCCATGTGCAGGCTGGGCACGGTTCGTCGGCGCGAGGCCGTAACGCCGCCTGATCGGCCTACACGGGTTGTTCGGGACTGGTATAGAACTCGGGCACCTCGATACCTGTCACGCCGTCGCGGGCGAGGGCGTGACAGGTATCGAGCAACCGCGGCGGCGATCGGCCTGGCTGGTCAGGGTTGTACCACTCGTCGCCGCGGCGCTGGGTCGCCGGAGTCTGAAACGCCGCGGTCGCGATCGGTGCCAGCAATTCGATGATATGGGTAAAGCCTTGCCTGCCGCCGACCCGTTCCTTGACCTTGCCAAGGCATCCGGGGCCGAGTCGCAGTCCCACGAGCCGTTGGAAATTCGGTGCTATGTCGCGGCACGTCTCAAACGGGGCGTGATCGGTCACGGCCTCGATCGCGATGATCATCAAGCGATGATCGACGGTGACGCGGTCCCGCATTTGATGCAGCGGCGTTCCGGGCGGAATTTCGCCGCGCCACCGATTCGTGAAGGGCTAGGTCTTCACGTCGACCATATGGCCGTCAATGTCCCAAAGACCATCGGCGCGCTTGAAACCGCGGCATTCGACATGACGGGTATGGGCCTGCTCGCGCGGAGCTGGGTCTGACAGGGGCAGGATCGGCAGATTCACCGCATGACGCCCGCCTGAACAAGAGCTTCTGCTGTTCCCCAAGCGGCCCGGAAATCAACGCGCCCATTTCGTCGCGCTAAAATGATTGCGCGGCAGCGGTGCGCCGTCGCATATGGGAGTCTCAAAAGCGCCCGGCAGGGGTGCCGTCGAGAGAGGGAAAGTACCGATGCGTTCAGCCCGCACAATTGTCGGCTTCGGCGTTATCTTCGCGGCCATGACAATTGCCGCGCTGCCGGCGGCGGCGCAAGAACTGGCCGAGAGCCAGATCCTGCGCCAGGGTAACGGTGCGGAACCCTCCACGCTCGACCCGCAAATCTCCGAGAGCAATGCAGACGGCGATATCGAGCGCGATCTGCTCGAAGGGCTGACCATCCTCGACAAGGACAGCAAGCCGGCGCCCGGCGTGGCGCAAAGCTGGTCGATCAGCCCGGACGGGCGAATTTATACCTTCAAGCTGCGCGACGACGCCAAATGGTCGAACGGCGAGCCGGTCACGGCCGAGGATTTCGTCTGGAGCTGGCGCCGCGCGGTCGATCCGGCGACCGGCTCGAAATACGCCTTCCTGTTTTATCCCGTGAAGAATGGCGAGGACATCGCACTCGGCCACACCAAGGATGTCGCCTCGCTCGGCGTTCGGGCGGTCGATCCACACACCTTCGAAGTGACGCTGAATTCGCCGACCGGGTATTTTCTCAGTGTCATCACGCATCACATGTTCCTGCCGCTCAACCGCGCCAATGTCGAGAAGTTCGGCAATCAATTTACCCGCGGCGGCAATATGGTCGGCAACGGCGCCTTCACGCTGAAGGAATGGACGCCGCAATCGCGCATCGTCGTCGTCAAAAACCCGACCTATTGGGATGCCGATCACGTCAAATTGACCGAAATCGATTATTTCCCAATCGAAAATCAAAATGAGGAACTAAAGCGTTATCGCGCTGGCGAATTGGACGCGACTTACGACGTTCCGGCCGATCAGGTCGATTTCATCCGGCAAAACCTGCCGAAGGAACTGACGATCACGCCGTGGCTCGGAGTTTATTATTATGGCTTCAATCTGGAGAAGCCGCCGTTCAAAGATAATTTGAAACTTCGGCAAGCGGTTTCAATGGTGATCGACCGCAAGGCTATCACCGATCAGATCCTGAAAACCGGCGAATTGCCGCTCTATAGCTGGGTTCCACCCGGCATTCCCGGCCATCGTCAGCAGAACGTGCCCTTCATGGACATGCCGATGGATCAGCGAATTGCCGAAGCAAAGAAACTCTATCAGGAAGCCGGTTACGGCCCGGACAAACCGCTCAGCATCGAACTGCGCTACAATACCAGTGAAAATCACAAGAAAGTCGCGATCGCCATCGCGTCGATGCTGAGCAAGAATCTCGGCATTAAAGTGTCGCTGATCAATTCCGAGTTCAAGGTGTTCCTCGAAGAACGAAAGCAACGGAAAGTGACCCAGCTGTTCCGTGACGCCTGGATCGGCGATTATGCCGACCCCTATACTTTCGACGAGATTCTGCGGTCGGATGCCGGGCTCAACGATTCGGGTTACAACAACCCGGAATATGACAGGCTGATGAAGGCGTCGGCCGTCACCGCCGATCCGGAAGAACGCATGAAGCTGCTCGAGGCGGCCGAAAAGCTGATCATCGACGATGCGGCGGTCGCGCCGATCTACAGCTACGTCAAGAAGCGCATGATCAAGCCCTATGTCACAGGCTTCTCAGCCAACATCCTCGATTACAATTACGGCAAAGATATCAGCCTGCTGAAGCACTAACCCCGCCCCTCACCCGGAACCAGCACCGCATGTTTTCCTTCGTCGCAAAACGATTGCTCGGCGCGATCCCGACCTTGTTCGCGATCATGACCATCGCGTTTTTCATGATCCGCCTGGCGCCGGGCGGACCGTTTTCGAGCGAACGCGCGGTGCCGCCCGAGATCGAGGCCAATCTGAACCGGGTCTATCATCTCGATCAGCCGCTGATCGTGCAATACTGGCATTATCTGAAGAGCGTGCTGGTCGGCGATTTCGGCCCGTCCTTTTCCTACAAGGACTATAATGTCAGCGAATTGATCTGGAACGGTTTTCCGGTTTCGATGCAACTCGGCCTGACCGCGGTGCTGCTGGCCGTCATCATCGGGTCGACCTTGGGCACCATCGCCGCCTTGCGCCAGAATCGCGGTACCGACTACGCGGTGATGGGGGCGGCGATGACCGGTATCACCATCCCGAATTTCGTCATGGCGCCGCTGCTGACGCTGGTGCTCGGCGTCTATCTTCATGTCTTGCCGGCCGGCGGCTGGGGCGATGGCTATCAGATTCAGTACAAGATCCTGCCGATCGTGGCGCTGGCCCTGCCCCAGATTGCCTATGTCTCGCGGCTGACGCGCGGCAGCATGATCGAGGTGCTGCGTTCCAACTATATCCGCACCGCGCGCGCCAAGGGCCTGAGCGAGTGGCTGACCGTTACCCGCCACGCCGCCCGCGCCGCCTTGCTGCCGGTCGTCTCGTATCTCGGCCCGGCATCCGCCGGCATCATCACCGGCTCGGTCGTGATCGAGCAGATCTTTTCGATCCCCGGCATCGGCCGGTACTTCATTCAAGGCGCCTTGAATCGCGACTATACGCTGGTCATGGGCGTCGTGATCTTCTACGGCGTGCTCATCATCTGCTTCAATTTGATTGTGGATGTGCTCTATGGCGTGCTTGATCCCAAGCTGTCCCACCGCTGAACCGGAAGGTAGGCCGTCATGACCGTGAGTTCGTTCGAGGCCGCGCGATTTCCGGACACCAAGGTCCAGGGCGTCAGCCTGTGGCAGAGCGCACGCCGTCGCCTTGTGCGCAACCGGGCGGCGATGGGCGGGTTGGTCGTGTTGGTGATCGTCAGCCTGCTGGCGATCTTCGGGCCGCTGCTCAGCCCGCATGAATATGACGATGTGTTCTGGGACATGCCGTTTTCCGCCCCGCCGGACTTCGCCCATGATTTCTATTTCGGCACCGATGCCAATGGCCGCGATCTGTTCGTGCGCACGATGTATGGCGCTCGAATCTCGCTGCTGGTCGGCGTGCTCGCTTCGATGGTCAGCCTGATCATCGGTGTAATCTATGGGGCGACCGCCGGCTTTCTGGGCGGCCATACCGACAATGTCATGATGCGCATCGTCGACATCATGTATTCGCTGCCCTTCATGTTCTTCGTCATCCTGCTGACCGTGTTTTTTGGCCGCGATATTTTTCTGATCTTCGTCGCGATCGGTGCCGTCGAATGGCTCGACATGGCACGCATCGTGCGCGGCCAGACCATGGCGCTGAAACACCGCGAATTCATTGAGGCGGCTCACGCGTTCGGCGTCTCCGGCCCGGCGATCATTCGGCGCCACATCATCCCGAACATTTTGGGACCGGTCATGGTGTTCGTGACGCTGACCGTGCCCAAGGTGATCCTGCTCGAATCCTTTCTTTCCTTCCTCGGGTTGGGCGTGCAGGAGCCGATGACCAGTTGGGGCGTGCTGATCGCCGATGGCGCGCGCACCATGGAAAGTGCCCCGCATCTGCTGCTGTTTCCCGCCACCTTCCTCGCCGTCACCTTGTTCTCGCTCAATTTCCTGGGCGATGGCTTGCGCGATGCGCTCGATCCGAAAGACCGCTGATGTCGACAGAGGTGATTGAACAACCCAACCGGCACATTGCCGGCGAGGCGCCGCTTCTGGAGGTGGCCGGGCTGGAGACGCGGTTCACCACGCCCGACGGGATCGTCAACGCGGTGAATGGCGTGTCCTTCACCGTCAGCAAGGGCGAAACCATCGGTATCGTCGGCGAATCCGGCTCAGGCAAGAGTCAGGTCTTGATGTCGATCATGGGGCTGCTGCCGCACAACGGGCGGTCGACCGGCAGCGTAAAATTCGCCGGCCAGGAAATATTGGGGCGGTCGCGCGACCGGCTGAACGAGATTCGCGGCACGCGGATGGCGATGATCTTTCAGGATCCGATGACCGCGCTCAATCCGTATCTGACTATCGGCCGACAACTGACCGAGGTCTTGACCTTCCATCGCCACATGCACCAGGCCGAGGCGCTGGAACAGGCGCGCGAGATTCTGGAGCAGGTGCATATCCCCGAGCCGGACAAGCGTCTCAACATGTATCCCCACGAATTGTCCGGCGGCATGCGCCAGCGCGTGATGATCGCCATGGGCATGTTGTGCCGGCCGGATCTGCTGATCGCGGACGAGCCGACCACGGCGCTCGACGTGACAATCCAGGCCGATATTCTCAGTCTGCTGGCCGAGCAGCAGGCCGCCACCGGGACGGCGATCATCCTCGTCACCCATGACCTGGGTGTCGTGGCGCAGCTCTGTGACCGGGTCTTCGTGATGTATGCCGGCCGTTTGGTTGAACAGGGCGATGTGCGCCAAATCTTCTATGAGCCGCAGCACCCCTATACCCGGGCATTGCTGCATTCCATGCCGCGCATCGACGATGACGTCACCGGCGACCTGCCGACGATCGGCGGCCAGCCCCCCAATCTGGCACGCTTGCCGCGCGGCTGCGCCTTCGCTGAGCGCTGCGACTATTGCCTCGACGACTGCCTCGGCACCGTGCCGCCGCTGCGCCAGATCGGCCCGGCGCGCTGGACCGCTTGTCGCCGCGATGCGAGCGAGCTGACGGCATGAGCGCCAAGACACCCCTGATGAGCGTGCGCGACCTGCGCGTGCATTTTCCGTTGCCGTCCGGCCTGTTCGCCGAAACGCGCATGGTCAAGGCGGTCGATGGTGTCAGCTTCGACCTTTATGCCGGCGAAACCCTGGGCATCGTCGGCGAATCAGGCTGCGGCAAATCCACACTCGGCCGTGCCGTACTACGCCTCATTCCCCCCACCGCGGGTACCGTCGTGTGGCTGGGCCAGGATCTGAAGGCCGCCGACAAGCGCCAAATGCGGGCGCTGCGTCAGGATATGCAGATCATCTTCCAGGATCCGCTGGCGGCACTCGACCCGCGCATGACGGTGGGCGCGATCATCGCCGAGCCGCTCGACACATTCGAGCCGAACCTGCCCAAGACCGAACGCGAGGCGCGCGTCGCCGAGACCATGCAGCGTGTCGGCCTGTCGCCCGCGTTGATCAACCGCTATGCCCATGAGTTTTCCGGCGGGCAGTGCCAGCGCATCGGCATCGCGCGGGCGATGATCTTGAAGCCCAAGTTGGTCGTTTGTGACGAGCCGGTTTCGGCGCTTGATGTCTCGATCCAGGCGCAGATCGTCAATTTGCTGCGCAAATTGCAGCGCGAGGAGAATCTGGCACTGATCTTCATCTCGCACAATCTCGCCGTCGTCCGGCTGATCAGCAGCCGCGTCATGGTGCTTTATCTGGGCAAGGTCGCCGAATTGGCCGATCGCGACGAGATTTATCGCAATCCGCGCCATCCATATACCCAGGCGCTGCTCTCCGCCGTGCCGGTGCCGGATCCGGATTTCGAGCGGAGCAAGAAACGGATCAGCCTGACCGGCGATCTACCGTCGCCGATCAATCCACCCTCGGGCTGTGTGTTTCGGACGCGCTGCCCGATCGCCATCGATCGCTGTGCCACCCAGGCGCCGCAGCTCGAAGCAGTCACCGACTCTCATACCGTATCTTGCCATCGCTGGCGGGAAGCGATTCAGCTGCTGGAGCCGGCCATCGCGACGGTCACGACCGCAGCCAGTTGAAGATGGTGCCGCACCCGACGGCGAAGAATGACACGGCCAAATTGCCCGCGACCTGTTGCCGCCGAGATACCGGGGCCGCAGCTGCCGCGCGAGCTTGACGCCTCCAGCTCATCGACAAAAACCGGTTGATGCGACTCTGCGGCTCCGCCGCCGCGGCCCGGAACACGGTGGTCACTTTGGACGTACCGGCTGCGGGGTCATAGACATCGCGCACGACTCGCACCGCCTGCGCGCCGGGCTGAGCAAGGGCTCGTCGCGCAGCGGCGACCGCATCGACCATTTCGCTCCGGCTCGCACTAAATCCCCATCCGGCGCTGGTCCGGATCTGGATCTCATAATTCGTCCGGCAGTTACGCTCGTGACGGATAGCACTGAGTTCGTACACGGAATATCACCATTCTCTGGGAAAATCGACCGGCTGTAGAATAGAACGGGATCTTAGCACCTTAGTTCCTTACGACAAACGAGAGAATTACTCGAAAGCAATGAGTAATTTTCGAGAATTCATATTAAATGCAATCTTTCTCCGATGTGGCGCCGGCTTGGCATTCTCGCGACCGAGAGAGCGTGCTACAAGACCGGCGAACCGACGCGCCCGAGGAGACCGCAATGACGCCGAATGCCGCCGCCCCGACCGCCAGCGACGAGCGGGCACGCTTCGATTGGGCGGATCCGCTGCTGCTCGAAGATACTTTGAACGAAGAAGAGTGCTTGATCCGCGACAGCGCGCGGGCTTATTGCCAAGATCGGTTGATGCCGCGCATCCAGAAGGCGTTTCGCGAGGAAGGCTTCGAGCGCGCCGTCTTTACCGAGATGGGCGAACTCGGTTTTCTCGGCTCGACGCTCGACGGCTATGGCTGCGCCGGGACGAATTACGTGAGCTACGGGCTGATCGCGCGCGAGGTCGAACGGGTCGATAGCGGCTATCGTTCGATGATGAGTGTGCAATCCTCGCTCGTCATGTACCCGATCCACGCTTTCGGCAACGAGGCGACCCGGCAGAAATATCTGCCGAAGCTGGCGACCGGCGAATGGATCGGGTGTTTCGGCCTGACCGAACCCGACCATGGCTCGGATCCCGGCAGCATGGTGACGCGGGCGCGCACGGTCGCCGGCGGCTACAGCCTGTCCGGCAGCAAGATGTGGATCACCAATGCGCCGGTCGCCGATGTCTTCGTCGTCTGGGCCAAGACCGATGACGGCGTCATCCGCGGCTTCGTGCTGGACAAGGGCATGAAGGGCCTATCCGCCCCCAAGATCGAGGGCAAGTTCTCGCTGCGGGCCTCGATCACCGGCGAGATCGTCATGGATGAGGTGTTCGTCCCGGAAGAAAATCTGCTGCCGCATGTTCAGGGCCTGAAAGGGCCGTTCTCGTGCCTCAACAATGCGCGCTATGGCATCGCCTGGGGCGCCATGGGCGCCGCCGAGTTCTGCTGGCATGCCGCGCGCAGCTATACGCTCGACCGCAAGCAGTTCGGCCGTCCGCTCGCCGCCAACCAGATCGTGCAGTTGAAGCTGGCCGATATGCAGACCGAAATCACGCTCGGCCTGACCGGCTGTCTGCGCCTCGGCCGGCTCAAGGATGAGGGCCGTGCGGCACCGGAGATGATCTCGCTCATGAAGCGCAACAATTGCGGCAAGGCACTCGACATTGCGCGCACCGCCCGCGACATGCATGGAGGCAACGGCATCTCCGACGAGTTCGGCGTGATCCGTCACATGCTGAATTTAGAAGCGGTGAATACCTATGAAGGCACCCACGATGTCCACGCCCTGATCCTCGGCCGGGCCCAGACCGGAATTCAGGCGTTCAGCTGAAAAACCGGCCGCGATTAGAGCAATTTCGGTTGTCGAGCATCTTTACCCGATCCGATGTTTCCATCCGATCGGGGTCTGCTCTAATCACGCGGCCGAATTGGCCACACGCGGGGTGATACGGACGCCGCGCTCGACAATCTGGGTCCAGAAGCGGTCGAGTCGGCGCAGGGTAACGCTTGCGTCTTCAAGCGTCTGTAAATCGACCGGCGTCGAGGCGAGATTGCCGACATGGCGATCATGCATCGCATCGAGCTTGGCGCAAAGATCGAGGCCCTTGGGTGACAGGCGGACGCGAATCGACCGGCGGTCATGGGCCGAGCGCTCCTGCACGAGATAGCCGTTCTCGACCATCTTTTTGACGTTGTAGGAGACGTTCGAGCCGAGATAGCAGCCGCGCAGCGTCAATTCGCCAACCGTCAATTCGACCGGTCCGATATTGAACAGAATCAAGGCCTGCACGTTGTTGATATCCTGGATCCCCAGACCATCCAACTCGGTACGAATCAGTTCGAGAAACTGACGATGCAGTCTCTCGACCAAGGCGATCATATTGAGGTACGACTCTTTCATGTCGGCCTATCGCGTCCGTTGATTGCCTCAGTAAACCGGCGCGATATTAAATTTGTCTTAAATCCAATAGGTTCAGCGCGGCTTGCCGGACAAATACGGGAACATGGCTGAGAAATCTCGCCCACCCGCACCAGAGGCCGCCAATTCCTGATAGAGTGCCGCGGCGGCGGCGCCGAGCGGGGTGGCAGCACCGGCCGTCTCGGCGGCAAGCTGCGCCAGCTTCAGATCCTTCAGCATCATATCGGCCGTGAAGCCTGGTTGATAGTCGCGATTGGCCGGCGAGGCCGGCACCGGGCCGGGCACCGGGCAATAGCTGGTGAGCGACCAACATTGGCCCGAGGATTTGGCACTGACATCGAACAATTTCTGCGCATCGAGCCCCAGTTTCTCGGCAAGCACGAACGCCTCGCTGACCGCGGTCATGGTAATGCCCAGAATCATATTGTTGCAGATCTTGGCCGCCTGTCCCGTGCCCGCGCCACCGCAATGCACGATAGTCCGGCCCATCTTTTCCAGGACCGGCCGCGCCGCTTCGACCGCTTCGTCCCGCCCGCCGACCATGAAAGTGAGCGTGCCGGCCGCCGCCCCGCCGGTGCCGCCCGAGACCGGGGCATCGATCATAGCAAAACCGCGCTGGGTCGCCCCGGCGGCCACGGCGCGTGCGGTCTCGACATCGATGGTCGAGCAATCGATCAGGAGCGCGCCTTCGTCCGCCCGGTCGAGCACGCCGCCCTCGCCCAGATAGGCGGCATGGACATGCGGTCCGGCCGGCAACATGGAGATGACGATGCCCGCCCCGGCAACCGCCTCGGCGGCCGTCGTTGCGGCGACGCCACCGGCCGCAACGCACGCGTCGAGTGCCGCGGCCGACCGATCGAAACCGCGCACCTGATGCCCGGCCTTGACCAGATTCTCGGCCATCGGCCGCCCCATATTGCCGAGCCCCAGAAAACCAATGGTCGCCATCATACCGCCTCCCAAATTTTTACAGATCGAGTTCGTCGCCCGGCACCGAGAACAGCGCGAAATAGGCTTCGACCGCCGCCGCGTCGAGGTCTTGCAGACGTGCAGGCTGCCAGCGTGGCGTGTTGTCCTTGTCGATCAGGATCGCCCGCACGCCTTCGGGAAAATCATGACCCACCGTGCAGCGCACCGCCAGCCGGTATTCGATCCGGAACATTTCGGCGAGATCGAGGGCACGGCCGCCGCGCAGTTGACGAAGCGTGATCTTGAGACTGGTCGGCGAGGCGCGGCGCATCGTGTGCAATGCCTCCTGCGCCCAGTCCGGCTCGGCGCCCTCCAAGGTGGTCAAGATCGCTTCGACGGTCGCACCGGCAAACAATCGATCGACCTCGCCTTGACGCGGCGCCACCGTCGCTGGCCCCGGATCGCCGGCGTGGCGCGCGAGCACAACCGCGATCGACGCCTCATCCAGTGTGACCGCCGCCAGATCGTCAATCACCGCCGAGATCGCGGCCGACGGGACGAAATGCGTCGCCATGCCGAGCGCCACCAGGTCATTGGCACGCAACCGAACGCCGGACAGCCCGAGATAGACGCCCATTTCACCCGGCAGTTGGTTCAGGAACCAGGTGGCGCCGACATCGGGAAACAGGCCTAGCACCGTCTCCGGCATGGCGAGCGCCGTGCGCTCGGTCGCTACGACATGCGAGCCATGGAGCGACAGGCCGCAGCCGCCGCCCATGGTGATGCCATCGATCAGTGCCACGAACGGTTTGGGATAGGTGTGGATATGGTGGTTGAGCCGATATTCCGCGGCGAAGAACACCCGCTTCAGCCGCTCGGTCTCGGCCGAGCCATCCCTCGTCGCGATCGCTCGGACATCGCCGCCGGCGCAGAACGCCTTTTCGCCGGCCCCCCGGATCAGCACCGCGCCGATCCGCGCATCGCCGGCCCAGCCGGCCAGCGCCGCCTCGATCGCCTCGATCATGCCGAGCGACAGCGCATTCAGCGCCTTTGGCCGGTTCAACGTGATAATCCCGAGCCCGCCCCTGGTCTCGGTCAGCACTTCAGCGTCGAGCGTCATCAGATCATTCCTCAAGCAGCCGGCGGGCGATGATGAGCCGCATGATTTCGTTGGTTCCTTCCAGAATGCGATGGACCCGCAGATCGCGCAGATAGCGCTCGATCGGGTAATCCTTGATATAGCCGTAGCCGCCGTGCAGCTGTAGCGCTTCGTCGCAGATCTTGAAACAGGCATCGGTCGCAAAGCGCTTGGCCATGGCACAGCGCAACGTGGCGTCGGGCGCCTTGCCGTCGAGCGCTGCCGCGGCGCGATGGATCATCAGGCGCGAGGCTTCGAGATCGGTCGCCATGTCGGCCAGGCGGAATTGCAGCGCCTGAAAATCCGCGAGCCGCTTGCCGAATTGCCGGCGCTCCAGCAGGTGGGCACGGCTCGCTTCCAGGCACGCACGAGCACCACCGAGCGAACAGGCGCCGATATTGATGCGCCCGCCATCCAGCCCCATCATGGCGATCTTGAAGCCGGCCCCGACCTCGCCCAGCCGATTGGCGACCGGCACGCGGCAATCCTCGAAGATCACCGCGGTTGTCGGCTGGCTGTTCCAGCCGAGCTTCGCCTCCGGCTTGCCGAACGACAGGCCGGGCGTGCCGGCCTCGACCACCAAACAGGAAATCCCGGACGGCCCGGCCCCGCCGGTGCGGACCATCACGACATAGAGATCGCTTGAACCACCGCCCGAGATGAACGCCTTCGAGCCGTTCAGCACATACTCATCGCCCTGAAGCTCGGCCTTGGTCGCGAGGTTGCCGGCATCCGACCCCGCCCCCGGCTCGGTCAAGCAGTAGCTGGCGAAATGCGCCATGCTCATGAGTTTGGGCAGAAACCGCGCGCGCTGTTCGGGCGAACCGAAGCGGTCGATCATCCAGGACGCCATATTATGGATCGAGAGATATGCTGAGGTCGAGGGATCGGCCGCCGCCAACTCCTCGAAAATCACCGCGGCATCAAGCCGGCTCAGCCCCGAACCGCCGAACTCCTCGCCGACATAAATCCCGGCAAAGCCGAGCGCCGCCGCCGCACGCAGCGCCTCGACCGGGAAGGTTTTGTGCTCGTCCCACTCGGCCGCGTGCGGCAGCAGGGCGTTTTGCGCGAAATCCCGCGCCACGGCCTGAAATGCCGCCTGATCCTCACTTAGTTCGAAATCCATCGCTCATCCTCTGGCCGATGCCGGCGCAGCGGATCTAGCCCATGTTGATCGGTCCTGGCAACCCGGCAGCGGGCGAGCACGGCAAGGCGCGCGAGCGTCTCCTCAATCTCTTCCGCAAACAGTACGAATTCATTCAGGTGATGGACCCGCTGCTGAAGACGATCGAATTCGACGAGCGCGGCGCCCCGGCGCATTGGTGGCCGCTCGGCCGCCGCGAGCACATCGTGGTCGACCCGGAGCGCGCCTTCGGCCGGCCGATCGACGCGATATCGAGCGTGCCCACTTCCATCCACGCCGCTGCCGGACGCCAGCGCGGGCCGAAGCTGGCCGCCATCGCCTATGCCGTGCCGGAATCATCGATCCGGCGAGCGATGAAATTCGAGGGCGCGGCCGGAGAGAAAATCGCCGCGTGAAAGTGCTGTTCGATAATTGTATCTCGCATATCTATGCGAGTCCGTTGGACGGATTTATCAGGTACTCCGGGCACCGCGCGCTTCACATCTCGGAAATCGACGAATGGCCAAACGGTCGCCATTCCAAAGATCTGGAATGGATCGAGTATTTACGCAATAGCCCGTATCCTTGGATATTTATGACGGCCGACCGGCGCCTGTCCCGCAACTCGGCCGAGCGCGCGGCTCTTCGGTCGGCCAGGCTGCACGGATTCGCACTGGCACCGTCCCACCAAAAGACACCCATGAACCAAGTGGCGGCAGCGCTTCTCTGGCGATGGCCGGAGACCGAGACGCTGACCAGCCTCGTCGCGGCACCTTCGATGCACGAGATTCCGATCGGGAAGAGCGGCAAGCTGCGATCGATCTTGTTCTAGCCGCCACGATGCTCGGTCGATTTGGGAATTGGCTAGTATGGTGACGCCACCCTTTCCGGGGTCACGAGCCACGATATGTTGGATGTTTTCGCCATTTCTCGCCCAATGATTGCGTCATGTTAGTCTTCAAAATGAGAGATCGCCGCGTTCGAATGTGCTACCTTGGACGAGCTATACCCAGTTTCGCTCGCGTCGCTTTCGAATCGTCTATGGAGCCGATCGT
>JBAVTK010000461.1:0-5298 GCA_049696095.1 Aliidongia sp. | reverse complement strand
CCCCAGGATCGCGCCGCCCAACGCCAGACGCTGGCCGCCGCCAAAATTCTGATCGAGGCCTTGCGCCGCGCCGGGCGCGACGTGACACGCGAGCGGCTGATCGATGCGTTGGACGGGCTGCAGAATTACCATACCGGCCTGATGGCGCCGGTCAGCTTCTCGGCGTCGCGCCATATCGGCACCGAAGGGGTGTGGATCGTCCCGCTCGATGCCGGGGCGCCGATCTGGTGGGACCGGTAGCACGCTCGCGCGCGGGATTTGATAGGCCGAGCGGCTCGACCGAAAAAAATCATCGGCCGATGTCGATTTCCGCAAACCCCGTTCGTCGGTACGATGCCAGGCCGATCAGGCCGGTCAACCAAGGAGACGGACAATGCGTGTAATAGTGCTCGTGAAGGCGACCGAAGAGAGCGAAAGTGGCGTTATGCCGCCGCCTGAGATGTTCGAGGCGATGGGCAAATTCAATGAAGAACTGGTCAATGCCGGCCTTGTGCTCGCCGCCGACGGCCTGACCGCGTCCTCAAATGGCAAGCGTATCGCGTTCAATGGCGCCAACCGGACCGTCATCGACGGGCCGTTCGCCGAGACCCGCGAACTGGTCGCCGGTTTCTGGATCTGGCAGGTCAAGGACATGGACGAGGCGATCGCCTGGGTGAAGCGCTGCCCAAATCCCATGTCGGGGCCGAGCGAAATCGAAATCCGGCCGATCGCCGACATGGGAAAGGTCGCGGAAACTCTGTCGCCGGAGTTCCAGGAAAGGCGCGGCCGCCTGGCCGAAAAACTCAGCGGCACTCTTGGCCCGACCGGCGCGTTCGGCGGCCTCGGAACCTGAACCTGTCGGCCGCACCCCGCCGCGGGATTGATGGCCTATAGGTGAGATCCTTTATCTCGTCATGACCGGACCTGGTCCGGTCACCCAGGTCGGGCCGCTGCCGCTTTTGCCTGACGCAAAATATGCTGCGGCCCGACATAGGTTGCATTGTTCGAGTGCCCCTCGGCAAGATGGCCGACGCTGGCGAGCACTCCGATCGTGGGTTGGTCTAACGACCGTGGATATCTCGGACCGGTTCGGCATCGGCCCGTTTGTCCGGCCACACGATTGCTGACACGACCAAGCGATTGCGGCGTTCGTTGCCGTCCTTGGCGGTCAATTGAGGCCGGCCTCCTCCACAATTTGCTGAATCTGCTGTTCCTCGGGAAGACGGAGCCGGCGAGCCTCCGCAAGCGCCATGGAGAGGAGGCGATTTGCCTCCTGCCGATCGCCTTCGCGGTTTCTCCTCAGATGGAGAATCGCAAGATTCGCGCGTCCGACGAGGAGGTTCCTGGCGTCGCCCAGACGCTCATAGACCGGCAGCTCCTCCTCACGCCGGATGCGCAGCGCCTCGTCCAGCTCGCCCCGCGCCTGCAGCACGTCGGCGATCTTGCCCTTGGTCACGGCCGCCGAGCGTACATCGCCCAGACGCTCGAAGACCGGCAACTCCTCCTCACGCCGGATGCGCAGCGCCTCGTCCAACTCGCCCCGCGCCTGGAGCACGTCGGCGATCTTGCCCTTGGCCACGGCCGCCTCGCGCACATCGCCCAGACGCTCATAGACCGGCAGCGCCTCCTCACGCCAGATGCGCAGGGCCTCTTCCAGCTCGCCCCGCGCCTCCAGCATGTCGGCGATCTTGCCTCTTGCGACCGCGCGGAAGCGCTCGTCAATTGCCGCCTCCGCGACGTCGCGATAGGCGGATTCAGCCTCGGCGGTCTGACCGATGCCGGCCAAAAGATCGCCAAGTTCTGCGGCAAGCCCGAAGCGGATCTCGGCGGGCAGGTCTGATTCCTGCGTGACTGCGCGGAGAAACGCGATCCGCTTCTGGCGTTCGGCCAGCGCGCGGTCGTCGAAGATCCGGAAGTCACGCTCCGGCACGGCGCGGGGCAGCTCTCCCGGCGCGGTGGCAAAATTGATGACGGCGCTGCGCCAGGCCCAAAGATCGATCGCGATTCTGGCCAAAGCGGCAATCGAGTCCGGATCCAGCCAAAAGAGCAGGCTGGCCTTGACCTGCTGCGCCACGGCCTCGCGCCTGATGTTGAAGCTCTCCCATTTGGCAGAGTCGAACCAGGACGGGCCGCCCGTGACGTGGAGAACGCTGCTCGTTCCGGCGAGGGTGACGAGCGCCTGCTCGACCGTGGCGAAATCTGGATGGTCCCCGGTCCTGAGCCGCAGCGATGCGGGGTGACGGCCATTTGCCGCGAGGAGTTCGTTCAGCTGGGCAATAAGCCGATCCCGCAGGGTTTCGTCGCGGCAATCAAGAAACAAAAGTTGAAATTTTCCCGGACGGGCCTGGACGAGTTTGGCGAGGCGGGCGAAGCCTTCCTGGCAAGCGGGCGGAAGCACCACACTCGCCCCCGAGAGACGGTCGAGGAACTGCAGTCGGTCGGCGTCGCTCACGGTTCCGCCGGCAAAGCGGCCAGTGCAAGTCGATAGCCTTCAAGGCTTCGGATCACCGGGTGGCTGCGCCGCCATGTGCCGTCATTATACTCCAGCAATGCCAGGCAATAGAGCAGGTGCCGGATCTTCTCATCATTGCCGTCATCCATCGGCGTGCGATCGATCCAAGCCAAGCGCTCATAGTCATCCGGTTCGAGCAGGCGCCGATATTCGCTGGCGAGCTGGGCGATTGCTTGGCTGACAACACCTGCGTCGATCCCCCGTTCAGCGAACTCGCAGCAGAGCTGGAGCAGCCGCAGCAGCTCGCGCGGATGGCCGCCGCTCTGCTCGACCAATCGGTCGATGTCCGCCTCGGTCTCGAACAAGGACCGGTCGGCGCGCTTCAGCAGGATCTCGCGCATCGCCCGCCAGCCGGCGTCGCATCTTTTGCCGTCCTTGTCCTGAAGCTTCACCATAGGCAGGACGAGATCATCGAGCTGGCCGACCAGTCCGCCCTCGTATTTGAGCGCGATCGGCGCGGTGTAGATGGCAAGGGCATGGACGGCCAGCAGCAATTGGGTGTCCTGGACGAACAGGCGCCGGCGATCTTCTTCGCGCAGCTTGTCGGTGCCGTCGACAATGAACAAAACGCGGACAGGGTCCTTTTGTCGTTTTTTGGCCAGCGCCGCCTCGGCACCGCGGATCAGTTGGTTGAAGGCGTCGGCCAACTGCGTGAAGGTGTTGTGGATGACGCGCCGCAATTCGTCCTTATAGGTCGCGTTCGCCTTGAAAGCCGTGCTGAATGAAGTCAGGAGCTTGGCCAGCATTGGAACGCTGACTCCTGCCTCCATGGTGCTTTTGATTTCGGCCGCGAACTCCTGAACCTCGGCCCGCGTGACAATTTTTTCCGCGAACCAGTCGTGCAGCGCTTTGATGTCCTTGCTGGGCAGCGAGATCTTCTGCTTTTTCAAGGCTTCGAGAAGCGCATTGGCCATTGCCATCAGCAAATCGGCATATTGGAGATTGTTCCGGTCCAGCACGCCCGGGACGTCGACCTCGACCGGGAGAATGAATCCGGTTTTGTTGAGGGTTGCCGCGTAAAATTTCAATTCGGTGGTCTTCCCCGCGCCGACATGGCCGAAGAAGAGCACATGCTTCTGGGACGCCGGAAGGAAGCGGGTCGTCTCAAGATCCAGACCCAATTTACGCGCCAAACGATTAAGAGTCTTTCGACTGTCGCGCGCATCGCGTGTGTCAACGCGGCGCGGATCATCGGGTTCTAGCGCCTCCTCGAACTCGATCTTTCCGAGCACTTCGAGGATGTCTTGTGGCGGCTGATAGTCGGGCATACCCTGCTTATCCAGATTAACACGCTCGGAGATTAGACCTTTCCGTGCCGAAATACCATCTGCCTATGCTGCCAGGCCAGGCCGCGCGCATTCCTTATGCCGACAATACGCGGTTAGCTGATTGACGTCTTGCTCGACCGGGGGCCATGGCCTGGGAGCGTCCACCCGCGACCTGCGCCTCACCCGAAAAAATCTGCTGGACGATGTCGATTTTCGAAAACGCCGTTCGTCATGCTGCTGCCGGGCCGATGCGACCGGTCAATCAAGGAGACAGAAGATGCGTGTCATGGTGTTCGTCAAGGCGACCGAAGCCACCGAAAAGGGCGCCAGCGTCACGCCCGAGGCGATGGCAGCCACGGAGAAATTTGGCGAGGAGTTGGTCAAGACCGGCATCGTCGTGCATGAGGGCGCCGGCCTGATGAACTCGTCACTGGGCAAGCAGATCGTGTTCGAGGGCACGAGCCGCACCGTCATTGACGGGCCGTTCGCCGAGACCCGCGAATTGATCGCCGGCTACTCAATCTGGGAGGTAAAGGACATGGCTGAAGCGGTCGCCTGGGTAAAGCGCTCGCCCAATCCCATGCCGGGCCGCAGCGAAATCGAAATCCGGCCGCTGGGCTTGATGGAACAGGTCGAGGAAAATGTGCCGCCGGAGACCACGGAAATCCGCTACCGCCTGCAAGAGATCCCCAGCGGCAGCTGAGCCGCCTTGTACGTGATTTCTGCTCGCTGAATTGCCCCCGGCTTGCCTCCCTTATGGGTTTGGCCGACAATGCGGCATGGAAGCAGGCGAGACGCATCAGGCGATCGAGGCGGTTTTTCGCATTGAACGGGCCAGGCTCATCGCGGGCCTGGCCCGTATCCTGCGCAATGTCGACCGTGCCGAGGAACTGGCGCAGGACGCCCTGGTCGTAGCCTTGTCGCAATGGCCGAGGACCGGCGTGCCGGCCAATCCCGGCGCCTGGCTGATGGTTGTCGCCAAACGCCGCGCGATCGACGCGATCCGGCGCGACAGACTGCGCCAGCGCAAGCATGAGGAGATCGCGCGCGAGCTGGATGGCGCGGCCGATGCGATCGAACCGGCGATGAGCGATGATCCCGGCGACGAGCTGCTCGGCCTGATCTTCACCGCCTGCCACCCGATCTTATCGGCCGACGCCCGCGCGGCGCTGACGCTGCGGGTCATTGGCGGCCTGACGACCGACGAGATCGCCCGCGCCTTCCTGTCGAGCGAGGCGACGATCGCCCAGCGCATCGTCCGCGCCAAGAAGACGATCGGCAAGGCGGGCCTGGGATTCGAGGTGCCGCGCGGTGCCGAACGCGCGGCACGGCTCGCCTCGGTGCTGGAGGTCATCTACCTGATCTTCAATGAAGGCTATGCCGCGACGGCGGGTGACGATCTGGTCCGGCCGAGCCTGTGCCTGGAGGCGCAACGGCTGGGCCGGATGCTGGCCGGGCTGATGCCCGAGGACGCCGAGGTGCTGGGCCTGCTGGCGCTCATGGAAATCCAGGCCTCGCGCCTGTTGGCCCGCACCGGGC
>JBAVTK010000460.1:0-1937 GCA_049696095.1 Aliidongia sp. | reverse complement strand
GGGCTGATGCGAATTCTCCGCTCGATTGTTGCATGATCGGCCCCGTTCACGCCGGTTTTATTCTGATCGAGCGCGCCATCATCCAAAGCCATCGAGTGGCAGGTTTCTCTTTATTTTGGAAGTCAGAAAACTTCTGGTCATATCAGCGAACAAGCGTGACGTTTCCAATGCTGGACCTGATGGCTTCCGGCGCGGAGTGGCGCGGCCACACTTGCAACGTGTAGTTCCGGGAAAATTTAGCCGGCGCCGTAACTTTGCGGCCCATCAATTTTGCATGGAGGTCCAATTGAACACTATGTCGGTAGTCGACTCAAATCCTGGCCTCGCAATTTCGTCCAAGAAGGAGAGCTCTGAACCCATCGCCATCGTCGGCATCGGCATCCGCTTTCCGGGCGGCGCGAATAGTCCGGCCGCATACTGGCAATTGCTAAGCTCCGGCGCGGACGCAATCTGCGAGGTTCCCAAAGACCGGTGGAATATTGACAAATTCTACAGCCCAGACGCTGGCAAACCGGGAAAGATGTATGTGCGCAAGGGCGGTTTTCTTCGCGAATCTCTCGACACGTTCGACGCCGCCTTCTTCGGCATATCCCCGCGCGAAGCGGTTTACATGGACCCGCAGCAGCGGTTTCTGCTTGAAGTGGCGTGGGAGGCGTTGGAGGACGCTGGCATTCCACCAACCGATCTCGCCGGTTCGGACACCGGCGTCTATGTCGGCGGCTTCACTCTCGACAGTCTGCTTCTTCAGAGCAGTCCGCTGAACCGCGAACTCATCGACACACATTCGGCGACCGGCGCATCGATGACCATGCTCGCCAACCGGCTCTCCTATTGTTTCGACGGCGGGCGCGGCGCATCCTTCCGCCTTACTACTTCGCTCTGGCGCTCACGCTGAGACCTGAACGTCCGTCGCTGTGATAGTGACTGTTTCGTCTGTAGCGAGCCCATCTCCGTTAATCAGTCGGCGGATCTATAGACAATTTTGGACCGCGGCGCGTAAAACTGGAATGACGCGACAGCTGCGGCCGCATATATTGAAACCTCAGAAGTCAGGCTCTTTGTCGTCCGCCGGTTAACGTGTTAATGTTGAACATTTTTGTCCGCTGTCGTAGCCGATCAAGCCGAACGAGTTCACGTTTCATTGCGAGCCGATCGGCCTCCGCGTACGCTTGATCAATCAATTCGACGGCGTGCGAATGATCGCCGGGCTCGTTGCGATCCAGCAACATTTTGGCTTGGGCTCGCCACGTGCGCACGAGGTAGGGTCGCGCGCCAATCTCTGCATTCACTTTTGCGGCTTGGTTGAAATATTCCTCGGCTTCCTCCCATCGGCCGAGGCATGCCGCAAACTGACCACAAGGAAAAGCAAGCGAACCATAGCACACAAGAACCATTCCGGTCACACCAACCTGGCCAGCAACCTGCTGCACCTTAGGATAATAAAGTGCGGCCAAGTCCCGGTAGTCGAGATCGGCGCAAACTTGCGCAAGGATGGTGATGATGGATGCCCATGTCCACTCAATGGGTATCTCAAAACCGCCTCCCTCAAGCATATTGAGTTCGTTACGCGCTTCGTCATGGCGGTCTAACTCGCAGTAAAGGCCCGCGAGGGCCAGTCTCCAGACGGGAAGGTGCACAAGCGATTCTGCATTTCGCCGAACGGGCTCGATCAACTCACTATACCGGCCCTGATCCCGGCGGATGGAAGAAAGCTGCGCAACATAACTGGAATTTGCTTCTGATTGCCCGGCAGCTTCACCAATCCGGCAGGCGGCCAATGCATCGTCCTCAGCGCCCGGCACCCCTCTCATGATCGAAATCATTGCCGTCGCGATCCCTGTTATCCAGCTAAAAAAGGGTTCGCGAAGTTTTGAGGAAAGGTCCTTCATCCGGAAGAGCATTTGCTCGGCGCCCTCAATGTCGCCGGACTCGAGCAA
>JBAVTK010000459.1:0-1602 GCA_049696095.1 Aliidongia sp. | reverse complement strand
CGATAACGCAGTTGACCACGCCATGTTGTATGGATGGATCACAACCGTCTTCGGCTGGCGCACCAGGGTTGCCATCAAACGCCGTAAAAAGCGCGGCGGAGGGGAAGAGGACTTTGGCCCAAACCCCCGCTCGTTGCAAAACAATCCGATGCAGGCCAATGGCGCTGAGATGATGCGGCTAGCTGCTTGTCTTGCGACAGAGCGCGGCATTGAAGTTTGCGGACCGATTCATGATGCCTTCATAATCGCCGCCCCGCTAGACCGTCTCGACGAAGACGTGGCGAGAATGCGGGCTTGTATGGCCAAGGCATCACGCGTTGTTTGTGGCGGTTTAGAGCTTAGGGTGGATGCCAAGACTGGTGGTGATTTTCCCGCCGTCATACGCTATCCGGACCGGTACATGGACAAGCGCGGCCGGGTTATGTGGGACAAGGTTATGGGCTTGCTTGACAGGGAGCAAGCCCGTGTCAGAGCGTGATTCATTCAACCTTGATGACCTATCGATGCCGGCCTGGCCACAACTTAGAGAGACGGAGAGCGACAGCCAACCACGAAAACGGCGAGAGAAGGGTTTCGTGAAGTTGCCACTGGTTTGGGCCGGAAAACTCAAAGGGGCAAAACTTATCGCAACCTACCGATTGGCTATTTTCCTCCTTCATCAAAACTGGCGGCGGCGAGATGAGCCGATCACAGTGTCTAACGTGGCTGTCAAGGAGTGGGGGATACAGCGCCGCAGCAAATATCTAGCCCTACAAGAAGCGGAAAATCTCGGGCTGATAAAAGTAAAAAGCAAAGGCTGGGCTTCACCAAAGGCAAAGCTTTTGTTTTAAAGTGTCGCGTAGACTGACATGTTAGTGCGGGCAGACTGACATGTTATGTCCGGTAGACTGACACCAGGTCCTATTCTTTTCTTGTCTTATAGAGTCTTAAGAATCATAAAGGGTGTGAAACCCCCGAAACTGTGATAAATATACCACACAAATCTGTGGAATAGGTGCTTTATGCGGAACGGATGGTTTGAAAGCGAGGCTGAACGGAAAGCTTTCTATGAGCGCCAGAGCGCCTTTTGGAATCGTCCTGCATCGGAAGTCATGGGTGATCTTGTTTACCCAAGTCCTGGTAAGCGCGCGCAATCCGTCATGCCCAACAACGTCATCTCATTGGCTGACTATCGATCACAACAGCGGCCCAAATTACGGCGGCCGTGGTGACGACGCTTTGGCAGAAGATGCAGAACATCGAGAAGCAGGTCATCGATGTTGCCTTATGGAAGCGCTTCGAATGACCGGTATGGGCAAGGAACGCAGCGACTGGGAGGGCGGCGCCGCTTCCTCTGTCTGAACCACGAGTAAGGAGAAAAGTAAGGACCATCTTCATCGCGCGATCGTCGATTCCAAAAGGTTCTCCTCGTGACCGGCACCTTCCTCGGGGAGCGCCTCAGGGCGGGGTAGGGCTAGTCCCAACCGAATCGATTTTATATCCGAGGTCACCATGACGTTAATAATAGTTCGGGTCCCTATTGCACCCATACCCACCTCTCAAGAGGTACGCGAGACGGCAATCTGTCTCTATTTTTAGGAAATTTTCAATCCAAAACTCGTC
>JBAVTK010000458.1:0-10227 GCA_049696095.1 Aliidongia sp. | reverse complement strand
ATTCTGATCATCGAATTGCACAATATCGAGTTCCGAGCCACCATCCAGGCGAATGCGCGCCTCACCCAGCCCGATCTCGGCCCGTCCGCCCGGCTCGACCCAAAGCTGGCCGGCCTGAGCGATCGGGTAATTGATCGCCGCGTCGCCCCACGGATCGAGCGGCGACGGGTGAAAGCTGACATTGCCTTCAAGTATTGCGATCCGTCCGACACGGGTCGGCGGATCGGCCCCCTCATCCTGCGCCTGCGCTTTCGAAATCATTCCAATACTGATCACCAATGCAAGAGTGGTAAGGCCCACACCTGCCCGATAGCGCGACACGAAGTTTCGGCCAATATTGCTCATTTCTTGATACCCCTTAGAAAACGGCAAATGTCGATTGCACTGTACAACGGTGGCCCTGGACCAAATATTCCGATGACCGCGACGGCCGCCACTCAAATCGGCGAAGCATGACGAAAACCGATCGGAACCCTGGTGGTGGTTTGCCGTTTACGTTAATGCCCCGCCAGTCCGGGCTGCGCCGTACCGAGGAACATAGCAAATGGCCACCAATATCGTCGCCTTGCAGCCGCTGGGCGCCTTGATCGCCGGGGTGTTGATCCTGGTCATGCCGCGATTGCTCAATTATATCGTCGCAATCTATCTGATCATCATCGGCATCATCGGCCTGGCACCGCAATTTATGCGGTAGGCTGGCTGTCTTGGCGTCGTAACGAAAAACCGGCATTCCTTTCGCCCGTACAATTGGGGGGAAAGCATGTCCGGCAAGAACAGCGAAGGCAATTGCCGGTCGCGTGATCAATATGTCTGGCAGTTGGAAAAGTGTGGCTTGATGTCGGCACCGTTGCCGGATGCCACCGATCTGGCACGGCTGAGCTGGCAGGTCGCAGCCAACGATCATTTCGAGGCCGGCGTCGAACGCCGTGTCACCCCAGCGCCGAGGCCGCGCGATGCCCGGGATCTGCGCCGGGATCGCGCGGCTCTGTTGGCGGGGTCATGCGATGCCGGATGACGCAGGTGCGGCTCGTTGCACCGTCAATGCCGATACCTCTTGATCGCAAATGATTCTTCACCACCTGTTAGAAGCAGGACGATGTTCCATCGTCCGCGACCGGGTGCCGATTTCGGGCCTGGAACTCTGTAGGCTCGCTCAAGCAGGAGCTTTTGGACAAATGAACCGCCTTTCCCTGTTCAGTTCCCCCCTTTTGTTGGGGTTCGATCACTTCGAGCGGGCGCTTGATCGTGTGTCGAAAACCTCGGCCGACGGCTACCCGCCTTATAACATCGAACAACTGGGCGAAGACCGGCTGCGCATCACTTTGGCGGTCGCCGGTTTCACGATGGACGATCTTTCGGTGCAGATCGAGGATACGCAGCTGGTCATCCGCGGCAAGCAGACCGATGATCGCGAGCGGATCTATCTCCATCGCGGCATCGCCGCCCGTCAGTTTCAGCGCTCCTTCGTCCTCGCGGAGGGCATCGAAGTGGCCGGCGCCTCGCTGGATAATGGGTTGTTGCATGTCGATATCATGCGCCCGTTCGTCGAGCCCAAGGTGCGCAAGGTCGAAATCAAGGCCGAGGCGAAAAGCCGCCCGGCCAAACCGATCGAGATCGATTGAATCAGGCCTCAATCACCCGGCCCTGAGAATTCGGAATATGCGGACCCCGGCCCCGATCGCGCCCCTCGGCAGCGACGGAAAACGGGAAGAGAGGTCCAAGATCATGAATACGACAATGACTATCCGGCACCTTTCCACGCACGATCTGGCCGTTCTAGGCGTTCAGGACGTGGCCTTCGTCAAGCAGATCACGGTCAATGACGAGATCGCCTATGCCGTCCATGCGGCCGACGGGACGCAGATGGCCTTGATGACCGATCGCGACATCGCCTTCGCCGCCATTCGCCAGCATGGGTTGGAACCCGTCAGCGTGCATTGAGCCCTGAGCGCGCCCGATCGCATCGGCACTGGTCGCGGCGAGCGGTATCTGGCATAGTCCGCTTCATGTTACCATTGCTTCTGGGTCAGCGGCCGGCCCACATCGTTCCGTCCTGGCCGTCGCCAAGCGGCTGGCCAGACCGATGACGGCTGTCATCATGGCGGCCGATGGCGAGCCTCTGGTCGAATCCCCGACCGATTGGGAACGCCGGCCGCTCGGCCGCATGCTGATCGATGATGGGATTCTCGATCAGGCTGAACTCGATCGAGCGCTGGCCTTTCAGCAAAGCTATGGTGGTCGGCTGGGCGGCATCCTGCTGCGCTTCGGCGCGCTGTCGGAAGACAGGTTGCTGGCGGTGATCAGCCGGCAACTCGGCATTCCGGTCATTTTGCCAGAACAGATCCCCCACGAGTCCGCCCGGTTCATCGCGGCGATGGAACGCTCGGGCTATCCGGCCGAATGGTGGATCGATCAGGAGGCGCTGCCCTGGCTCGACGATGACGGCGCGCTGCATTGCGTCGCCCGCGATCCGCTGGCCACGTCGCTCCAGGAATTCGCGGCCGAGGCTTTTGCCGGCGTTCCTGTCGCCTGGTATCTGAGCGCCAATCAGGATCTCGACCGGGCGCTCGACTCCCTCTCACGGCTGGTGCGGGCGAGCGGCACACGCATGCTCGACGAAGTGAGCCATCTGCGCGAACTGGCCGAGGAAGCGCCGGTGGTCGAGCTGGTGCAGAGTCTGTTGTCGCAATCCTTCAATGAGCGAGCGTCCGACCTGCATGTCGAGCCGGAGGAGCGCAGCTTTCATGTCCGCTTCCGCATCGACGGCGTGCTGCAAAACCGCCTGAGCCTGCCGCGCGAGCGGTTCGATGCCATCGCCTCGCGCATCAAGCTGATCTCGGGCATGGATATCGCCGAACGCCGCCTGCCGCAGGATGGCCGCCTTTCGGTGCGTATCGGCGGCGAGGAGGTCGATGTCCGCGTCTCGGCCCTGCCCGGTACCTGGGGCGAATCGCTGGTCTTGCGCCTCTTGCCCAAGCGCCGCGCCGGGTTCCGCCTGTCGGCGCTCGGCATGGCGCCCGACGATCTGGCACGGTTTCGCGCGGTCGCGCTCGAACCGCACGGCATCACGCTCGTGACCGGACCGACCGGTTCCGGCAAATCGACCACGCTCTATGCCACGCTCGAAGAGATCAATGACGGCGCCAGCAAGATCGTCACCGTGGAAGAGCCGGTCGAATACAACATCCAGGGCATCACGCAGGTTCATGCCCAGGCGGAGATCGGTTACACGTTCGCCCGTGCGCTCCGCGCCATTCTGCGCCAGGATCCGGACAAGATCATGATCGGCGAAATCCGCGATCTGGAGACGGCGGAGATCGCAGTCCAAGCGGCGCTGACCGGCCATATGGTGTTTTCGACGCTCCATACCAACGACGCCGTCAGTTCGTTCACGCGGCTGATCGATATGGGCATCGAGCCGTTCCTGGTGGCGTCGTCGGTGCGCGCGGTGATGGCGCAGCGTCTGGTCCGCCGGCTGTGCCCGGTCTGTTCGGCCCATGATGCCGCACCCGATGACTTCGCGACGGGGTTGCTGCATAATGCCGGCTACGGTCCTGAGATCGCCGGACCGGAGAACTGGCGCAAACCAGTCGGCTGTGGCGCTTGTTTTGGGACCGGCTATAAGGGTCGCCTGGGGATCTACGAATTGGTGCTGGTGACGCCCGAGTTGCATGACGGCATTCTGGGTCGCGCGCAATCGGGCGAGATCGCGGCCGTGGCGCGCGGCCATGGCTATCGCACCCTGCGGGAGGATGGGTTGATGAAGGCGCGGCGGGGCGAAACCTCGATCGAAGAGGTGTTGCGGGTGACCGGCCTCCATTCCTGAGCAGAGCGAGCCGATGCCCAATTACCGCTACGAAGCCCGCAATGTCGAAGGCCACAATGTGACCGGTCTGGTTCTAGCCGACGATCAGCGGCTGGCGCTGCGCGATCTGCGTCGCCGCGGGCTTACGCCGTTCGTACTGGTCGTCGAGGCCGCCAAGGGCCGCTCGCGCTTTGCGCCCGGCCGCAAACCCAAGACGCTGGACTATATTCAATTTCTGAAGCAAACGGCATTGTTGCTGGAAGCCGGCGTCAATCTCGATCAGACATTGCAATCGATGGTGGATGCGCCGGCCTATCGCAGCTTGCAAAGTTCGATCGACGGAGTCCGGCGCGAGATCCGGCAGGGCTCGCGCCTCTCAGCGGCGCTGCGCAAGAGCCTGGCGGGCCTGCCGCCCTATGCCTATCAACTGGTCGAGGCCGGCGAAATGACCGGGCAGTTGCGCCAGTCGATCGGCGATGCCGCGCAGCAGATGGATTGGGATTATCGAATCGCCAAGGAAATCCGCACGGCGCTGACATATCCGTCCGTGCTGATGGCCGGCGGATTGACTGTGGTGCTGTTTCTGTTCACCTTCGTGGTGCCGCGCTTCGCCACCATGTTCAAGAACCACGAAAACAACATCCCGACCCTGTCGAAGATCGTCATGGCGATGGGTACGTTCTTCAACCAACATATGCCGATCGTGTTCGGCGGGCTGGCGGTCGGCGGTTTCGCGCTCTATCGGATCTTTCAGATTCCGGCCGCCCGGCGCGGCTTTTACGAGGTGATGTTGCGTCTGCCGGTGGTCGGCGGTTGGCTCAAGGAATCCGAGACCGGGCGATGGGCCGGGATGTTCGCGACCCTTCTTGCCAACAAGGTGCAACTGATTCAGGGCATGGTGCTGGCGCGTTCGGTCGTGCAGTCGCGCCGCTTTCAGGCCAGCCTGTCCCAGGTCGAGCGCGCGGTGCGCGGCGGCTCGACCATGGCCAAGGCGCTGGAGGATTACACCGATCTTCAACCGACCGTCATCAATCTGGTCAGCGTCGGCGAGCGCTCCGGCAGCCTCGCGCCAATGTTGCGGTCGGCCGCAATCCTGTGCGACGAAAACGGGCGCGAACGGATGAAGCGGTTTTTGACCCTGGTCGAGCCGATCGCCATCGTCGTGATCGGCCTGATTGTCGGCACTTTAGCGGCCTCAATCTTCCTGGCCATGGCCAGCCTGGGTGATGCCGCGCTGTAAAGGAGTTTATGAGCATGCAGATGGCTGTGACCCCCGAGGTGATGTCCGAGACCAAGCCGGCACCGCGTCGGCGCCGGCAGGGCGGCTTTTCGATTCTGGAATTGCTGATCGTGCTGGCGATCATGGCGCTGTTGGGCACGTTGGTCGGGCCCCGCCTGTTTTCCCAGTTCGGTCGCGCACAATCGGGGGCCGCGGAAACACAGGTCCGGATGCTGAAATCCGCCCTCGACACCATGCGCCTCGATATCGGCCGCTACCCGACGACCGACGAAGGCTTGCAGCTTTTGGTAACCGCGCCGAACGACCCCGACATCAAGGCCCGCTGGCACGGCCCGTATCTCGACACGCCCGTGCCGCTCGATCCGTGGAACCACCCGTATCTCTATAGCCCCGAGGGCAAGGATCTGAACCCGATCGCGCTCTACAGCTATGGCCCGGACGGCAAACCAGGAGGCGATACCGTTGGTATGCCGCCACGCAACTGATCAGGCCGGCTTTTCGCTGGTCGAACTGCTGATCGTGCTGGCGATCATGGGGCTGCTGGGTGCCTTCGCCCTACCGTCGCTGATCCGTCTGGGCAATCGGACGAGCTTCTCGCTCAATCGCCAGGATCTGGAACGACAGCTCGATGAGTTGCCGATGACGGCGGCGGCGCAAGGCCGCAATCTGGTCCTGAGTTCGACGCCGCAAGCCGAAGATTTTTCTTCGGTCCCGGCCGATCCGGCACCCGACCCCTATCCGGTCACGCTGCCCGCCGGCTGGCGCATCACGGTCGAGGCACCAATCACCTATCGCTACGACGGCACGTGCAGCGGGGGCGCGCTACACGTTAGCGCGCCCGATGCCGAGGCGCGCTATCTGATGAAGCCGCCGCTGTGCGAGTTGAGACCGGGATGACGCGCCGGAAGCCGTCCGCCGGCTTTACCCTGCTCGAAGCGATGGTCGCGATTGCCGTGCTGGCCGCGGTATTGTTGCCGCTCTACGAACTCATCAGCAATGTCAGCCGGTCGGCCTTTCGTGTCGACGAGGCCAATCGCCGGGCCGAGATCGAAACCGACGCGCTTAACATCATGTCGGCGATCAATCCGATGGACAAACCCGCCGGCTCGATCGACCTCGGTCCCTATGCCGTGCGCTGGGCCGCGCAGACCCTGATCGAGCCGATCGACGGCTGTGCCTACCCCAGCGGCATCAGCGCCTGTCGCATTGGCCTATCCAACGCCAAGGTCGATGTTACCGCCCCCGATGGCCGGATTCTGGTCAGCTTTCCCCTGCGCATGATTGGCTATAAGCATGTCCGCAACTCGCTGTTCAATTAGCGGCGGTGCCGCGCGGAGCCGCGGTTTCACCGTGCTGGAAGTGATGGTGGTGCTGATCATCGTCGGCATGGTCGCCGTGTCGCTGTTTCAGGCGCTGGAGCGGCTGAACGATGTCCGTGGCCGGCTCAGCCCGTTCCTCAGCGCCTCGGATCGCGAGGGGCTGGTGAATTCCTATTTCCGCAATGCGGTCAATCAGATCGTCGCGGACAAGCGGCTCGCCAAGAACGTCTTTGCCGGCAATCCGGTCGGATTTTCCGGCCTGACCTTGACGCCGTTGGCCGG
This sequence comes from Aliidongia sp., assembly GCA_049696095.1. Classification (GTDB taxonomy): domain Bacteria; phylum Pseudomonadota; class Alphaproteobacteria; order ATCC43930; family CGMCC-115725; genus JAXDMU01. The sequence continues at coordinate 3,581 of JBAVTK010000458.1, read as the reverse complement.
CGATCCGGGCGGTCCCGGCCCGTTCCGCTGGGATCTGGTCTATGATGCGGGACAGGATCGCACCACGTTGCGCTATACCGGTTTCGACCAAAAGCCGCTGGATCTGCGCGGTTGGCGCGGCAACAAGGTGACTTTCGCCTATCTCAGCCCCGATCTGACGTGGCTCGACTCCTGGCCGCCGCCGCTCGGCAAATCGAAGCAACTGCCCCTGGCGATCCGGCTTTATGCGGCCGATGACGGCATCGTCATCGCCGCCGCGATCCGCGGCGAAAAGGAACCGCCACCCGATCCCCTCAGCCTGTTCTTGGGGCAATGAGATGACGATGCCATCCACCCCGGGCCGGTCGCCCGGCTTCATTCTGGCCGCCACATTATGGATCGTCGCGATTCTGGCGCTGGTCGCGGCCTTTATCACCGGCTGGGTCGGCGACAGCCTGAATCACGGTTATGTGCGCTTGGCCAAGGTCGAGTCATTCCGCAAGTCGGAAGAGGCGCGGGCCACGGCGCTCTATTGGTTCTCGACGCGGTTCATCAGCTTTCGCGGCATCGAATTGCTGAGCGGCGCCGATCTCGCCATCGCCGGTGCGCGCGACCCGTTCAGCGCGCCAACCCAGGGCAAGAGCTATCTGGCACTCGATGACCGGCCGTACCGCTTCGGCTCGGTGATGGTCCATTTGCAGGATCAGCGCGGCTTGCTCAATACCAACACCGGCAGCGATGCCGATTGGTACCGGTTGCTCGGCAATTACGGCATTCGCGCCGAGGATCGCGGGCCGATGATCGCCAAGCTGCATGATTATAGTGAACCCGGCCCGTATAAGCGCCTGAACGGCGCCAAGGCCAAGGAATATGCCGACGCGGGCAAGCCGCCGCCGACCGGCGAGAAATTACGCACGCCCTGGGAATTGCGCCGTATCCTCGATTGGGACAAGGTCGATCCGGCCGGCTTTGGCCGAAGCGGGCTTTATGAACAGGTGACGACCGTGACCGCCGCGGGCTTGAACCTAAATACGGCACCGCCGGCGATTCTGGCGCTGTTGCCCAATATCAACGACGCGGCCGTCGCCCGGATCGTTGCAGCCCGCCAAAAGCAGCCATTCCGCTCGACGGCCGAGGCGGCGGCGGCCGGCAATGTGGCGATTCCGGACGAGAATCTGCGATATTTCTTCTTACCCTTGAACAGCCTGCGTATAAGCATGATGACGCCTGACAATCCGCTTGAGCGCGTGATGGGCATCCATCTGACACCGGCCGCCGTCGAGCAGCCATGGCAGATCGACTATATTTTCGACATACCGCCCTTTTCCGACCACAGCCTTCGAGACGGAATTGATATTTTCGACCTTCCGGACCCAACGCATCCACCGGCACCGTCGGGACGGGGTTGAAAGCCCGGTCGGCGGCGCGGGGCGCCGGATCTGGCTGCTGAGCCGGGCGCTCTGCCGCTATCGGGTCTTTCCACTGATGGAGGATCCGAGCGCCGGCAAGCGGCTCGCCGCAATCGATCTCAAGATCGCCGAATGGTCGCCTTGGGCCGACACGGCGCGGCTGATTCATGAGGATGGCAGGCGAACCGGCGTTTGGATCTGGGACCGCACCGCCGTCGATGCGCAGATCGCTGCCGCCGGCCTCAATCCGGCCAAAGTGACGGTGCTGCCGGAAACCGCGTTGCAGCCGCGCGGCACCGATGGGCTGCGCCATGTCACGACGCTTGATGGCAGCGAGGGGCAATATTGGGTCGATGGGCTGCTGGCCGCCAGCCGCTGGTGGCCGCAATCGCCGGACGCGGCCGAATGGGTGCGCTTTCAGCGTGCGGCGGGCGTGCCGCCCGAAGCGGCACAGGAGCAACCGGGCGCGGCTGAAATCTTGCCGGAGCTGCCACGCCCCTGGCTGTCGGGCAGCACGTTCCGAACCGCATCTTCGTCTGGGCGACGGGTCATGCCGGCTTATTTGGCGCTCGCGGCCGGCTATCTGCTGCTGATCGGTGTCTTGGCTGGTCAATCGATCGGCGATCAACTGGCGCTCGGCCGGATCGAGGGCGATATCGCGGCGGCCACGGCGGCCGCCCAGCCGCGCATGGCGGAGCGCGCCGATGCACGCAACGCGCTCGACGCGGTCACCCGCCTCAAGGCGCTGTCGGCCTATCCAGGCCAGCTTGAGTTGTTCGCCAAGATCCTGGAAATCGTGCCCAAGGCCGGCACCAAGATGACGGCCTGGAATTATCAGGCCGGCGATCTCGAATTCACCGTCGAGGCGGCAGCCGGCGTCGATGCGCCAGCCTATGTCAAATCGCTGCAAACCCAGGCGGGGTTCAGCAATGTCTCGGCCGACCATATCGGCGGGGATAAGATCCTCAAGATCAAACTCAAAGTGGCGCCGCAATGAACCCGCTGGCGACCAGGCTGCCCACGCTCGATCAATTGCCGCGCTATTGGGCGCAGCTGCGCACGGCATTCGAGCGCGAGACCGAGAAGAACCCGCGCATCCATCTGGGACTGCTGGCGATTTTGGCGATCCTGTTGCTCGGCCTGTGGTTTGAAATCCAGGACAGCCACAGCCACGCCGATATCCAAATCGCGGCCGATGCCCAGCAGTTGGCGATGCTGCATCGGCTCGCCGGCCAGACCGAATGGAAGGGGCGCAGCGACAGTGTGCAGCGTCTGCGCGTCCAGTTGGAAAGCCGGCTGTGGGAGGCCGAATCGGACGGGCTGGCCCAGGTCAATTTCCAGGAACTGCTCGGCAAATTGGCCAAGAGTGCCGAACTGCCGCGCACCGACGTCCATGTCGAAATCGTCTCATCCACCGCCACAACGCAGACTTACCGGCAGATGTCGGCCACGGTGACCGGGCCGTTCGCCGCCACCGCCATGCAGAAATTCCTGGCGTCGCTCGAATCGGACGGCCACATGATGGTCGTCGATCGGCTTAGAATCGAAGCGACACCGACGCCGCGCTTTGAAATGCTGGTTTCGACCTATCTCAATCCGACCAAGGCCAAGCCGGCCGGGCCGGTGCCGCGATGATGCCCAAATCCGTGCGGATGAGGCTGTTGCTCGGCGGCACCGGGTTACTGGCGCTGGGCTTGGCGATCGGCTGGCTGCTGGCCGAGGACGGGGTCGATGCGACCAAGCTGGTGGCGCCGGCCGAGCACTGGGTGGATCCGGCGCTTCAACCGTCCGACCCGGCCAAGGCGCTGGCCAGCCTGACCCAGCGTCCGCTGTGGGGCGAAGCCGCCCCGGTGGCCGCGATCGATCCGGCGAAATCGGCCACGCCGGAATGGCGGCTCTCGGGGATCGTGACCGATTCCGGCCGGCCGCTCGCCGTGATCCTGGTCACCGAGGGCGGCAAGCCCGCCGCGCATGTGCTATACGGCAAGCCCGGCGATGCGCTGCCCGATGGCAGCCACATTGTTGCGATAGCCAAGACGATGATCACCGTGACCGGCGAAGGCGGGCCGCGGCAGGTCAAATTATTTTCCCCGAACTGAAGAGCGGTTCTCGTGTTCGTGAAACTTTCCCGCCTGGCCCTGACCGGCTCCGCCCTCGCTGTAATCCTGGCCGGCCTGCCCGGCTGCAAGGATA
>JBAVTK010000457.1:0-4581 GCA_049696095.1 Aliidongia sp. | reverse complement strand
CGAAGAACATGGATCATTACGCCTGGACCGTCGGCCTTACCCGCATGATCAGCGCGGTGTTCCGACGCGGCGGCGATGTGACTTTCGTCGTCGAGGAGTTACAGGCCGTGTTCGATCCGCGCGGCGGGGCCTGGATCGGTGGACGCTATCGCCCCTCGCTGCTGGCGGCGATCGGCGATGTCATTGAGCGCCACATGGTCAATATCGGCTTCCTGCCGACACCGGAATCGGTGGCGGCTGGGCCGCCGGGCGAAGGATCGCGCCTGGGCCAATGCCCGCGCTGCGGTCAGGCGTCCCTGATCCGGCAGGAAGGTTGCGCGCAATGCACAAGCTGCGGCTATTCGAAATGCGGGTGAAGGTTGGGGAGCGATTTGTCGTGCCGTGCTCTGTGAGTGCCCCATAAGCCTGCATTCGGGTTGCGATCGGCAAGGACGTCGATTGCGAGGCAAATTTGCGCACCGGTTGACATGTCAGCGACTGAACGGTCCTCCATCCGCAGCATTCGCGGAAAATATTTGAGGATTGTCTGCCATATAGCGCCACACGACAAGATCGACGACCTTCCTCTGTTCTCCGCTTGCTCTAGCGACCTCCGTGCAAAAGTGGTCCGTGTCCTCGAATTCGAAAAACCGCGAAACGCGCGCCAGATGCCGATCGGGCTTTGCCACGTCCAGCCCAAGATTCTTAGCTAAGTGCCTTGCGGTTATCGGCCCGATATGTGGCAGACGCTGTAGCTCGGTGATTGGATCGGCCAGGACGGCTTGCTTGAAGACCGTAAACCCACCGACGTAGATGTGGAGCGCCACGCGAACAATCGCACTCAGCTTCGTTGCGTTCCGGAACGACGCCATCGCCGCAGTCCGGCAGATTGGATCCGAATCCAAGATCGCCGACGTGGATTCCCAGTCACAAAAGCAGAGGGATATGTGGTCGAATACTCGCCGTACGATCTGTTCGCGGAAGCCAGAACAGAGGATAACCCATGCGGACTCGCGTAGTAAATCAGTCTCGGAAAAGTCGTCGATCTTAACTCGTCGTTGCCAATCGACCTCGGCGAGAAGCCCAGCTCGGGCCACATACTCTGATGCTAAGCCGAAGACCTTCAAGGCTCCTTCAAGATCCGGAGGCATCGCTAGTTTCTCCAGAACGGTTATCTCGAATCCAAAAGCGGATACGAGTGAGGAAGAGAGAAGCCGATGGATGAGAATCCAAGCGCTTACTCAAAGCAACCTTGATCTTATGGCGTCGCTTCTGTGAGAGAAAATCCCCTTCGGGGATACCGATACCAACTGCTGACGCCATGTCATACCGAGAAAGGACACGACGCCACGTGTCCTTTTCGATTTCGCCAGCAGCTAGGAGATAGCCAGCCTCCCGTTTCACCTCGGCATAAAGGTTGAGGGTCCGCTTATGGGCCTCCGCACGGCCTTTCCAGTCCGTCTTGAATTGTACGAGAGTTAGGAAAAAGGTCGCGACGCTCAGCACTCCGACCCAAATCTGGCTGTCCCAACCGAAGGGCGTGAGGCGCACATTGATATGTGGCTCGACAAAAGCCATGGCGACGAGCCAGCTCGAGGCTGCGAGGATAGCAAGGTCGAGGATCAGCGCTCGCTGGCCGAATCGGTTATACAGGCCGGCATGACCTGTGCAGAGAGTGTCGGAGGTACTCCTAATCCGCTCCAACTCCTCGCGCATTCCCCACGCTTGGTTCATTGGTCGAGGCCGAACAAGGCTTGCCACTGCGCCGCTGATCCAGCGACCGTAGCATTGCGCATCCGTCGTGCTAATCGGCCTAGTACGTGGCTCGCCGTTTGCCTTGCCTCGCTATTCGCCGTGCCGAGGTGCGCATCAACATGCACTGACTGTCCAGTGGTATCCTCAATTGGCGACAGAACGAGTTCACGGGCACGCTCAAAAAAAATGGGAAGCATAGCCGGGGTTGTCTTCTCGCCGCCATAATCTCGGAAGGCGGCGATAGCTAGGCTTTCTACGTGGTATCCGCTCAGCCGTTGCGCATCTGGTAATTGGCCTATGATCGCTTTTGCGAGTTTGATGGTCGGGATCAGTTTGCCGGCGCACTCTTTGTTCCGGCGTGTCAGAGCCTGCTGGAAAGCAATAGGATCTATTTCCGACCACCCGTTAGTACGAGACGAAGGCACGCGAATACGACCTTCATCAGTCTTTAGAGCGGGCAAAACCTGAATAATCATGCCATCGTTGTAGTCGATCGTTACAGCCATTCTACCATGTGAGACTGTGATTTTCTGCCCCAAGTCCTGCTTGAGGATCATTTCAATATACGCCAACACCTCGTCTGGCGTCATCATCTCAAGCGCGGTATTGTTAATCAAGATGAGCGAGTCGATGTCACTCAAGCCATCGACATACGTGTGTTTGGCGACAGATCCGCCGAGCATCTGGTCGAAGGATCCTTCAATGGAACCTTGAAGAGCGGCTTTCACTCCCTCGAGCCGTTCGCGCCCGGTTTCAATGTCCCGTGCGTTGTATGCTCCCAGAAGGCTTCCAAGCGTAGTGCCTAATTCGGTCTCGAAGGCCGCGACCGAAGTATCGTCCTCGGTCTTGCGGATGATGCGACGCATTGCTTCGGGAGTCCGGCTTTGAAATGAACTGCTGCCGCCAGATCCGCCCATCCTAAGCTCCTATGGCTTCGACCGCGCTCTGAAGCGCCGTTTGGAACAGTTCCCTATGGTATTTGAAAACGGAGAAATCATTCCCGTTCAGAAATCGCCTCATCTCCAATTCCATTTCTTTCATATAGTAGTAATTTCCATTCATACATTGTACGTTTAGTACGTCTGATTTGGTAGAAACGCCGTATTTAAGTGCGCCATAATTCTGCTTATAGAGGGTCTGGCCCTCATGAAAGGCAAAACGTAACCACGTCAGCCCGTCAAAGATGTCAGCGCCGGCTAAGAAATACATGGGCGTTGTGACGGTATCGAGGCTGCCAAACACATGGATCGGCGTCTCCACCGCCACCTTGTCGAGTGCGCGGCGGAGTTCGGCGATGTTCTTCATGCGGTCGATAACAGACTTGCCGAGCTCCTTTTCCGTTACCCCGATCACGTCGAACTCCGCAAGAGCGCGCACATTTTTTATGATGTCACGCATTTGCAAGAGCGTCTGGGTGCTGGTCTCTGGCTTCAGAAGAATTTCTCTGAGTAAGCCCTCCCGCCCCGGCGCCATCGCCTTAGCTCGTTCGATCTGGGCCTTGATCGGCAGGCGTTCCTTTGGATGGTCATAGCTGATGAGAACGCTTGGCACGTTCGGTTGCCATTTGGCGAGCTGTGTCGCGTGCATGGCCTCACTCCACTGCTTTGGGATATGCTCCTTGTCACCGAAGTCTGAGAGTTCCGCGTCCTTGGAGGCTTCGTAACCACCACTGTCAAGGAAGATCAATGATGGGAAGTCGAACGGCGGCTGAAGTTTTTTGTAATGGATATCGTAGGCGCTCACGAGCATCACACCGTCAATCAACTCAGAACAGTACTGTACGATCTTATTGACGTCGGGAAATCCCTTACTTGAGAACGATGGAACGAGGAGGGGCGTTCGTACTATCTCTTGGTCGTTCAGCTTTAGCATCCGGCGCTTTGCTAGCATCGAAGAGCCTCTCGGTCACGGCAGGATGCACAAATGCCACATGGTGGCTCTGTTCCGGCTTCACAACTGTAAGTCGCAATTATCGGCAGGCCGGTGGATACAAAGTAGTCATATACGTCCTTCTTCGTCCATGTTACGAACGGTGCGACTAGGGACACTTGGCCGTCGGTATGCTCAGCCACGAGCTTCCCCGCCGCGGCGACGAACCCCTCGGAGCAGTCGTAGTATGGCGTCGCTGCGTGCAAACCGAGGGCCAGAAGACCAGGCCGTCCCCCGGTTAGGAACAGGGCCGTGAAAATCAGGAAGGCATTGCGTCCGAGAAGTTCGCCGGGTCCGGAAGATTGCATACCTTGTAAGCTGACATTCCGGGTGGAAATCCCAAGGTGATCGGACAGGCTCTTGACCGCCTTCGCCTCTCGCGACGCAGCAGCTTGTCCGTGATCTATAAAGAGCCCCTCGACCGCGAGCCCTTGAGACCGCAGGTGATGCGCGCAGGCTGCCGAGTCGATGCCGCCACTCATAAGGACTGTCGCCTTGGGTTGCTCCGTCCTCAAGGCGTCGATTCCATCACGCCCGCCGCTGAAATTGCGGCTCGAAGGACGCGGACATATGTCACTACGGACAAGGAGGTCTCCATCCCCTGTTGAATGTCGAATGGCTACACACTATCGTCATGGTTGGCAACCCCGCACTACACATTGAACAACGATTATCAATATGCGCGGATCTATTGGGTTGCCAATTCCGGCTTGTGCGCTGACGCAATCAGGAGCAGGAGGCCTGGGGGAAGAACCGTTCAGCGGTCGGAGCGCACCGCTGTGCGCTCCGACCGTATCGGGAACAGTTTATGGCCGCGAACATCGAACTCTCATTCGCCACACATTGCCAATGATTGTACCGAATCGCCGAAAATTCGCTAAATCACGACGTGGATGGAACCTGTCGGCACGATCGCAT
>JBAVTK010000456.1:0-1687 GCA_049696095.1 Aliidongia sp. | reverse complement strand
CGGCTGCACGCCCTCGGCTGGCGGCTCAAGGCGATCCTGCTCGACCCGTCGCTTCGCGCCTGTCGCGCGGCGACGGCCGATGTTATGACGCTTCTCAGGCTGCGATGACGATCGACGCCTACGCCCGGCGACGGCGCCCGCCGCGACCGGTCTTCTCGTCGAACAGCGCGGCCAATTGTTCCATCACCGTACCGCCCAGTTGCTCGGCATCGACGATGGTCACGGCGCGGCGATAATAGCGCGTCACGTCATGGCCGATGCCGATCGCGACCAGTTCGACCGGCGAGTGGCTCTCGATCGTCTCGATCGTCTGGCGCAGATGCGTTTCCAGATAATTGCCCGGATTGACCGACAGCGTCGAATCATCGACCGGCGCCCCGTCGGAAATCACCATCAGGATGCGCCGCTGTTCGGTGCGCGAGAGCAGCCGGCCATGTGCCCAGAGCAGCGCCTCGCCGTCGATATTCTCCTTGAGGATGCCTTCGCGCAGCATCAGGCCAAGCGAGCGGCGCGCGCGGCGCCACGGTGCGTCGGCCGATTTATAGACGATGTGGCGCAGATCATTGAGTCGCCCCGGATTGGGCTGCTTGCCGGCCGCGATCCATTTCTCGCGCGATTGGCCGCCCTTCCAGGCGCGGGTGGTAAAGCCCAGAATCTCGACCTTGACGTTGCAGCGTTCGAGCGTGCGCGCCAGAATATCGGCGCTCATCGCCGCGACACCGATCGGCCGGCCACGCATCGAACCGGAATTGTCGATCAGCAGCGAAACCACTGTGTCGCGGAAATCGGTGTCCTTCTCGCGCTTGTAGCTCAGCGGATAGTCCGGGTTGGTCACGATCCGCGACAAGCGCGCGGCATCCAGCATGCCTTCTTCCAGATCGAACTCCCAGGAGCGGGTCTGCTTGGCCATCAGCCGGCGTTGCAAGCGGTTGGCCAGCCGCGCGATCACGCTTTGCAGATGTGAAAGTTGCTGATCGAGCATATGGCGAAGCCGTGCCAGCTCGTCCGGATCGCACAGATCCTCGGCACTCACCACCTCATCGAAGCTGGTCGTATAGGCGCGGTAGGCTTGCTGTTCGCCGTCGAGCCCGTGGCGCTGGAGCAAGCCTGGGCGGCCGGGTTTGGCGGCGGCGTCGTCATCGGAAGCACCAGCCATCATCTCGCCGGTGCTTTCCTCGGTCGCACCATCCGCGCCCTGCTCGGCAGAGTCCGACGGCACGCTTTCCGGCTCGCCGCGCGTCCCCTCGGCACCCGCCTCGTCGGACTTGCTCTCCGTGTCGCTTTGGCTGTCGTCTTCGCCTTCGCCATCCCCCGAATCGTCGCTCGTTTCGCCGCCGGACTCACCCAGATCGAGATCCAGATCCTTGATCAGGCGACGCGCGGCCTTGGCATAGCCATCCTGATCGTGGATCAGCCGGGACAGCGCGCTGAAATCACGGCCGAGCTTGGCCTCCAGCGTCTCGCGCCACAGCGCCACGGCGCGCTGCGCGGCCGGGGGCGGCTTGGCACCGGTCAACACCTCCCGAGCGAGCAGCCGCACGACTTCCGGCAAGGATTGCTCGGTCTGCTCGGCAATCCGGTCGAAGCCCTGCCGGCGGTAACGCTCCTGCAAGGCGGCCGACAGGTTTTCGCCGACGCCGACCATCAGCCGCGCACCGATCGCCTCGACCCGCGCCTGCTCGACCGC
>JBAVTK010000455.1:0-23709 GCA_049696095.1 Aliidongia sp. | reverse complement strand
ACGTTCTTGCGCTCCTGATATTCGGCAATGAAGAAACTGGCGAAGGCGACTCCGGCGACGCCGGGCACCGCTTCGATCTGCGCCAGATCGGCATAAGGCAGGCTCTCGGTGAAGCCGATCCGGCTTTCGACGATCAACCGATCGACCCCGGCGGCCGAGATGCTCCGTTCGAAGGCGGCGTTGACACCTTGCAACAGCCCGAACAGCAGAAAGGCAATGACGATCGACAGCAATGTGAAGATCGTGCGCAGCTTCTTGCGCCACAATCCGGCCCAGATCAGCGGGAAATATTTCATCGGCCGGCCTTTTCCGGGAGGATCAATCACCTGACCCAAGTTTCCCACGTCTTCAGCGTGAAATCACCTTTTGATCGCGCGCGGGTCAAGAGCAGGCGGCGGCTGTTCTTTTACCGCCGTACCGCCGCTTGATAGAGCGCGGCAAGCTCGGCGAACTCCTCGTCGGGCGCGCGCAGCAGAGTGGCCCGGGCACCCTCGGTCAGGGTTGCCAGCAAGCCGTCTTCGTCGAGCAGCCGGCGAATCGCATTCGTCAGACCTTCGACCGTCGGCGGGCCGATGATCAGTCCGTTGACGCCATCGACGATCGCCTCTGGAATGCCGAAAGCGTTGGAGCCGATCACCGGCACGCCGTGCGCAACCATCTCGCGGCACACCCGGTTAAACGTCTCGAAGGGCGACGTGGTCAGACCGACATCGCAGCCGGACAACATGGCCGACAGGGCGCTTGGGGGAAACGGATCGAGCAGTTCGACGCCGGGCAGGCCGGCCAACATGGTCTGTCCGGCGACGATACGGCCGCCGGCCACTCGCAACGTCAACCGCCCGGCCGCCTCGGGCAGCAGCCGGGCGAAGCAGCCTTCGATCACCGGCCAGCCCTTGCGTTCGACGCATGGACCAAGGAAGACGCAACGCAGCGGGGTTCCGGGCGGACGGGGCGCGGCCGGCGGGCGCGGCGCGGCCATCGCCACTCCATGTTCGATCACATGTTGTGGAATGGCACCCAAATCGACGACGCTGTTCATATAATCAGCGAAGGAGGCGGATGCAAAGATCAGCATGTCGTAAAACTCTCGAACATGCCGTCGAAATGCTTGATGCTTGCTTGTCACCATTTTGGTGAATTCCACCTTCATGGCGATACGTTTTTCCGTCAGTTTTGTAACGATATCATCAATCGGTGCGTCGACATTTCCCCGAATATTCTGTTTTCGGACCAGGCACTCGCCGCATTGTTCGGGTGTTATGGGAGCTTGGCAGATGCGACTGTCAGGATGGAAGCGGATCGGTTCGATAAAGCTACAGAAATCCTCGAAATTGCAGATTTGGCGGATGACCGGAACACCCAATGCGCGCAAAGTTGCCAATACGGCGCTCGGTAGATTGACCCAATCGACGATATGCACGATGTCCGGCCGAAACGGCCGGAGGATCGAGAGTATTGCCTCGTCCGGCCAGGGTGGCACGGTGAAAGCGACGAGCGGCCAATCCGCGGCAAGCGGCAGGGGCAAAAACTCGATGCCCTCGACCGGTGATACAACCGCAATGCCGGGCGCGAGCGGAAAGGCGATCGCCACGCTATCGCCGTTGCGGACGGCTTGCGTGGCATAGTGCCAGGTGCTCACCGGTGTGCCGCTGACTTCCAGCGCTGGAATGCTGTGAACCACGTAGAGAAGTCTCATCGCGCGCCGCCGCCGGTTTCGATCATTTCAAACTATAATCAACCGTAGCGGTTTGATAGGAATTCAAATCGCTGCCGGCCGGTTCGGTCGGCCCAGTTCATCGAGGTGACGATTGAACCCTGCTTTCGTGCTTCCGGACGCTTGGCGCACCGTTCGCCTAGTGCTGATCCGTCCGCCGGGGATGATCCATGCTTCCGCCGTGGCCGAGGTGATGGAATCGCTGATGTATGGTTTCCGCGCGCTCGGAATCCTCGCCGACATGGCTGAAAACGAGATTAAAGCGGACGCGATCAACATCGTCTTCCTGAGTTTTTATTTGTCCGAGCAGGACGTTCAGAAACTGCCGCCCAATTCGATCATCTATAATTTCGAGCAGGTTGGCGCCGATGCGGTTATTTTAAATAACCCATCATTCATGACGGCGCTCGGGGGCCATTGCGTCTGGGATTATAGTTTCCGGAACATCGAACGGTTGCGGCCGCTGATCATGCATGATCGGCTGCAACTGGTTCCCGTCGGCTATGTCCCGGCATTGACTCGCATCCCTCATGCACCGGTCCAGGACATCGATGTCCTGTTCTATGGCAGCGGGACCGAGCGGCGGCGCATCATTCTGACCGGTCTGCGACAGACCGGCATTCATTTGGCGAACGTATTTGGCGCTTATGGCCCGGCACGCGACGCCTTGATCGCGCGCGCTAAAGTCGTTCTGAATATCCATTCATACGAAACAAAAATCATGGAGGTCGTTCGGATCTCCTATCTTCTGGCCAATCGAAAAGCGATCGTGAGCGAACTTGATCTCGACACGGAGATGGAGCCCGATCTTCGGGACGCTGTGGCCGGTGTGCCGTTCGACGGCCTCATCGCCGAGTGTCACCGGCTGATCGCCGATGCCGCCGCACGCCAGCAGCTTGAGGATCGCGGCTATGGCCTGTTCCAAAAGCGCGATCTGATCCCGATCCTACGGCAGGCCATTGCCGAGGCGGCCGATCCGCCGGATCAGGCAGGCTGAACGATCTCGGCCCTCACCACCCACCGCGCTCAAGCCAATCGGCAACCTCATCAAGCCGGTCATTGCCCCAGAAGCCTTCATCGCCGACCATGAAGAAGGGCGAGCCGAAGACACCGCGGTGGATTGCCGTCTCAACCACGTCTTTCAGCCGTTCCTTGACCGACGTGCTCTGCATCCCGGTCAGAATGTCGTCGGCATCAAAACCGCCGGCTTCGGCGATGGCGCCGATCGCCTCGACCGGGCAAATGTCGCGGCCCTCGCCGAATGCGGCATGATACAGCGCCTTGGCGAGACGAACCGCCCCGGCGGGATCGGTCTGATAGACATGGTAATAAGCGCGGCACGCCGTCACGGTGCCGAACGGGAATTGTGCCGGCACGCGGAATGGCACACCGTAGCGCCGTGCCGTCCGCTCCCAATCGTGCCGGGCATAGTCACCCTTCAGGGGATAGGTCGTCAGCGGTGCGGCATTGGTTACCTTAAACAAGGCGCCGAGCAGGAAAGGCCGCCAATTCACCGTCGCATCATGCCGCGCGGCCAGGGCGTCGATCCGCGTCGCGGCCAGATAGCCGTAAGGTGACGAAAAATCGAAATAGAAATCCAGGGATTTGCTCATCGGAATTTCCCTCCCATACGGCACCTTTATTCGGTGTCAGCCACCCTTGATCAAATGACGGGCGATGACCAAGCGCTGAATGTCGCTGGTGCCTTCGTAAATCTGACAGACCCGGACATCGCGATAAATCCGCTCGACCGGGAAATCGGCAAGATAACCGTAGCCGCCATGGGTCTGGATCGCCGCCGAACAAACCGCTTCGGCCATTTCGGAGGCGAAGAGCTTGGCCATCGCCGCTTCCTTCAGGCAGGGCAGGCCGGCATCGCGCAAGGCGGCGGCGTGCAGTACGAGATGGCGGGCTGCCTCGATCTTGACCGCCATGTCCGCGAGACGGAAGCTCACGGCCTGATGTTCGGCGATCTTGACGCCGAACGTCTCGCGCTCGCCGGCATAGCGCAGCGCGGCTTCGAAGGCGGCGCGCGCCATGCCGACCGACTGCGCCGCGATGCCGATCCGCCCGCCTTCGATATTGCCGAGCGCGATCTTGTAGCCTTCGCCTTCGCGGCCAAGCAGCAGGCTGGAATCGAGCGCCAGATCCTCGAACACGATTTGCGCCGTATCGGATGCGTGCTGGCCGAGTTTCTCTTCGAGGCGCGCGACCCGATATCCTGGCGTTGCGGTCGGGACGATGAACGTGCTGATGCCCTTTTTGCCGGCATCGGGATCGGTCACGGCAACGACGATCGCGAAATCGGCGTTCTTGCCGGAGGTGACGAACTGCTTCGTGCCGTTCAGCACCCAGCCATTGCCGCTGCGCCGGGCGCGCGTCTTTATGGCCGACGCATCGGAGCCGGCTTGCGGTTCGGTCAGGCAGAAGGCGCTGAGCCGCTCGCCGCGCGCCATCGGTCGCAGAAAGCGATCTTTTTGTTCGGTCGTGCCATATTTCAGGATCGGCACGCACCCGATCGAATTATGCACGCTCATGATGGTCGAGACGGCCCCGTTGCCGGCCGCGATCTCCTCAAGTGCCAGCGCATAACACACATGGTCGGTCCCGGCACCGTCCCATTCCTCGGGCACCAGCATGCCCATAAAGCCGAGTTTACCCATTTCGGCAATCGCATCGCGCGGAAATTCCCGGTCGCGATCCCACTGGGCGGCAAACGGTGTCAGATGAGTCGCGGCAAAGGCTCGCGCCGTTTCGCGAATCAGGATCTGTAATTCGTTGAGAATCATCGTGCTTGTCCTACCAGGGCAGTTCTGCGCCGTCGTAACTGAAGAAATGCCCGTTCGACGCTGGCGTCAGTCCGTCGATCACCTTGCGCATGCCGGCGACACTCTTGGGCGGCTGCAGATCCGCGCTGGGGCCACCCATGTCGGTCGCGACCCAGCCCGGATGCAGCACGACGCAGATCATTCCGGCCGCTTGCCAATCGATCGCCAGCGACTTCCATGCCGCATTCAGCGCCGCCTTGGACGAGCGATAGACATAGAGGCTGCCATTGTCGTTGCACGCGATCGAGCCGAGCCGGCTCGAAATCGCCACGACTTTTTTCTGCTGCCCGCGTTCAAGATTGCGGTGCAACGCGCCCGCCAGCGCCAAGGGCGCGATGGTGTTGACCGCCAGGGTTTCCAGCCAACTATCGCGATCGACCAGTTCGGCCGTCATGCTTCGGGGGCCGGAGACCCCGGCATTGGCGATCAGCAGATCAAGCGCGCCGCCGTTCAGGCTGAGGGCCAATTCGTCGAGCGATGCTTTTTCCGTCACTTCGAGGCGATGCAGAACGACATCGCCCTCGACCGCCCGCAGCGCGGTCGCCTTATCCGGATCGCGACATGCGGCATGAACCCGCCAGCCGGCGCCAGCATATTGCCGAGCGAATTCCAATCCGAGCCCGCGGCTCGCCCCGGAGATCAAGATAGTCGGCATTTGATTTCCTCGCTCAGTCATCCTGCGATACGTTCAACCGCCAAGGCGGTGGCCTCACCGCCGCCGATGCATAAGGATGCGATGCCGCGCTTCAGCCCGTTGCGCTCCAGTGCCGCCAGCAGGGTCACGATGAGGCGCGCGCCCGAGGCGCCGATCGGATGACCGAGCGCGCAGGCCCCGCCATGGATATTGACCTTGTCATGCGGCAGGCCCAATTCGCGCATTGCCGCCAGGGCAACCACGGCGAAGGCTTCGTTGATCTCATAGAGATCGACATCGCTTGTCCGCCAATCGAGCTTGTCGAGCAGATTGCCGATCGCTTTGACCGGTGCGGTAGTGAACCACGCCGGCGCTTGGGCATGCGTGGCGTGGCCGCGGATGATCGCGAGCGGCGTCAGGCCACGCCGATTGGCCTCCGACCGGCGCATCAGCACGAGGGCGGCGGCTCCGTCCGAAATCGACGAGGAATTGGCCGCGGTCACGGTGCCGCCCTCGCGGAAGGCCGGCTTCAGTGTCGCAATCTTGTCCGGCCGTGCCTTGAGCGGTTGTTCGTCAGTGTCGATGACGCTCTCGGTGCCGCGCCCCTTCACGCTGACCGGCGCGATCTCCCCGACAAAATAACCGCCTTCGATCGCCGCCTTGGCGCGATCGAGCGAGGCGAGCGCGAAGCGGTCCTGATCGTCACGGGTGAAATGGTAATGCGCGGCGCAATCCTCGGCAAAGGTGCCCATCAGGCGGCCCTTGTCGTAGGCATCCTCCAGCCCGTCGAGGAACATGTGATCGAGCGTGCGGCCATGGCCCAAACGATAGCCGCCGCGCGCCTTGTCGAGCAGATAGGGCGCATTCGACATGCTCTCCATCCCGCCTGCCACCATGATCCGGTTGGTGCCGACCGCGATCAGATCATGGGCCAGCATCGCCGCCTTCATGCCGGAGCCGCAGACCTTGTTGATCGTGGTGCAGCCGGTCGATTGCGGCAGGCCGGCACCGAGGCTCGCCTGACGTGCCGGGGCCTGGCCGAGCCCGGCGGGCAGAACGCAGCCCATGATCACCTCGTCGATATCGGCACCGGCGAGGCCGGCGCGCGCGACCGCCGCCTTGATCGCGACGGCGCCCAATTGCGGCGCCGCGACATCCTTGAGGTCGCCTTGGAAACCGCCCATGGCGGTGCGCGCCATGCCGGCGATGACGATTGGATCATCCTGCATCGATACCTCCTTGGGCGTTCAGGCCGTTTCCTTGAACAATTCGCGGCCGATCAGCATGCGCCGGATCTCGCTCGTCCCGGCGCCGATTTCGTAGAGCTTGGCGTCGCGCAGCAGTCGGCCGGTCGGGTACTCGTTGATGTAACCATTGCCACCCAGGCATTGGATCGCTTCGAGCGCCATCCAGGTCGCCTTTTCCGCAGCATAGAGAATGGCCCCGGCCGCGTCCTTGCGCGTCGTCTCGCCGCGATCGCATGCCTTGTTTACGGCATAGACATAGGCACGGGCGGCATTCATCACCGTGTACATATCCGCAAGCTTGCCCTGCATCAGCTGAAACTCGCCGATCGGCTGGCCGAATTGCTTGCGCTCATGGATATAGGGAATCACCGCATCCATGCAGGCCGCCATAATGCCGAGCGGCCCGCCGGCCAGCACGGAGCGTTCGAAATCAAGGCCGCTCATCAGCACGCGCGCGCCCTGATTCAGCGTGCCCAGAATATTTTCTTCCGGCACCTCGCACTCCTCGAACACCAATTCGCAGGTGTTGGAGCCGCGCATGCCGAGCTTGTCGAGCTTCTGCGCCGTGGAAAACCCCTTGAAGCCCTGCTCGATGATGAAGGCGGTGATGCCCTTGGCCCCGGCTTCCGGCGCGGTTTTGGCGTAAACCACCAGCGTGCCGGCATCCGGGCCGTTGGTGATCCACATCTTCGTGCCGTTCAGGACATAGCGATCGGCTTTTTTGACCGCCTTGAGCCGCATCGAGACGACATCCGAACCGGCGCCCGGCTCGGACATGGCGAGAGCGCCGACCGTTTCGCCCGAGATCAGCTTGGGCAAATAGCGGCGCTTCTGCGCCTCGCTGCCATTCAGCTTGATCTGGTTGACACACAGATTGGAGTGCGCGCCATAGGACAGGCCGACCGAGGCCGAGGCGCGGCTGATCTCCTCCATCGCCACGACATGCTCGAGATATCCCAGACCAGCCCCGCCATATTCCTCGGGCACGGTCACACCGAGCAGGCCCAGATCGCCGAGTTTGCGCCACAGATCCATGGGGAATTGATTGTCGCGATCGATCGCGGCGGCACGCGGGGCGATTTCGGCGGCGGCAAAGCTACGCACCGAATCGCGCAGCAGGTCAGCCGTCTCGCCCAGATCGAAATTCAGCGACGGAAATTGGTTGGCCAGCATCGACGGAGCGCCCTCAGTGTCGGAACGCTCCCAATGTACCGCCGATAGGTGCCGATGCCCAGCGCGCAAAGCGGCAGGCAGCCGCGCCCTTCGTCAATGGTGAATTTGCAGGAGCGGCCCGGCACTGGTGTGCTGCAAAATATCCGACGCGGTATTCTGCTGGGTCAAATCGATCTGATCCCGGCCGACGGTGACACCCGGACTCTCCGGACTGACCCCAGGAATCAGGGTGCCGGTCGCCGTTGTGTCACTGGGATTGACCGGATGACCGGTCGGCGCCTCGGTGCAACCGACCAGCGCCAAGCCGACCAGAACGATGGGAAGGATCGAAAGGCGCGTCATGCTTTCCTCCGTCGGGTATGCGATCAGGCGATGAAGCTGCCCCGATCCATCCTCTCACTTAGATAGGAACCGATCAACCTGCGGCAAGCCCTGGTGACTCGGACGATCAGGGGGACGAAGTTATTCCGTGCCGCGCGGGCCGTCAACCAACGGTCATTACCCGTGACGCTAGAACACGCCTGATTCCCCAATCGAACGATGGAGACCGATGCGTCAGATCAACGTGTCAAGCCAACTGCCGCCGATCCCAACACCACGCCAGCGCATTCGCCGCGCCTCGTCCATGCGCTCAGCGCGCCCCACAATAACGTGAACCAGCCATTCTGACTTAACTGGCGACACTTTTAGGCCGCGATCGCCCGATCAGCGACGAATAGCTTGGGCTCCCACCGGCTCGTGGTCTGGCCGATCGCGTTGCGGCCAAGTTCGATAATGTTGAGACGGTCCCCCTCGAAGGCGGGACTCAGCTCGAGCGTCAGGTAGTCGAATAGCGAGCGCTCGTGGACCGCGATAATAACTTGCCGGTTCATTTGTTTGGAAAGCGTGCGCAGCAAAGCCGCGAACTGGGCGATGTGTACCTCGTCCATACTCTGCACAGGATCGTCGATCACTAGCCAGGAGAGCTTGGCCTTGACGGAAAGGTGCAGGGCCAGGAACAGTGTGAGCGCCGCTGTATTCAGGTTACCGGCACTCAGCATGGCACGCGGATTGCCGCCGGTGCCGCCCCGGCGGTGGTGGGTTTCCAGAATTGCTTCGATATCGGCTCCCGCAACGTCCGGAATCGCGAAGGCGGGTATGAATGGTTCTTCGGGCGCGAGGCGGACAAAAAGGTCGCGCCAGACCGCGTTAAGCTCGTCGTTGAAGACCCTGCGGACAACGCGCCCTCTGGCTTCCCGCGTCTGCCTCACCAAGTCCTTCGCAAGGTCGATGAGCTGGTCAGCGTCCGCCTTCTGAC
Source organism: Aliidongia sp. (assembly GCA_049696095.1). Classification (GTDB taxonomy): domain Bacteria; phylum Pseudomonadota; class Alphaproteobacteria; order ATCC43930; family CGMCC-115725; genus JAXDMU01. Next base: position 14,816 of record JBAVTK010000455.1, on the reverse strand, counting down.
GTCGCATCGTCGCAAGAGCGGCCTCGGCCTCGCGCTGCTCGGCCTGCAGATTGCTCCGCTCACGGTTTAAGGCGCCGAGCGACGCTACTGCCTCGACCGCAGACCGGCGGGCGCGCTGGCACCGGGTCAGGGTTTCCTCGCGACCCTCAATAGCCGACTTTAGACGCTCCACGAGCACGGCCGTCGGCATGTCGTCGCCAGCCTCGATCCCGACCCGGCGCCCCAAATTTTCCAAACTATCCCGGAGTGCGACCACCAACCGATTGGCATTCTGCAGATCCAAGGTGCTCCGGGCGGCTCGGCTCGCATTGTCGCGAAGACGATCCCCTTCCTGCATCAACGGCGCCCCATTGATGAGTTGGCCCGCGACTTCCGTGAGATCGGCCCCGCGGATCTTGAGGTGATTTAGCTCGGCGTCCCCCAATAGCTCCGCCGTAGCGGCTGCTCGCTGCCGGTCCAGTTGTGCGACCGCGGCGCTAGTGGCGGAGCGGTCCTTCGCTAGCGACTGCAGCCGTCCGGCCTGCTCCACCATCGCGCTGACCTTCACCGCAACGTGGGCGGCAAGCAACGTGCTACCAGTCTCGGAGTAGTCGCGATCGCACACGGGGCAAATGTCACCATGGATGTGCGTGCTGAGCGCCGACAAAGTCCTTGCAAGGGACTCGCTCGCATCGGCGGCCATAGTGATCTGCTCATCCAGCCGGCCGACCCGCGTGCGGGCCTCTTCGATCTCTCGGGTAAGCCCGTCACGATGTTGTAGTGCCTTCTCATGGGCGGACATAAGGTGCTGCACGCGATCGAGATCTGCTTGAACTCGCACGACGAGCGAGTGCGCACGGTCTCCATACCCGCTCTCGCGAGACACCGAGAGGTCCGCGAAGAGCGCGCCGGCTCGGGCAAGAAGCGTCTCAATGTTTACACCGTTTAGCCGCATCCACTCCTCGAACGCGGCGCGCGCGGTCCGGTTTCTGGCTTCGATGCTCGCTCGCTCGGGAGTCTCATCGGCGTCGTTGGCCTGAGTCCAGCTTGCCCATGAAACCTCGACCTCACGCCTCGTCCGGACGTGCTCGACCAAGGCGGACTCCTCGGGGTCGCTTGCCAACAGCCGCGATAGTTCCGACAAGTCGGTTATTCTGTCAGCGAGCGCCGGGTCGATCGTGGCAAGCGACTCACGCAGTTGCCCGTCGAGCGCAGCAATGCTGTTTGCGACCTCATGCTCCTGCTGCTTGAGGTTTTTTAGGGCCTTGTCCATCATCGAGATGTCGTCGCGCACCGTCCCATAGGCTGGAACCGGCCCTTTTAGGCGGGCGATGTTACCGGCGGAGTGAAGGCCACCGATGACTGCTTCCATGCGATCCAGGCCGAGCCGCTCCTTCACGAACCGGGTAAGCGGTGAATCGGACTTCTTCTCGGCGTGCTGATAGATTTCGAGAAGACGGCCGAGGGTGGATTGCGCGAGATAGCTTCGCTCGCTGAAGAAGCTCGCCTCCGCGCCCGCGAGGATCGGTGTGCCGGTGACGCCGCCGGTCGTGACCTTGATGGTGCTGGTACGGACCGTACCATCAGCCTCGGACACCTCAAGCCGAACTTCGCCAAAGGGCCGGTCCTTGTGCGGCAGATAAGCGAGATAATCGGGCTCGGCGCGCCACAGCGATGGCACCGCGCCCGTCAGTGCGAGTTCGATGGCCGACAAGAGGCTGGTCTTTCCGGCGCCGTTCGGTCCGTGGATCAGGACAATCGGCGCATCGAGCGAAACGGTGACTTCGCCATCAATGCTGCGTAAGTCTTTCACATAGAGGGACTTCAAGCGGGTCATCCGAGGAACTCCTCTTCCTCGGAGTCCGCCGCGAAGATCGCGGTCAAAGCGGCGTGGAAGCGTGTCCGAACCGCGTCTTCCCCCAGCTTCGAGGCATCGACCAACTCCGCGGCGATCGAGGTGTCGGGCAAGGTCAGCTCTTCGTCGACGCCGAGGTCGCGGTCGGCGGAGAGTGAGTCCGGCAGTTCCAAAGGAAGAAGGATCGCCAACCGATCCCGCAGGTCGGCAGGATCGGCCGCCTCTCCCACGGCCAAGACACGGCTGATCTGGGCGAGGGATTCAAGGGCCTTGCCAACCGGCTTCGGTCCGACGATCACGGTTGTCAACGACCTGCGTGAACGCATCATGTCGAGTGCCCGAGCGATACCGTCGATCTGCTGAACGACTTTTGGCTCGCCGTCGGTCGCCGTGTCACCGATGATGACGAGATCGGCGGAATTCCCGACACCGACAAAGGCGGCTGCCACATCAAAGGTCAGGGTTGCCACCCGAAGTGGTAGTGCGAGCCGCCGATATCCTACATCCGACAGGATCTGCGCAACCCGTTCTGCGGGGACCACCGCAGTCATAGCGCTACCTTGCTGCGAAAGCGTTCGAGAAGGTCTTCAACCTCAGTCCCAACGGCAAGCAGCGCATCGACGCTGACCTCACGGATCGCCGCTAAGCCCGATCGCCCCGGCGGGCGCCGGGGGAATCGGGGCATAGACGGTGGATTCTCGTGGCTATGGACAATTACGGCATCGTCATTGGCAGCGATCAGGCCATTCGTGCGCAACCGGATGGCCGCCTCCGGGTTTGCGGCGAAATAGATCTTAGCCGGGCCGCTTCGTCCAAAGAGAATCAAAGCGCCAGATGTGGTGTCTGCTACGTCCGGCTTGCCGGCGGTCCAAAGCCCGCGTTCGAGACCGAGTCCAATCAGGCCGGAGGCGACCGCGAACTGGCAAACGCCGCCCCCGGCCAGGGTCGGATCAGCCAGCATGCGGTCGACTGGATCTGGCGAAATTGGGGTGTAATGACCATTCGCGACCACCACTGGGAGAGCGCCCTGGCGCAACATTGTCATAGCCCGGCCGGATAACTTGAGCAACTCAAGGACAGCCTCTGCCGTTGGCGCTAGGCCGTCGGCGACGTAGTCGCGCGCATGGATCAAACCGCCGTAAAGTTTCTGGAGGTCGGCTGCCGCCAGATGGGGGACACCGTGCCCAACCAGCATTTTCAACTTAGCCGTGACGACATAGAGGAGCAGCGACAGCAGGAGCGGCTTGGCATAGGCTTGAACGAGCGCAGCCGTCTCCATCTCCGGCCGGGTGCCGGGCGTGTCGTCGAGGCAATAGACGTTCCGGAGCAAACTTTTCTGGTCGCCGCCTAGCGCATTCTCCGCAAAGGCATAAGCGGGTGGCTGCGCGGGCCAACGCCACGGCATCTGCGTATTCGCGGCGGCGAATATCCCCTGAATGTTCGAATCCTGTGCGGACAGACCGAGCATGAGGGTTCGTTTCGTGACGATCAGATTGGTGAGGACGTTACCCATCACGGCATTATGTGCGATATAACCACTGATCTGACTTTGCCGAGCCACGAGGAAACGGCGAAACTGGGCTGCATCGTCGTGAGCGGCCTGGGCGCAGCCATGAAACTTATAGAGGTTGGTACGTCTGCGATTCGATCGCGTGTCTTGGGGCGCGATAACCGTACGGAGAATGGGCTGCAAGCCAGAGAGAATGGAGACGGCGCGCTCTACGAGTGGATCCCAATTTGCCGAAGGCATCTCAGATGCCACGCCCTCAATCGCGAGCGCCGCGAGACAAAGATGTTCGGCGTCAGGTTCGATCGCTGGATCGGAATACACTTTCGCTGCATCAAGAACGTACCAGAGCAGGAAGTCTGCCTCCTCGCCGTCTACGGAAACGTCAAGCATGCGCGCGTAGTTGTTCACCAGTCGTGCGGCGAGCGTGTCGAAGACCAACCACTGATCGGGGCTCTGGCTGTAGTCGATGTTGGCAGACTCGTCGTGGCTTGGCTCCGCCAGAGCGACTACGGCGTCGAGGGCACTGCGATACCGACAATTGGGGGCGGTCTGATCGATATGGCTTTGCAGCTTCAGCATGATCCGCTTTGACAAATCGCGTAGGTCAGGCATCCGAGCCCGTGAAATGCCGGAACCCAGCCAAAAGACATATTGATCGTTGGCGACAGCCTCTGCGATATCCCGTCTTGCCCCATCGAGCATCGATAGAGTGGCGCGGATAGTGATCGTGGCTGCAGGTGGCGGCATTGGACCTCTTTTAACGTGTAAAAGTATCGACCAAAGTGACGGTCCAAGCGCTCCGTGGCGGGCGTCCGGAAGGTCGACGCTATCCAGCGTCACATTGCAATGATGATGTTCTCCTGCACTATATGGGCGGTGTCAAGAAAGGTCTGAATCGACGTGGAATTCACCACGAAGCGCACCAAGTTCACTAAGTCAGAGAATTATCCGATTCAGCCCATGCTTGAAAAAAGCGGCATTGAAACTCATCACCCCTTGTCGCCACCGACCTGCGCATCATACACCGCAACCGCGCTCATATTGACCAGCCCGCGCACCGTGATCGAGGGCGTCACGATGTGCGCCACCTTGTTGACGCCGAGCAGGGTCGGCCCGATCGCGAGGCCGCCGCCCAGGGCCTTCACCATGTTGAAGGCGATATTGGCGGCGTCGAGATTGGGCAGGATCAAGAGGTTGGCGCTGCCCTGCAATTGCGAATTGGGGAAGATCCGCTGCCGCGTCTCGGCGGAAAAGGCGAGGTCGGCCTGCATCTCGCCCTCGACCTCAAGCTCCGGTGCCCGCGCCTTGATCAGGCGGCGCGCGGCGCGCATCTTTTCGGCCGAGGCGGTCTCGGCACTGCCGAAATTGGAATGGGACAGCAAGGCCACCTTGGGCTCGATGCCAAAGCGGCGGACCGCCTCGGCCGAGCGGATCGTCATCTCGGCGATCTCGGTCGCGTCGGGGTTTTCAATGACGTAAGGGTCGGCCATGAAATAGGTGCCGGTCGGCAGCACCAGCACCGACAGCGTAAAGGGCGAGGACAGGCCGGGTTGCAGGCCCAGCACATCGACGACATGGCGCAGATGCCGGTCGAACTGGCCGACCGCGCCGCACAGCATGGCGTCGGCCTCGCCGCGCGCTACCATCAGTGCCGCGATCACCGTCGTGCGCGTGCGCACCAGATTGCGCGCGAAATCCGCCGAGACGCCCTTGCGTTCCATCAGGCGATGGTAATGGTTCCAATAGTCGTGGAAGCGCGGATCGTTCTCGGGATCGACCAACTCGAAATCGGCGCCGGGGCGGACATGCAGCCCAAGCTTCTCCAGCCGGCGCTCGACCACCTCGCGCCGGCCGATCACGATCGGCTTGGCGATGCCGTCATCGATCGCATTCTGCGCCGCGCGCAACACGCGCTCATCCTCGCCCTCGGCATAGGCGAGCCGGCGCGGATCCTGGCGCGCGCGGTCGAACACCGGTTTCATTACGAGGCCGGAACGGAAGACGAATTGCGACAGACGCTGGCGATAGGCCGGAAAATCTGCGATCGGCCGGGTCGCCACGCCCGAATCCATCGCGGCCTTGGCGACGGCCGGGGCCAGCGTCGTGATCAGCCGCGGATCGAACGGCTTGGGGATCAGATAATCCGGCCCGAAACTCAAACTCTGATCGCCATAGGCGGCGGCGACGACATCGGATGGCTCGGCCAGCGCCAGATCGGCCAGCGCCTCCAGGCAGGCGATCTTCATCGCCTCGTTGATCACCGTGGCGCCGCAATCGAGCGCGCCGCGGAATAGATAAGGAAAGCACAGGACGTTGTTGACCTGATTGGGATAATCCGACCGGCCGGTCGCGATGATCGCATCGGGGCGATGCTGTCGGGCCAGTTCGGGCGAGATTTCCGGCGTCGGATTGGCCAGCGCCATGATGATCGGCTTCGCCGCCATCCGCACCAGCAATTCCGGCTTCAGCACATTGGGGGCCGACAGACCCAGAAAAATATCGGCGCCATCGATGACATCGGCCAGCGTGCGGGCATTGGTGTCCTTGAGATAGCGCTCCTTGCGCGGATCCATTTCCTCGACCCGGCCGCGATAGGCAACGCCGTAGCGATCGGTGACCCAGGTGTTTTCGGTTTTCAGCCCCAGATGGACCAGCAGATCGAGGCAGGCGAGTGCTGCGGCCCCGGCGCCGGACGTCACCAGCTTGACCTCGGACAGTTTCTTGCCGCTGAGGCGAAGCGCATTGCGGATCGCGGCCGCGACGATGATGGCGGTGCCGTGCTGATCATCGTGCAGCACCGGGATCTTCATCCGGGCACGCAGTTTGGCTTCGATCTCGAAGCATTCGGGTGCCTTGATGTCTTCGAGATTGATGCCGCCGAAGGTCGGTTCGAGCGCTGCAACGATCTCGACGAATTTGTCGGGGTCGGCGGCATCGACTTCGATATCGAAGACATCGATGCCGGCGAATTTCTTGAAGAGCACCGCCTTGCCTTCCATCACCGGCTTCGAGGCGAGCGGGCCGATATTGCCCAGGCCGAGCACAGCCGTGCCGTTGGTGATGACGGCGACGAGATTGGCCCTGGAGGTCACGGTCGCCACCTCGGCCGGGTCGGCGACAATCGCGAGGCAGGCTTCGGCCACGCCCGGAGAGTAGGCCAGCGCCAGATCACGCTGTGTCGCCAAGGGCTTGGTCGCAATGATCGCGATCTTGCCGGGAGTGGGCTGGCGGTGATATTCGAGCGCGCTCTCGCGGAAATCGTCGGCCATCGCTATCCCTTTCCTGTTGAGATCCGGCGACAGGAAACCCGATCCGGCCCCGCCGCCGCAAGCCCGACCTGGCGGGCCCTCGACTGCGTCAATATTGCCGGATCTTCAGCGATTTAGAACGAGAAATGGTGCGGTCGAGAAGACTCGAACTTCCACAGAGTTTCCCCCACAGCGACCTCAACGCTGCGCGTCTACCAATTCCGCCACGACCGCACGATCATGAACGGGGGTGCGGGCGACCCGGCCCCCGATTGGTCGTTGGGGAATAGCAAATAATGCTGTCGGCTGCAAGCGTGTCGTGGCGCCCATCGCGGCAGGTCAGGTTTGCGGGCGATGCCGGAAGCGGGGGAAGGCGCTATAACGGCTGGAAGGAGGGCGCGATGGATCGGGAATGGCAGATAAGTGACCGGCCGGTCGGCTATGATAGCGCGGTTGCGGTGATGGAGACGCGGGTGGCGGCGATCCGCGAGGGCAGGGCGCCGGAACTGGTGTGGCTGCTGGAACATCCGCCGCTCTATACCGCCGGCACCAGTGCGCGCGAGGAGGATTTGATCGATGCCGGCGGCTTTCCGGTCTATCGAACCGGGCGCGGCGGGCAGTTCACGTATCACGGCCCCGGTCAGCGGGTCGGATATGTCATGCTCGATCTGAAGCGTCGGGGCGGCGATGTTCGGCGCTTTGTCCGCGATCTCGAAGAATGGCTGATTTTGACCTTGGCCAGTTTCAACATTATCGGCGAGCGGCGCGAAGGCCGGGTCGGCATTTGGGTGCGGGAATCGGACGGGCGCGAGAACAAGATCGCTGCACTGGGCGTGCGGGTCCGGCGCTGGGTCAGCTTTCACGGCGTGGCGCTCAATGTCGATCCCGACCTTCGGCATTTCGACGGCATCGTGCCGTGCGGCATCCGCCAGCACGGCGTCACCTCGCTCGCCGCGCAGGGCATTTTGGTCGCCATGCCCGAGATTGACGCGGCGATGAAGGCCGCGTTCGGCGCGGTGTTCGGAACGGGCACCTGACCGCGCGGCCGCGATCAGGCCCGCCGGTCAGTTCCGATAGGACGGGTCGATCCGATCCAGCCGCCGGAGCAGCGCTGGCCAGGCGAGCGCGCCGCCGCTGCCGCCAGAGACGATCTTGGACTGCGCACGGATGCCGTCGAGAACCGGCTGAGGGATCGGGATGAGCGCGCCGCCGCCAGCTTGCGCCTTGATCTGGATCGCACAGGCTGCCTCGAAGGTGTACATCGACAGAAACGCATCGGGGATCGAGTGCGATGCCACCAGCAGCCCGTGATTGCGCAGCATCAGGAAGTTCTTGTCGCCGATATCGGCGACCAGGCGCGGCTTTTCATCGGGATTGACGGCGAGCCCCTCGTAATCATGATAGGCCAGACTTGACAGAACCAACAGCGATTGCTGCGAAATCGGCAACAACCCGTCGCGCTGCGCCGACACGGCGACACCGTTTTGCGTATGAACATGCAAGACGCAATGCGCGTCTTCGCGCCCGGCATGAATGGCACTGTGGATGGTAAAGCCGGCCGGATTTACCGGATAGCCGCTATTGAGCACGATCCGGCCGGCCAGATCGATCTTGACCAGGTTCGAGGCCGTGATCTCGTCGAACATCATGCCATACGGATTGATCAGAAAATGATGTTCCGAGCCGGGCACGCGTGCCGAAATATGGGTGAAGATGACATCATCCCAGCGGTAATGCGCGACCAGCCGATAGCAGGCGGCAAGATCGACCCGTAACTGCCATTCCTCGGGCGATACGATACCGCGAATGTCGCCGAGCGCGACCTGTGACCCATCCATCGGCGTTCCTCCATATTTCGGTCATTCGCCTCAGTTCGTCCCGAATCACGGGCAAAGTCAATGCGGCACCTCTGTCTCGTGCCGCTGGCGTATCGTCGAGAGCGTTCAGGCTCCGGTCGCAACGTATTGCGCGCTACGGCATCGCCGTAATCAACCTTTCCGCCGGGAAGCGCAGGGTTACGGTCGTGCCCGAGTCCGAGCCGCTGACGAGTTCGGCGCTGCCGCCATGAAGTTCAATCAGCCGCTTGGCCAAAGGCAGGCCGAAGCCGACGCCGGCGACCGCCTGGATCTCGCCGCCTTGGCCGTACCGCTCGAAGGCATCGGGGATTTCCTCGGGCCGCAGTCCGACGCCCAAGGCGGAAATCGCCACCGCCAGCCCGTCATCCTCAAAACGTGTCGCGAGCGCCACACCGCCGCCGGTCGGGACCAGATCGACGGCATTCGACAGGACATTCAGAATGCATTGTCCCAATCTCATTCGGTCACCGCGAACCGTGGCACCGTCGCAGAGCGCCCAATGAAAAGTAACGCCTTTCGAGGCGGCCGCCTCGGCCAGGCGCGTTGTCGCATCGTCCAGCATGACATTGACCAGTACGACCTCGTCGGCCAGTCGCAACGCGCCTGATTCTGTTTGTGCCAGATCGAGCAACTGGTCGATCAGATTCAGCAACCGCTGACCGCTTGCTTGGATATCTTGCAGATATTCCTGATATTTGAATGCGATCGATCCAAATATCTCGCTATGGATCAATTCAGCAAACCCGATTATGGCGTTGAGCGGCGTTCTCAATTCGTGGCTCATATTGGCCAGGAATTCCGATTTCGCGCGGCTGGCCTCTTCGGCGGCCTGCTTGGTCAATGCCAGTTCCTCGGCCAATTGGCGATAGGCGTTGGTTTCGGAACGCGTGATTTCCAGTTGCACGACCAGTTCCATATACTTGGTATATTGGAAGGCCACGGAATTGACGCCGTGCATCACGCGGTCATGATAGCGGCCGAACGCCGTGAACGCCTCTTCGAAGCGGCCAAGCGTATAAAGCGCTTTGGCTGTGGCGTTTTCGATGCGCGGCAGGAGGGCTGGCCACTGCCTGACGCCCAGCGAATCCCGCAGCGAATCGAAATAGCACAGCGCGGCGTCGGGTCGGCCGAGATCCAGCATGGCCTCGCCAATGCCCAGCGCGGCTTGCGCCATCAGGATTTCATCGGCCTCGAATTCGGCCCGTCGCGCATTCTCCTCGAACACCGCCAGCGCGCGATCCGGCGCGCTCAGCAGGATCAGGGCCTGTCCGAGAGTATCGCGCGCACCGACATCGCCGAACGACCCGACGGGGTTTTCCTTTTCGGCACCGGCCGCCCGCAGCATCGCATAGGCCGCGTCGGCATAACCCGCGGCTTCGTCCTGATCGCTACTCTCGTGCGCCCGATCGATCAGCATCTGCGCCTTGTTGTTGATGGTCAGAACCCGGTCCGGTTCGTATCTTCCATCGACGCACAAGGCCAAGGCCTGGTCGAACGCGACCGTCGCTGCCGGATAGTCGCGCAGAAACCCTAAAATGGCGCCGCTCATATTGAGGCTGCGGATCTGACGCTCGACATCGCCGAGGCTTCTGGCAAGGCCCGCCGCTTCCTCGAAAGCAACGAAGGCGTCGGTGAGACGCGCGTCGCGCCACAGCGCGACTCCGACCAGATAGCGGGCCTTGTATTCGCTCAGGCGATCCCCCTGCATTGTGGACAGTCGGGTCGCCTCTTCGCCCAGAGCGATCATCTCTCGCCAATTGCCGGCCGATTGATTCACCTGCATGGCCGAGGCCAGGGCGCGCAGCAGCATGGCGCCATCGTCGCATTGCCGGGCGAGAGCCACCGCATCGGTCGCCATGCTGATCAGATCGGGCGAGGAACGGCTTCTCTCGATTTCGGTCAATAACGCCAGCAGGCGTGTTTCCGATGTTAAGGTTCGTGACCCACCCAACGTGCTCATGTCCGTAGACATACACAAAAATGGTGTAAAAAACAGCCCTTCTGGCGAGTTTCCTGGCACTCCACGCGCTACACCGCCGACGCTTCGGATCGTGCCCGCCCGAACGCCACATCCTTGGCCTCGGTCCCGAGCGCCGTAACGATGGCGATGACCACGGCCACCGTCCCCGCCACGATCGCCAGCGCGATGCTGTATTGTCCGCCATAGGACACGGCGATCCAGGTCTGGATCGTGGCGTTGCCCGATGCCAGCAAATTGCCCAATTGATAGACGGTGCCCGGAAAGGTGGCGCGCGCCTCGTCTGGGGATAATTCGTTCAGATGGACCGGAATGGTGCCCCAGGCACCCTGGACCATGAATTGAATCAGGAACGCGCCGAGCGCCAGATAGGCGGGGCTTTCCGAGAACGCCCAGAGCGGCATCGCCAAAAGCGACAGCAAGGCGGCTGTGATGATCGCGCGGCGGCGGCCGAAACGCTGCGACAGCGAGCCAAAGGACAGACCGCCGCAAATCGCGCCGATATTGTAGATGATCGCGATCACGCTGATTTGCGACGGCGACAGATGATGTTGCTCGCGCAGGAACAGCGGATAGAGATCCTGTGTGCCATGGCTGAAGAAATTGAAACTCGTCATCAGGATGATCGCGTATACCGCTAGGCGCCAATGCGCTTTCAGCACATCAAACGTGTTGCTGCGCTGCGCGTTTGCGCGGTCCCAGCCGGGTGATTCGGGCACATTGCGGCGGATATAGAGCACCAGCAAGGCCGGCAGGACGCCAACCATGAACATGCCGCGCCAGCCGATCAGCGGGAAGAGCCCGCCATAGACCAGTGAGGCCAGGAGATAGCCGGACGGATAGCCCGATTGCAGCAGGCCCGAGACGAAGCCGCGCGCTTTGGCCGGAATGGTTTCCATGGTCAGCGACGCCCCCACGCCCCATTCGCCGCCCATGGCGATGCCGTAAAGCGCCCGCAGCACAATCAGTGTCGTAATGTTGGGAGAAAATCCAGAGGCGAATTCCAGTGCAGAATAGAGGAGTACGTCGGCCATCAGCGTCGGCCGGCGCCCCCATCGATCGGCGGCGCGACCGAACAGATAGGCACCGATCGGCCGCATCGCCAGCGTCAGGGTGATGGCGAGCGTGACGTTGCCGACCTCCGTGCCGAATTCCTGCGCAATGTCCTTGAGCACGAAGACGAACAAAAAGAAATCGAAGGCATCCAGCGTCCAGCCCAAATAGCTTGCGACCACCACATGCTTCTGTTCCCGATTCCAGCCGGACAGCGCTTCGATTTTCATCTTTGCTTCCTCCACGCAGTGGCACGCCAGGCGCGAACCACAGACGAAGATAGTATCGTATCGGTGACCCGACAAAAAGAAATCTGAAGCACGCCACTGCACACCATGATTTCTTTCGTGCTTGCCTGCCGCTATGGTCGCGTCAAGTATCGTTACCAAGATCGTCAGGGAGGGGCAGTTGCCGAGTGAAATCGCCGTTGGGGTCCGGATACGGCGCCGGCCGTTCTATCGCAATCTTACCGTCCAGGTGCTGATCGCCATTGTGCTGGGCGGGATCGTCGGATACCTCAACCCTGCGCTCGGCAAGCAATTGCAACCGCTCGCCACTGTTTTTATCAATCTGATCAAGATGGTGATCGCCCCGGTGATCTTTCTGACCGTGGTTACCGGAATTTCGCATGTCGGCGATATGCGCAAGGTCGGCTGGGTCGGCGGCAAGGCCTTGATCTATTTCGAGGTCATGACCACGCTTGCGCTCGGCCTTGGCATGGTGATCGTCAATATCGTCCGGCCGGGCGTCGGGGTCTCGACCAATATCGCCGATGCCGCGGCCAAGACGGCGAAGTATGCCGACGCCGCCCAGCAACAGAGCGCCGTCGAGACGCTGATACACATGGTGCCCGACAGTGCCGTCGGTATCTTCACCAAGGGCGATCTAATCCCGGTGCTGGTCCTGGCACTGCTGTTCGGGGCGGCTCTGGCCAATATGGGTGAACGGGCCAAGCCGATCGAACAATTGCTCGAACGGCTGGGCGAGGCGTTTTTCGGCATTATCGGCATCATCATGTATGTGGCACCGATCGGGGCCTTCGGTGCCATGGCCTATACGATCGCCCTGTTCGGCGTCGATGTGCTGGGCAATCTGCTGATGCTGATGGTCTGCATCATCCTGACCATGACCGCCTTCATCGCGGGGGCGCTCGGGCTGGTCGCGTGGCTGTTCCGCTTCAACATCTTCCGCTTCGTCCGGTATTTCCTCGACGAGATCCTGATTGTGCTCGGCACCTCGTCGTCCGAGACGGTGTTGCCGAAAATGATTGAAAAGCTACAGCGTTTCGGCGCCGCTCGGCCGATCGTCGGCCTGGTGATTCCGACCGGCTATTCCTTCAATCTTGACGGCAGCTCGATCTATATGTCGATGGCGACCCTGTTCATCGCCCAGGCTTACGGAGTCGACCTCAGTCTTCGCGAGCAATTGGGGATTTTGGCGATCTTGATGGTGACCTCGAAGGGCGCCTCCGGCGTTACCGGCAGCGCCTTCATCGTGCTCGCGGCCACGATTCAGGCGACCCGGATCGTGCCGATCGAAGGGGTCGCCCTGCTGATCGGCGTCGATCGCTTCATGTCCACGGCACGCGCGGTTACCAATATGATCGGCAATGCGGTTGCGACCGTGGTCATCGCCAAAAGCGAGGGCGCCTTCGACGAAGCGGCCGCCCTGGCGGAATATCGCCGGGAATTCAACGATCCGGGCATTGCCCGGATCTGAGATTCTCAAAGATAAGGCGGTCGCGCTAAACCAGTTGTGCGATGATCAGCAGCAGCCCTGCCACCGATACCGCCCAGACGCCGGTGCGCAGCCACGGAATGCCGACGACATAGATGACGGCGTAGACTAGACGCGCCCAAAAGAACAGTTCGGCACCGAGCGCGGTCATGGCGTTGGTCTTGCCCGCCACCTGGGCCACCAGGACCAAAGCGGCGAAGAGCGCGAAATTTTCCAGCATGTTGCGATGCGCGCGCTCGGCCCGGGCGGCCCAGCCGCCGATCGCGGGTGGCGTCTCGCGGTTTCCCGCCAGGATCGGCAACCCGACCTGGCCGGTCGCGCCCATCACGGCGACGACCGCCTGGACCAGTGTCAGCACCGTCGCCCAGACGAGTAGAGTCAATTCTGGTGACATGATTCCCCCTTTCTTATGGGCCGCGATGATCGATCGACGAAAATAGCGGCGTTGGCAGTAGCGAGTCGGGCGAGTTCGCCCTGGTTGTTCTTCAGGAACCGGCGCGTCCGGCCGCCGCCGAGATCGCGTCGGCGACCGTGCCCAGCAGGGCCGGTGGCAGATCGTGGCCCATGCCGGGCACGATCCGCAATTCGGCGCCCGGAATGTTCGCCGCCGTGTCCTGCCCGCCTTCAACCGGCACCAGCGGATCATCGGCACCATGCAGGACCACGGTGGGAACGGCGAGAGTGGCGAGCTTCGGCCGGCGATCCTCGGCACAGACGACCGCAGCCATCTGACGCGCGCCACCGGCCGGGTGAAAGCTCCGCCGCGCATCCGCCAGGATCGCCTCGCGCACAACCGCTTCCTCCTGCGGATAGCCGGGACTGCCGATGACCTGGGCGATCCGCAGGCCGCGCGCCACGATCGCCGCCTCGTCGCCGGCCGGTGCCGGCGGTGCCATCAGGGCCATCAGCGCTTCGGGCTTGCCTTGCGGCACGGCAGGATTGGCCGTGGTTGACATGATCGAGGTCAGCGAACGGGCGCGATCGGGAAAATCAGCGGCGACCAACTGGGCGATCATGCCGCCCATCGAGGCACCGACGATATGCGCCTTGTCGATGCCGAGCGCGTCGAGTAGCCCGACAGTGTCCGCCGCCATGTCGTCCAGCCGATAGGGTGGCACGGCGCCTTGTCCGGCCGAGCGGGCGGCAATCAGCGCGCCGATATCGGGCGTGCCCAGCCAATCGAGCTTGGTCGACAGGCCGATATCGCGATTGTCGAATCGAACGACCTGAAAGCCCCGATCGACGAGGAGCAGGCACAACGCGACCGGCCATCGCGTCATCTGCGCGCCCAGCCCCATGACCAGGACCACCGTCTCGCGATCAGTCGGGCCGAACCGCTCATATTCCAAGGTGAGTTTGCCCACGCCGATCTGCGCCATGCTTTATCGCTCCTATCGATGTAATGGATGACCGGGTAGACGACTCTCAACCCGTTTGCCTATAACATCCCACCTGATCTGCAATGTCTAGGGTGTACTGGCTCGAATTGGTCGAACCGGCTCGACCTACGCCGTCTTGTTGTATGATGACCCGCGGACCGGTCACGCGTTTTCGAGGATGTGAATACCGAGGCGCCGATAGTGGTGCGTCAGGGCGGCCG